>NZ_MNUD01000001.1:0-84589 GCF_001917295.1 Akkermansia sp. 54_46
CCTATAGGCATAATACCTCCAAGATTGAAGTAATGGAATGTATAGGAGATACGATTACCAAAATGGTTGGTAAGAGAATGATGTATTGTGAATTGGTGAGTTGAAGAAATTGAACTCTACTTTCCTTGATACTATTCTTTGGAAGACTTCTCCATCACATCATCCAGAAGACTATGCACATCTATCTGTAGATTTTTACAAATGTTGATGACCTCCGTGAATGTAAGATACCGTTCTCCTACTTCATATTTGTTGATGAAGGTATGAGGTGTATTCAGGAGTTCTCCCAAGTCTCGTTGAGTCATATTCAACTCTAAACGTTTTTCTTTTAATATTTTACGAAGATTTTTCTCTTCATTACTATTTCTGTTCCTCATTTTGGAACAATAACAGAGAATAAGATTGTACCAAATTTAGGTACAAAAGTATTTACAAGTCATTCGATATTCGGTAATAGGTCTTCAATGTTCCTAAAATGGGAACAAACCTAGATAAGAACTATGAAGACATTATCATCAGTAAAGGCCTTATTCATTTCCCTAAGCCTATTTGGTTCATACACCATTCCCTATTGTTTGGCGGCAAAAACTGCCGATGTCACGATTAATGGAGATATTATAGAAGATAACGAAAAACATCATAATACCTCCTCAAATGTTTCATGCGCTTTATTGATTTCTTCAGGATCTTCCTATACCGGAACTAATATTGTAATTTCTACAGTGTGTAGATCTAATTCTTTTGGGGATGCGGCGATTTACTCAAAAGGAGGAAAATTTCTCAATTTAGGAGCGAATTACGGTTGGTCCTCAGTTACCGTATCAAAGGGAGGCGTGTGGGGTAGTTACAGTTCAGTGATCGAACTGAGTGACATGACCGAAACATCTACTATCTACAATACGAAAATTTATAATTACGCAGATGAGGGAACAGGTATTCGCCTCTGGAATAATTCAAACCTTCTCCTTGATAATGTAGAAATTTATAATGCCTCAGATACGGCGATCCACGCGAGTAGAAACGCTACAATATCAAATAAAGGTAATGGAATTATTAGAATATCGACAACAGGAGATAATAGGGCTTCTATATCCGCAAGCGGAGATTCAAAAGTAACTCTTTATAACACACATATTGAAAATAAAAAATCCAGTACCAGTGGGGTCTTGGTTGGAGATAGTAGTACTATATCTCTTACAAATTCATCTATTTCTTCAGTTAATAACAACACACTGATTTCAGGTGCAGGAAATCTAGAAGTTAGTCTTAATAACGTGGATTTGTCTAAATCTAAAAATCAGAGAATATCCGCTTCATCTGACTTAACTGTTAATATTCAGAATGGTACTTCTTTCGATGGTTATACTTCTCAAGAAAATGATGGTTCAATTAACATAAATTTAACAAAATCAAGTTGGAACATAACTAAAAATTCTACTTTGTTTTCTCTATCACTAAATGAGAATTCATTTTTAACATTTAATTGCGGAAATGGAGATAAGTTCTACTATATATCCGCTGGTTCTGTTTTCATGGATAAGAGTAGTCAAATAAGGCTTGATCTTGATGAGACGAAAATTTTGAGTATGATCTCTTCCGGTGATGAATTCCAACTATTTTCGGGCGATTTGACGAATTATGATCTTTCAGATATTGATATGTTCAACTCTGACGGATCATATAAATTAACTTATGAAGAAGGGGAATCGGGAAAGGGATGGTTCAAATTAATAGGATATGACGTTGTTCCCGAACCATCGACTTCTACCATGAGTCTATTAGGAATTATGTGTATTATTTTGAGAAGACGGAGGGTTTGATAGAAAAAAGGAAGATCAACTTACGATCTTCCTTTTTTCTATATTGTTCACCTTCAAATAATGAGGATGTGACGAAAATATTATAAAATAGTTTGGTTAGTCAAGTATGTAGGTCCCAAAAATATTTTTTCAAAAGACTCCCACGCGTTCCGCATTCCAGAATTCCCGCGCCTTCCCGATGCCGTATTTTCCCTTCCGGCCGTATCGGTTTCCAGTTTGTGGACGAGTTGTCCCTCCAACGGGAAATTTTTGAAAAGAATGATTCCCCCGCGGCAGAAAAATGGGTGGGAAAGGATATCCCTTTGAAAAAATGAATTAAAGAATCAGAGCGTCCCCTGACTGGAATTCCGGAACGGTCACCAGGGCTCTGCCGTCTTTTAACGCCACTACCTGCACCTTGCGTTCCTGCATTCCTGACGGCGTTTTTACCTGGATGGAGCTGCCGTCCCTGACGGCGGAAGCGGGAATCCACGCGGAAACGGGAACTTGAACGTTGATGGCTACTTGAAGAGCCATATTGACGGGAGCCACTTGCCACTCGGAAACATGGGAGGCATTCGGCTCCAGGGAGGCAATCAACACGGCGGAATTGCTTTTGGAATCCAGCGCCGCATCCACCGCCGTAACGCGGCCCAGCCACTGCAGCCGTTTTCCATTATTCAGCACGCAAGAGGCGGTCAGAGCCGTATTCACCTTGCCCTGCTCATCCCTGGGCAATGCGGAAAATTCTTCCAGCGGAACGGGAATCCGTATCATCCGCTCCTGAAGAGGAATTACTTTCCCCACCGGCTGCCCGGCGACCACGCGGGCACCGGCTCCCACAGAGCATTCCACCACCTGGCAGGTATAGGGAGCTTCCAGCACCGTATCCCGGAGGGCCTGTTCTGCTTCCGCCACATACGCCTCCGCGGCGTTCAGCCTGGCGTTTACGGCTCTGCGCTGCGGCACCCGGAGCACCAGTTCGGATTCCTTTCCGCTTTTGGAGACGGAGCTGTATGTCTTTTTGATGGCTTTCAGGGCTTCCGCCTGCTCCGTAGAAACATCCAGGCGGGCCTGTTCCAGTTCCGCCTGAGCGTTCGCCAGCCGGGCGCGGTATTCAAATTTTTCCAATTCCATCAGGGGGGTTCCCTTCAGGACAATTTCCCCCACATTAAACAGGGGATGCACTTTGTCCACCTTTCCGGAAACGCTGGGAGAAAGCATCGTCAGGTAGGAGGCCTTCACGATGCCGGGCGCGGAAATAAAAAGAGTGTTCGTCTGCAGCCGGAGGGGTGTCTCCGTTCCTGCGGGCGCGCAGCCCCTGTTTCCGGAGGAGGAAAAAGAGACGGACGGCTCCGTTACAATAGCCGTGCCTATCAGAAGCGCCACAATCCCCAGGCCGATGCCTATGGACCAGGACGTTCCCTTTTTTTGAGGGGCCTCGCTCATCAACAGCTCCGGGGGAAACGCGTCCCGTTATTTGGGATATTCCGTCTCCATGATGTGGGAATAGGCCTCCGCCGTTTCCACAGCCACGGTTTCAATATTCTTCATCAACTGGGCAAACTGGGCTTCCGTGAGGTCCATGCCTTCCAGAACGAAGGACTGGCGGTAATAAACATACCCGCTGTTGGGGTCCAGCTGAAAGGCGCCGGCCGTCTGGTCCGCGTTCAGTTCGCTGAGGATAATGCTGACTTCCACACGGCGGTTTTCAGGAACCTTGGCGGCAAAAAGCACGTCAATGACCAGCGTCTCCGGACGTTCAATCATGGTGTACAGGAGGCTCACCGGGGTGAACGTATCACAGGGGACGAATGCGATGCCTGTCTTAATGTTGTGGTCATCAGCGGAAGTAATCCATTCCGTTTCTTCCCCTCTCTTTCTGAGAACGGTGTACACACGGTCCAAAAGGCTGAGATGCTGGTTTTCCATATTGAAAATTGTTTAACAGGGGGTTGCTTGCAAAGGCGCATGCAACGTACGCGCCCGTTTACTGAATTCAAGCTTACTGGCATCCTTCTGATTCGTCAAGCTCTCCTGACGTAAAGAAATTGAAAAAACACGTATGCGGACGGCATAAAAATACAGACGCCGTCCGAAAAGGGCGGCGTCTGGAAAAAACGCGTGCACCGGGAGTTCCGGCTTCTTTCCGAGGTTCTTTTTACAGGATATCCCCGGGCTGGTAGCCCGCTCCGTCCGGAAACCTGTCCGTCACTTCCTTCACCATGGAGCGGAATGCTTCCACCTGGGCGTCAGCCATGCCCGTAGCGGAGGAATTGGAATCAAAAATGCGCTGAAGGTCCGCCCGGTCTATTCCCAGGCGCCCGTCTTCCGCCAGGCGGTCCAGCAAATTGTTTTCCATGATTTTCCCGGCCCGCAGGTCATTGGAGACGGCCACGGCATGTTCCTTGATCACCTCATGGGCGGTCTCCCGGCCAATGCCGCGCTTGACGGCCTCCATCAGGATGGTGGTTGTCATCAGGAAAGGCAGGTAGCGGCGCAATTCCGCAGCCACCACGGCCTCATACACGCCCATCTGGTTCAACACGGTCAGGAAAGTTTCAAACAGTCCGTCCGCAGCGTAAAAGGAATCAGGCATGACGACACGGCGCACCACGGAGCAGGAAACGTCCCCTTCATTCCACTGATCCCCGGCCAGCCCGGAAATCATCATCAGGAAACCCTTCAAGATGACATGGAAGCCGTTGACGCGCTCGCAGGAGCGGGCGTTCATCTTGTGCGGCATGGCGCTGGAGCCAGTCTGTCCCTTGGCGAACCCCTCCGTAGCCAGTTCATGGCCGGCCATCAGGCGCAGGGTCTTGGCGAAGGAGGAGCAGCCGGAGGTGAGTTCCACCAGCCCGGAAACCACGGAGAAGTCCAGAGAACGCGGATATACCTGCCCCACATTCATCCACTTGGCAGGGATACCCAGGTGGGCGCACACGCGGTCTTCCAGTTCCAGCACGCGGCCGGCATCCTGCCCGAAGAGGGAAAGCTGGTCAAGCTGGGTTCCAACAGCGCCCTTCAGTCCGCGCACGCTGTAACGGTCCATGAGGGAAATCCAGGAACCCAGGCCGTGCACGATGTCTTCCCCGAACATGGCGACGCGCTTGCCCATGGTCGTGGTCTGCGCGGCTACATTGTGCGTGCGTCCGGCAATGGTCACGTGCTTCCATTGTTCAGCCAGGGCGCTCATGCGGTTCAACACGGCCACGGCCTTGTCCCGGATGATTTGCATGGACTTCCATATCTGGAGCTGTTCCACATTTTCCGTCAGGTCCCGGGAGGTCATTCCCTTGTGGATATGCTCGCATCCGGCCAGTTCACAGAATTCTTCTATGCGCGCCTTCACATCGTGGCGCGTCACGCGTTCACGCGCGTCAATGGAAGGGAGATTTACCTGGTCTTTCACCCGTTCATAGGCCTCAATCACCCCGTCCGGAATATCCAGCCCCAGATCCTTCTGGGCTTTCATCACGGCAATCCAGAATTCGCGTTCCAGAATGATGCGGCCCTCTGCGGACCAGATGGATTTCATGGCGGCGGAGGCGTACCTTTCAGCCAGGACATTGGGAATCACGCTCATATCAAAATGTGTATATGCGGGGGTTATCAAAAACGGTGAGCCGCCATGATCATGACGGAAGGGAAAAAAGCAAGCACTTTCCCGCAGCTTCACGGATTAGGGACGCCGGGGAATTCAAAGCCATTCCTTTTATGAACTTGATTCAGTATTGCGCCTCCCTCCCAATAAAAGTTTCAGGAACAGGCAAAAATTTTTATTTCCGAATGCCGGAATCGCAACATCTCCGCTTATCGCCATGTTCCTCATTCCCCTGGCGGCGGTTCCAGGCCGTACCTGGCATAACCGGAGACGATTTCCTGAAGGATGGCGGAAATTTTTTCCAGGGAACGGACAGGAACGTATTCATACTTTCCATGGAAGTTGTGGCCTCCGGCGCACAGGTTGGGGCACGGCAGCCCCATGAAGGAGAGGCGGGCTCCGTCCGTGCCTCCGCGCACAGGGACGATTTCCGGCCTCACTCCCACGGCTTCCATGGCCCTGCAGGCATGTTCCACCAGGTGCATGTGCGGAAGTATCTTTTCCTTCATGTTGTAATAGGAATCCGTAATCTCTGCCTTTACCGTCCCCTCCCCGTATTTACGGTTCAGCAGGGCCACGCATTCCTGCATGAATTCCTTCTTGCGCTCAAAGGCCGCCCTGTCATGATCCCTGATGAGGTACTCCGCAGCCGCCTGTTCCACATCTCCCCGGAGTGAATCCAGATGATAAAAGCCCTCGTACCCTTCCGTAAAAGCGGGATTCTGGAACGCGGGCAGCATTCCCTGGAATTCCATGAGAACCAGGCAGGCATTCAACATCCTGCCCTTGGCGCTTCCGGGATGAATGGAAGAGCCCTGCACCGTCACCACTGCGGAAGCCGCATTGAAATTTTCGTATTCAATTTCCCCCAGGGCGCCTCCGTCCACGGTATAGGCGAAATCCGCACCAAATCGCGCCACGTCAAAGGCATCCGTTCCGCGTCCTATTTCCTCATCCGGCGTGAAGGCGATCCGTATCTCGCCGTGAGGCCGTTCGGGGTTCAGCAGGAAGGAGGCTGCCATATCCATGATTTCCGCCACACCGGCCTTGTCGTCCGCGCCAAGCAGGGTAGTTCCATCCGTCACGACCAGGTCCTGGCCCAAATAATCCGTCAGTTCGGGAAAAACGGCGGGGGAAAGCACCATTCCCTGTTCCGGATTGAGCAGGATGTCTCCGCCGTCGTACGAGCGCACGATGCGGGGCTTCACTCCGCTGCCGGAGACTCCCGGAGCCGTATCCACATGGGCCACCCAGCCGATGACGGGAACATTCCCCTCCACGTTGGAAGGGATGGAGGCGTAAACAATTCCGGAATCATCATCCAGTTCCGCCTGCGCTCCCATGTCCTTCAATTCCCCGGCCAACAGCCGGGCCAGCTCCGTCTGGCCGGGGGTGGATGGCACGGTGGCGGAATCCGCGTCCGACTGAGAGCCCACGGAGACATACTTCAAAAAACGGTCTAAAACGGAGATGTTCATGGGAAAAATCAAGGATTGGCAAGAGTCTACCACCCGCCCCCGCGAACACAAGCACAAGACACGGTTTATTCTTGCGATTCAGGACGGTGTGCCGTATGTAAACAAAGCTTCTCCCCATGATGACTCCTCTCCCCCTTGGCATTACCCTTGCTTTGTCCCTGACCTGCGGCTCCATGCCCCTTCTGGCCCAGGGGTCGTATATGCCCGGCCCCATGCCCGCCACCGCCGGGACAAAGCAGGATCCAACGGACATGTACCTGGAGGCGTTGAGGCTGGTGACCCAAGCCGCAGGACTGGTGGAAAAACGGGATTATATAGGAGCCATCCGCCTGACACAGCAGGCGGAAGACAAGTTCGGACGCCTGGCTAAGTCTTATCCCCAATGGCGCCCCAACCTGCTGCAAACGCGCCGCCAGCTCAACAGGGAAAATCTGGACCAGTGGCAGAAGCTGGCCCAGCAGCAGGCCGCCGCCTCTTCTTCATCCGGCCTGGAGCTGGAACGCCCGGCCTCCGTGCCGAAGCGCCCCAGGCCAAAACCCAACATAGCCCTCCCTCCCGGCTACAAGGGCGTGGAATTCCCTACCCGTCCCGGAGAATCCCTGATCAATACCATCCCGTCCCCTTCCGTTTCTCCCGGGGCGGCTCCGGAAGTGGTGGAGAGCAATTACGAACGCATCCGCAGACTGCTGGATAAAACCACCATGGAGAACAATGCTCTGATCCAGGCTCTCAAGCGCACCCGCCGGGAGCAGGAGGAGATTCTGGCAAAACTGGCCGTGGCATCCGCCGGAGAATCCGTTTACCGAGATGAATTGCTCAAGGTCAAAAAGCAGATGGAGGATGAAAGAAAGACCAGCAACAAGCTTATTCAGACTCTCACCAGGAGAGTGGAGGAACTGGAACAAAATGTCACCTCCCTCAGCCAGGACAAAGCCCGTTATCTGGCGCAGATCGCCGATCTTCAGCTGCAGCTCAAGGAGTACCAGGACAAGCTGGACAAAGTGACGGATGAGAAAAACGCCCTTCAGAAAGACCGGGACCAATTGGCGGCCCTGGTGGAGCTCAACAGCCCGGACAAAACAAAAAACCTGTTGGACCGCAACCTGACGCTGGCGGCCCAGCTCAAGGATGCCCAGGACAAAATCGCCGCTCTGGAAACAGCCAAATCCGATTCCGAAGAACAGCGGAAAGCCAACCTGAAAGCGTTGGAAGAGGCGCGTGAGGAATCCGCAGACCTGAAACAGAAACTGATTGCCATCCGGGATGAAAACATCGGCTACCGCAAACGCATCACAGAGTTGAATACCAAGCTCATCAATGCGGATGTGGAACTGTCCAAGCTGGAGGCCAATCCGGAAAAAAGCCCGCTTCTTCTGGAAGAAAACCAGCTGCTGCGCTCCACCATCGCCAAGCAGCTCCGCATACTTTCCGTGCAGGACCAGAGCCGCTCCCTGCTCATCAGCACTTATAAGCGGCTGCATCAGGAAAATCCGGACACGGCGGAAATAGCCTCCCTGATGGACAATGAAGAAGCCATCAAGCTCACTCCTGCGGAAAAACAAATTGTCAACGCCATTGCCAGGGATAACAATATCAATGTTCCCCTGACGGATCAGCAGAAGGAAAAAATCAACAAGCTGGCACAGGCCCTCTCTGCGGAACGCGGCAAGGCCGCCCAGCTTGCTCGGGATTTGGAACTGGCGCGCAGTCAGATGAAGACCAAAGCGGACAAATCCGCCAGAAACGACAAGAAACAGGCGGAAGCCCTGGCGCGGGCCCAGAAGGCCCTGGAACAGAAAAACATTCAGGTGGAGGAACTCACCCGGCAGATGGAAGAACTGAAAAGCCGTTCCGCCGAACAGGCCCGCCTGGCCGCCATCTCCGCCGGAACCATTACTCCGGACCAGGAAAAAGCGCTGAACCGGAGCATGGAAGCCACGGTACGCCGGAAGCTGGAGGCGGAAGCCCTGGGGCAAGGCGCCGCAGAAGCCTTCGCCAAAAAACGCTATGCCGCCGCAGAACAGCTGTACCGGACTTTGCTGGACTTCCAGCCGGCTCACGTTCCGGCCCTGGTCAATCTGGGGACCATTCTGCTTCAGCGCAACAAGGCGGAGGAAGCCATCAAATTTCTGAAAAAAGCCACGGAACTGGACGCCTCCTCCTCCCCCGCATGGTTCATGATGGGGGTGGCCCAATACCGCGCCGGGGAAGACCACCACGCCATCGCCTCCCTGACGGAAACGGTCAGGCTGGATCCGGCCAACGCTCCCGCCCTGCTTTACCTGGGCAACCTGGAAACCAGCGCCGGGAACTATGAAAAAGCGGTGGCCCACTTTGAAAACGCCCTGAAAATCCAGCCGGAATCACCGGACGCGCACTTCAACCTGGCCTGGACCTATTCCCGGCTGGGCCGCACGGCGCAGGCACGCAAAAGCTATGATGCAGCCATCCGCTGCGGAGGCTTGCCGGATTCCGACCTGGAGCTTGCCATTACCGGAACCACCACCCTTCCCCGCAAAAAACAGGCTGCGGACCAGAATCCCGCCTCCGCCGCAAAAGAGGACGGCCCCCAGCTGGCCGCGGCAATAAGCGATCCGTCTGCCATTCCCCACGACGCCAATGAAGTGCCTGCTCATGTGGCGGAGGATCCGAATGCGCAGGAAAAGCCGTCCGCCGGTCCCAAACAGGTCGTCGTCAGCCACCGTCCGGAAACCGACCCCATCTCTCTGGCAGCCCAAATGAGGGAAACTGCCCCTGCGGCGGCATCCGCACAACCTCCGGCAGAAGCCGCAACTGCCGCAACGGAAACGCCCAAGCCGGAAAAGCAGGAACCTCCGCGCAGGAAAAGCCGTTTCCGAATCGGTTCCTGATGGAATTCTTCCCTTTCCCACTAAATAAAGCCATGTATCACGTTTCCATTTTAGGACTGGGCCTCATTGGCTCACGGATTGCACGCCATATGGCCGGAATGGGCGACAAGGTCACCGTCTGGAACAGAACTCCGCGGGAAGATTTTCCGGAAGCGGTTCCTACCCCGGCGGATGCGGCACGCGCTTCCAAAGTTATCCAGCTCTACCTGAAAGACAGGAATGCCTGTCTGGAAGTGTTTGAACAAATGAGAGGGGCTCTGACACCGGAGCATATCATTCTGAACCATTCAACCATTGACCTGGCGACCGTCGGCAAACTCTCCCTGATGAGTTCCGCCATCGGCTGCACGTATGTGGATTGCCCGTTCACCGGCTCCCGTTTGCCCGCGGAAAAAGGGGAACTGGTTTACTACGTTGGCACGGATTCCACCACACTGGACCGCATACGCCCCGTGCTGGAGCACAGTTCCCGGGACATCCTGCACCTGGGCGGCATCGGAGCCGGCACCGTCGTCAAACTGGTTACCAACATGGTCTCCGCCACCATGGTGCAGAGTTTGAGCGAAGCCCTGGCCATCTCCCAGGCGTACGGCATTTCCCCGGAAATGCTGGGCCAGGCCATTTCCCGGA
The DNA here is from genome assembly GCF_001917295.1 of Akkermansia sp. 54_46. Classification (NCBI taxonomy): domain Bacteria; kingdom Pseudomonadati; phylum Verrucomicrobiota; class Verrucomicrobiia; order Verrucomicrobiales; family Akkermansiaceae; genus Akkermansia; species Akkermansia sp. 54_46. The sequence continues at coordinate 10,382 of NZ_MNUD01000001.1, forward strand.
ACGTCATCGCCTCCCCTCTGGCTGCATTTAAGCTGCCCCTGATGGCAAAGCGTGACTTTTCCACCCATTTCTCCCTGGACAACATGAGGAAAGACAGTATTTACGCTCAGGAACTTGCCGCAGAAAAAGGAATCCACCCGCCTGTTGCCGCCCTGGTTTCCTCCATCATGGGGAGGCTGTGCCGGGAAGGTCGCGCGGAAGAGGATTTCAGCTGTCTGGCGGAACAATTCGACTAACTTTTTCCGTTGATGAAATTCAGGGGAACATGCGTCTTTCTGTTGACGGCTCTTCTTCTGCTCCCTGCCGGCCGGGGACAGGAACGAAAGGAGCCTGGCAATGATTCTTCCGCGGAAGTGCGGCAGACGGAAGAAGAATCAGCATCCGTCCAGGATGCGGATTTTATTGATGACGCCTCGGACCGTCCAGTATTGCAGGGCAGTTCCAATGTAAACCCCGTCGTTCCCCCTTCACCTTCGGCAAGGACCGCCGCCGGAGCGGAGGAACAGCCCGCCAAAAGGCAGCCGTTCACCAGCGTTTCCACCTCCAAGCAATTCCACGTCACCGGGATGGACTCCCTGCTGGCCGGGGCCATCGCCACCCGGGCGGATGCCATACGCACCGCGCTGCTAAAAGTCCTCAAGCAGCCTGACGAATGGAAAAACGGCATCAACATCCGCCTGGTAGGAGAGCCGGGAAGCCCCGTTCCGGCCAACCCCGTCCGCATGCAAACCGTCATTGTAGGCAATACCCTCTCCTATAGCATTTTCATTCATCTGGGCCACGGCATCAACCAGGACAGCCTGCGCCGCGCCATCGTCTCCACCCTGCTTTATGAAATGATGCTGCGCACAGTGGACCCGGAAGGCCTGCCGGACAACGTCACGCTGCCCCCCTGGCTGATTGCCGGGTTGGAACAGGCTGTTCTGTGGCACAATAATGAAGCTGACCGTGCCATGTATTCCACCCTGTTCCAGCAGTCCGGAATTATGACTCCGGAAGAAATCCTGAATTGCCGGGAACCGGAAAAGGAACTGGATGCGACCTCTTACGCGGCCTATCAAACTTCCTGTGGAGCCCTGGTGCTTTGCCTGCTGAACCAGGAAAACGGTCCGGAAGGAATGAAACAGCTTCTGGACCAGGCTATTCTGGGCAATGACGATCCCAGAAACCTCATCAAACGCCATTTTCCGCAGCTCAGCCTGACCCCCACTTCCCTCCATAAATGGTGGACGCTTCAGCTTTCCCGCATGGCGACGCCTCCCCTGACGGAAACTCTCACGATTACGGAAACGGAACGTCATCTCCAGGAAGCCCTTACCCTGGTCAAGTATGATCCGGATACCCGCACCACCGTCACATTTCCCCTGGATGACCTGGAACAGGCCCGTTCCCTGCCGGATCTGAACAGGCAGCTTTCCAACGTGGCTGGCAGCCTGCTCAACCTCAGCAGGCGTTCCTTTCCTTCATACCGGCCCGTCATTGTAGAATATGCCAAGCTGGTGGCCCTGATGCAAACAGGGAAAGTCAACAGCCGGGAAGCCGTCCCCAAAATCAGCCAGCTTCGGGAAATAAGAAACCTTTCCATGAAAACCGCCCGCCGCGTCCGGGACTATATGGACTGGTATGAAATCAACACGCGGTCCGGAACCGGCAAGACATTCGCTTCCTACGCGGCAGCCGTGAAAATCCTCCGGGAACAGGAACAGCCGGCCAATACCCCTGTTTCCCGCTACTTGGACGACATTGAAAAACTGTACACCCTCCCGGCCAGGGCTCCCGTGCCCTCCCTGCATGGGAAGGATTAAGGAATTAAGGAAAGGCGTTCTGCGGCGGAACCATCCTGCCGTCCCCATCAAGAGCGCCGCACTTCTAAAAAAACGGCTTCCTGTGCCGTGCAATGTTCTATCTTCACGGCATCACAAAATGCCGATGAGTTCTCCCCGGAAGCCGGATGGTGCGGAAATCTGGTGCTATGAAGAGAATTGCTTGCCGGAACATGCCAAATCACCGGCAGAAACCATGCATCACGTCATGAACCAATAGACTGTCCGTCAGCGTTTTGAATCATTCTCTGCATCAGCGCTCATCCCCGCCGCAGAAACGCGCATTTTTTTATGTGGTCTTTTTTTATTCAGAAAGATTCAGGGATTGTCTTTCCCAAGATGATTTGCAATCATCACCCCGAATTATTTTCATATCACTACATAATATGGACACGTCATTGAAACTCCACGGCCTGGTGGCCGCCGTACACACTCCGTTCAAGGCGGACGGTTCCCTGAACCCTTCCAGCGTTGACGCCCAGGCCAAGTTGCTTGCCTCCCAGGGCATCAAGCTTGCTTTCATTACCGGCAGCACCGGGGAATCCTCCTCCATGCAGCTTGAAGAACGCAAGGAAATCTATTCTGCCTGGAAGGAAGCCTCCGCCAAGCATGGCGTGGAAGTTATCGCCCATACCGGTTCCAACAGCGTCTGGGACGCCCGGGAACTGGCCTCTTTTGCCCAGGAATGCGGATTCGTGGCCACCAGTTCCCTGGCCCCGTCCTACTACAAGCCCGGCACTGTTCAGCGCCTGGTGGAATGCTGCGCCTTCGCCGCCTCCGGCGCTCCCGACCTGCCCTATTATTACTACGATATCCCCGTGCTGACGGGCGTACGCTTCAATCCGGTGGATTTCATCAGGCTGGCCAAGGAACAGATTCCAAATTTCGCAGGCATCAAATTCACCAATCCGGATCTGGCCCTGTACCAGACCACGCTGAATTACGACGAGACCGTGGATATTCCCTGGGGTGTGGACGAATGGTTTACGGGCGCCCTTTCCGTGGGGGCCAAGGGCGCTGTGGGGAGCTCCTTCAACTTTGCTCCGGCCCTGTACCAGAAACTCATGAAAGCCTTTGCGGAAGGCGATGTGGAAACGGCGCGCGACTGCCAGTGGAAATCCGTTCAGATGATCAATATCCTGGCCTCCAAGGGCTATATGGGCTGCGCCAAGGCTCTGATGGGCTGGCTGGGCGTCGATCTTGGCCCCGCCCGACTTCCGCAGGGCAACCCGACCGCAGATCAGCTGAAGGAACTCCGTTCCGAACTGGAAGGCATCGGCTTCTTCCAGTGGGCTTTAAACTGAACCCCGGAACCTGACTGACATGGCTGCAACTCTTGATATGCCCTCTTTGGGCAAGTTCTACCGCCGCCAGCTTCTGGAAGACGTTCTGCCGTTCTGGTTCCCCCGCGCCTACGACGAAAAAAACGGTGGTCTTTACCACTGCTTTGACGCAGACGGCACGCTGGTGGACTCCGACAAATCCGTCTGGGCCCAGGGCCGCATGGCATGGATGCTGCTGACAATGTACAACAGCATCGAAAAGAATACGGACTGGCTCAAATGGGCGGAAAGCGCCTTGGAATTCCTGAAAACCAAGTGCGTTGACCCGGCGGACGGCCGCATGTTCTTTCATGTGGCTGCCGACGGCACCCCCATCCGCAAACGCCGCTACGCCTACAGCGAATCTTTCGCCGCCATCGCCTTTGCAGCGCACGCCAGGGCGACCGGCAGCCGGGATTCCGCCCGTGAAGCCCGCCACTGGTTCGACATCTTCACGGACAACTGCTTCACTCCCGGCAAAATGGTTCCCAAATTCACCGGGGAACGCCCTACGACCGGTCTGGGCACCCGCATGATTACCCTGAACACAGCTCAGGAAATGCGCAAGTACCTGGAAGATGACGACGGCTTCTATACCGGCTGGACAGACCGCTGCATCAACGACCTCCGCACCCTGTTCATGAAACCTGACATCCAGGCAGTCATGGAAGTGGTGGGAACGGACGGTTCCATCATCGACCACTTCGACGAACGCACCCTGAACCCCGGCCACACTACGGAGGGTGGGTGGTTCGTGCTGGAAGAAGCCCGCCATCGCGGCAATGACCCCGAACTCATCAAGGTGGGCTGCGACATGATCGACTGGGCATTCGCCCGCGGCTGGGACAAGGAAAACGGCGGCATGCTGTACTACACGGACGTGTACAACAAACCCGTTCAGGAATACTGGCACAACATGAAGTTCTGGTGGCCGCATGATGAAGCGCTCATCGCCATGACGCTCGCCTACAAGCTCACAGGGGAAGAACGCTATGCCATCCGTCACGACATGGTGCGCAACTGGGCTTTCTCCCACTTCCAGGACGTTCAGCATGGCGACTGGTTCGGCTATCTGAACAAGGACGGTTCCAGGGCTAACACCCTCAAGGGGAGCCTCTGGAAATCCTTCTTCCACCATCCCCGCGCCATGTGGTGCTGCGCCCACTACTGCGGCGCCATTTAAGAAGGCGTCAGGCGGTCATTCCATATCCATGGAACGGCCGCTTTTTTATGCCCTCAATACCAAAATTCAGAGGGTTCCGGATAAAACAATCTATCCGTTTTCCACCCTCAACACAGGATAATATCCTCCGTCCGCACCACCACATCGCCGGGATCCAGCATGGAATTAATCAGGGAACAGAAGCGGAATTTGCCTATATCTTCCGCTCTTACGGAACATTCCTGAATGTCTCCGCGGGACAGCAGGAAGGCGCGCTTGGTTCCCGGGAGCAGGAAAGTTTCCGGAGTAACCCAGAAAGACCCGTCCCCGAACACCACGTTGCTGTACCGCGTATCCGTCACCATCCCGTTCCGGAGAATCAGCGCTTCTTCGTCACAGCCCAACGCCGCCCCTGCCGCCAGAAGCCCTGTCCGATCCTCCCACTTGCATGAGTAATCCAGCCCGGGCATTTCCACACACGTCAGCGTCTTCACCTGCCGGGGACGGTAGGGCTCAAAGGAGGTGCGGCGCACCCTTCCCCGCGTATCATACGTGATATGGCATTTGTAAACACCACGGCCCTCCGGGCCGGGACAGTCCGAAAGAACGGAAGCCAGATCGGGGACGGAAGCTCCGTCCGAACCATGAACGCCGATGGCGGCCTCCATCCTCCGCTGGTGCCAGGGAAGCAGACAGGGAGCGCCATTCTCCCATTTAACGGTTTCAAAAATCAAACGGCACATAAACTTTGGCAACAGCTTCCTGGTATTCCTCTTCCATCCGGCTCATGACGGTAATTCCTCCACCGCTCTTGTATACCATTCCCCGTTCATCCTCCTCCATGAAGCGGATGGAGACGGCGGAATCCAAATCCCGCCCGTTGAAAAAGCCGAAAATTCCGGTATAAAACCCCCTCTCCATATCCTCCGCTTCCGCGATGGCCCGGCAGGTGGCTTCCTTGGGCGCTCCGGTCACGCTCCCGGCAGGAAGCAGCTTCAGAAGGATTTCCCCCAGGCGGGAACGCCAGTTTTCCGGCAACAGCCCGGAAATCTCGGAACTGCATTGAAGAATAGGCCCTTTGGACGTTTCTACAGGGCTGATATAGCGGTAACGCTTCACCCTCACGCCGGTTGCCACCATGGAAAGATCATTGCGCATCAGATCCACAATGGTGGCGGATTCCCTATTCTCCTTTTCATCCGTTTCCAGCCAGCGGCGCGCTTCCTGCGTAGCGGACGGAACCGTTCCCTTCATGGGAAACGTGGAAATGGAGCGGCCGCGCACCGTGACAAACGGTTCCGGAGAAAAGCAGACGCAGCCGCGGCCGTGCACTCCGGAAATCCGCGCGTCCGGCCCCAGCAGCATCCGGTAAGGCGCGCGGGCAAACCGGAACAGATGGCGCAGCGTCAGGTTGGTTTCCACGGGGGTGGACACGCATAAATTCAGCAGGTAGGAATCCCCCCTCATCAGATGGTTCCGGACGGAGGCGAAGGATGCCGCATACCGGGACACGGGATGGGGGGATGGAATGAACCGCAGCCGTTCCGGAAGCGGAGGGCCGCCGTCCTGATTTCCCATCGTGCCCAGCGGCAGGGAAAAAGCAGCCATGCGCTCCCCCTCCGTTTCCGAAGGTTCAAACAGCAGGTTATGGCCCATATCATGGGAGATGACAAAAAAGAACGGACACTCCGCACGGCCCAGGGCATTCATGCGGCTGATGGTCTGTTCCCGTGTGTACATTGTCGGGAATTACTCTATCATGTGCGCGCCATGAGTCAACCGAACGTCTGGATCATCGACCACCGGGATTCCTTCACCTGGAATCTTGCGGAACTCGTCAGAATGACGGGAATGGCCGTTCCGCGCGTGGTTTCCAATGAATCCCCGGAACTGGAACAGGCGGTTCAGGCGGGGGAAAAGCTTATCCTGTCTCCCGGTCCGGGAACGGTGGAGGATGCCTGCCACCGGGCCACCTTCCGTCTTCTGGACCGCCTGCCCCGCTTTACCCCGGTGCTGGGCGTATGCCTGGGGCATCAGATCCTGGGCGTGCGCTTCGGAGCCCGTCTGGAACACCTTTCCCGCCCCCTTCACGGAGCGCGGGAAGTCATATGCAGGACGGAGCAGTGTCCCCTCCTGGAAGGATTGCCGGAGCAATTTCCTGCCGCGCTTTACCATTCCTGGCGCCTTGCCGCTTTTCCCTGGCCGGCGGAGCTGATTGTCACGGCGAGGGATTCCGGGAAAAACGTGCAGGCCATCCGCCACAGGCACCTCCCCCTTTACGGCATTCAGTTCCATCCGGAATCCATCCTGACGCCGGACGGAGAAGCGCTGCTCCGGAACTTCCTGTCCCTTCCGGCAGGCAGCAGGGAAAAACGGCGCATCCAATGATTCCACCCCAGCCCCCGGCATCAGGGATGAACGGGACAAGACTGGAAGGTGTCTCACTCCCGTGCGGTTCCGGTTCCCATGCCCGGCCGCTTCAGAGATAACGTTTTTCACCTTTATGAATGCACAGGACGAACTCAAGATCAGGGACATGGAAATCCTGTTCCAGCCCTTCCACTCACGCAAGCTCAGCACTCCCACCCGCATCGTCCTTCCGGCCATGACCCGGGGATTTTCTCCCAACGGGGTTCCCACGGACCAGGTAGCCGCTTATTACAAAAGGCGGGCCAGACATGAAGTAGGGCTCATCATCACGGAGGGCACTTTCATTGACGAGCCCAGCGCCTCGCCTTCCTCCAACTATCCCAATTTCTTCGGGGGCGCTTCCCTGCGGGGATGGAAAAAGGTGCTGGAAGCCGTCCACACCACGGATTGTAAAATAGCCCCGCAACTCTGGCATGTGGGCATGGCCCGGCCCTTCAAGGGAGAAAACCTGCCCAATCCGGAGTTGCCGCCCATCGGCCCTTCCGGAATTGACGTAAACACGCTGGAACAGACGGCGGAACCGATGAGCATCGCTAAAATTGAGGAGGTTATCAATGCTTTTGCGAGGGCGGCTGCGGACGCCAAGCGGCTGGGTTTTGACGGTGTGGAACTGCATGGAGCGCACGGCTACCTGATTGACCAGTTTTTCTGGAAGGAGACCAACAGGCGCACGGACGAATACGGAGGCGACCTGGTAGGCCGGACCCGTTTTGCCAGCCGCATCATCCATGCCGTCCGCAAGGCAGTGGGCAGCCAGTTCCCCATCATCTTCCGCTTCTCCCAATGGAAAACAGTCCATTATAACGCCAAGCTGGCGTATACCCCCATGGAACTGGAAGCTTTTCTGGCTCCGCTGACGGATGCGGGCGTGGATATCTTTGACTGTTCCACGCGCCGGTTTTGGGAACCGGAGTTTGAAGGTACCCGCCTCAATCTGGCCGGCTGGACCAGGAAGCTTACCGGAAAGCCCACGATCTCCGTCGGCTCCGTGGGGCTTAAGGGAGATTTTACGAATGCCTTTGACGGGGGGCCGGAAGCGGAGGCCGCCAGTGTGGAACCTCTGGTGGAACGGCTGAAAGCAGGGGAATTTGACCTGATTGCCGTAGGCCGCGCCCTGCTGGCGGATGCGGAATGGGCGGAAAAAATACGCCATGCGCGGGAAAAAGATATCCACCTGTTTACGAAGGAAGACCTGAAAACGCTGAAATAACGGATCAGGCCTCTTCCCCCATTTCCGCAGTAATCATCATTCCCGCAGAAGAGACCCTTTTATTTCTTCCTGACGCGGACAGTCAGGTACAACAGCCGCAAAAGAACCAGGGCCGGAATCTGAAGCGTCAGCAAATACCACGGAGCGGAACCGAAATATTCCAGAACAGTTCCAGCCGGGGCATACCGGGTAAAACCGTAATTCGTATCCAGCCAGATATTCACCGGAATAATCAAAACCAGGTAGGCGTCGCACAAACCCAGAGCCCGCATGTCGTCCCACGGCCGCGCGCGCCATTGCAGGACGGCGGGAAGGTAAAGGGCGGAAATCAATAAAAGCCCGTGCCCAACGAAAAAGGCGAAAAAGGCGGCGGAGGGAAAACCGTCGTGAAGCATGGGTGTAATCAGTCCCTGGACGCTCGCCGTCAGCACGCCGAAATACGCCACGGCGCATGCCCAGGGCGTGCGGAACCACAGGGCAATAAAACAGACCAGCGTCATCAGACTGCAAAAATGCAGCGGAAGCCTGTCCTGCCAGGGTTCCCAATGTTCTCTGACGATGCGGCCGAATGTTTCCATCAGAAACGTCAACAGGAAAACCCCTCCCAGAATCTTTCCCACAAGCAAACGGCTCTCCATCCGGAGCCGCCGGCATCCCCACAGGAGCCCCCCTGCGGCCAGGGCCACGATGCCCAGGGCAGCCCAGTGCGGCAGGCTCCAACGGACAAACAGGGGCGCCATTTCTCCGGTCATAAAAAGATCCATCAACGGGAGGGAGGAGGTTCCGGGCACGCATGAAGTTTGGCGCTGATGGCCTCCACCTTAAGACGCAGAACACATACGGAACGGACCATGCCGGGGGTAAAATCCGCATCCCTGCCCGTCTGGTGCAGCATGATGCGGCGCAAGGCATGCATCTTTTCCTCATCCTCCCGGAGAAATTCGACGACGCCACGCCCCATGACGCAGCCGTAGGCGTAACTGTACCGGCACGGCATATCCCCCTCCAGCAACACATGATCCCCATCCATTTCAAAAGAAACCTCCGGACGGTTTTGCAGGATATCCAGCTTTCTTCCTTCCCTGGCGCAGTGGAAAAACAGGCTCAGGGAACCATTTTTTTCTTCATAACCGAAGTTGAGAGGAACTACATACACCTCCCTGCCGTCCCACAGCCCCAGGCGGCACACCTTAAACCGGGCGATCATTCCCAGCAAATCCCCATGCCGGGTTACTTCCCTGTCTTTTCTTCTCATAAGCCGGCGTCCTCCATCCGTTCATTCATCCAAAAAACGGCATGTTCGTCCGGCAGAAAACCATTCCGCACGGAAGAACAGGGAGAACTCGCCTGAATGTACAACATTCGAAAGCCTCTGCCCCTGAAAAGAGACGCCGGCGTGCCAGAATCTTCCGAAATAGCATGGAGCGGAACCAGACAGGGACGGAATGTAGAACGGCTACTCATGGCGACGGAAGATGAAACGCAACAAAAAATACAGGGAAAAGACCTCCGGGAAAAGCTTTTTGCCCTCTTCTCTACGCATTTCCGGAACCGGGATGTTCATCATGAAACGGGAATATCCGCCACATCCGCAAAAATACCCTCTGCCGCGCGGCATAAATCCACAGGATTCAACTCAATCTGGCTCCCCAGGCGTCCGCCGCTCACCACCATTTCCGGCAGGGCCTCCGCGCTGGCATCAATTACAGCAGGGTATTTCCTTTTCATCCCCAAAGCCGTGCAGCCGCCGCGCACATACCCCGTCACGGCGGTAATATCCTTCACCGGAAGCATGGAAAGAGCCTTTTCTCCCACGGTGCGGGCAGCCTTTTTCAAGGAAAGCTCCGCGCCTATGGGTATCACGAACACGTAATACTGCCGAGGAGCTCCCTCCGTTACCAGCGTCTTGTACATTTTCTCCTCCTCCAGGTTCAGTGCTTCCGCCGTATGCCGCGCATCCACAAACTCGCGGCATTCATAGGAATAATGCCTGTACGGGATATGCAGCGCATCCAGCAGGCGCATGGCATTTGTCTTTGCCTCCTTCTTTTTGGACATAAACTTGAAAAGGGAACGTCCCGGTAACATAGAAAAAAAGCCTTCCTTTGACAAGGCCGAGCCCCCCAACGGACCCATGAAAAATTGGAACGGAAACGGGAATTTCTCTGAAAGAGCGGTAAGGACAGCAACGCCGTTCCCCCAGTGCAGCCCGTTCACAGCGGAGAATTTCAGAAACGGAGGACGGCGAAAAAGAAAAAGGAAAAAACGCCTCATTTCCTCAGAACCCTTGACTTGCCGCTGGCAGAAAAGATAACATCCGGTATCATGGAAGATTATCGTGTCCGGAGAAGCCTTGGAGAACATGTCCTGCGCTGCTCCGTCCTGATTGCTGCGCTCTTCATCATGTCTCTGGGCATCGCTTTGTCCACCAAGGCTGACCTGGGAGTCTCCCCCATCTCCTGCACGCCCTATGTGCTCAGCCTGGCATTCCCTCTAACCATGGGGACCGTCACCATCCTCATGCACCTGAGCTTTGTGGCCGTGCAGGCGGCCCTGCTGAAAAGGCAATTCCGTCCGGCGCATCTGCTCCAGATTCCCATAGCTTTTATCTTCGGCTTTCTGACGGACTTTTCCATGTGGATCATGGCGCCTCTGGAACCGGACGGATACCTGTGGTCCGTTATTCTCTGCCTGTTCAGCTGCGTGGTCATCGGGTTCGGCGTCTTTCTTCAGGTTAAGGCGGATTCCGTTCTTCTGGCAGGGGAAGGCATGAGCCTGGCCTTCGTCAAACTCTTCAAATGGGAATTCGGAGCCGTAAAAACCGGGATGGACTGCACGCTCGTCTGCATCGGACTGTCCTGTTCCCTCATCTTCCTGCCCGGACTGACAGGCATACGGGAAGGAACCGTGGTGGCCGCCGTCCTGGTGGGAATGATCGTCCGTTTTTTCAACAGGCACGTCTTCTGGCCGGACAGGCTCCTGGAACGGCTGGCGCGCCCCGGAGCAACAAGCGAGCTTCCTCCGCTGGCACAAACGGCCGCTTATGCTCCGGACGCCCCTCTGGTCATTTCCATTGACCGGGAATACGGTTCCGGCGGCCATGCCATCGGGAAAATGCTGGCGGAAAAGCTGGGCATCCGATTCTACGACTCGGAACTGGTGTACCTCACAGCCTCCCGGAGCGGCCTCACTCCGGACTACATCCGCAAGCACGAACAACAGCTTTCCAGCCGCTTCCTGCACGAACTTTACGCCCAGAACTATGCCTACACGGCGGAGGAAATGCCCCCTGAAGACGCCACCTTCCTGGCACAGAGCAAAGTCATCCGGGACATTACGGCCAGTCAGGCATGCGTCATCGTGGGCCGCTGCGCCAACTTCATCCTGAAAGGGAGACCCAACCTGTTCAGTGTTTTCCTTCATGCGGACCGGACCACGCGCATGCAGCGCGTTATTGAAAACTATGGGGTAGAACCTGGCGGGGCAGCCCGGGCCATGGACATCATGGACTCCCGCCGCCGCACCCACTGCCTGCACTACACCGGGCAGGAACTGGGCAATGCACGCCTCTACGACTTGTGCGTCAACACGTCCGATTACGGCCTGGAACGCACGGTGGAACTGATTCTGGAAGCCATCAATACCAGAACCGAACAATCTTCCGCTGTAGAAACGGTTCCCGTCCGCTCCGCATCTTTTCCCGAACCGGAGGAGGACCGCATTCCCGGAGAAATATCCCTGGCCTGACAGGGGCAAATGTCTCCAACAGCCAATACTTATGTAACAACTGCCCTCCCGGCACCTTGTTCACCGGTAACAGAATCCGTTGTCTGAAAAAACTGCCTGGCCGATAAATAGGAAACTCTCTCCCCCTTTCCATAATCCCCGCAAAGGGAAAGATTCCGTATCTCCTTCAGATGAAAAACCGGCTGGAAAACGAATGGCCCCTTCCACACAAAAGGCTGCCCCTCCCAACTCCCCGTTTTTTGCCGGCTGCATAATTCAAAACAACAAAAGGCAGCCTTTCTGAGTCCAAAAAACATGAGACTCTGGTCACTCCACCCCTCTTACCTGGATGCTGTCGGCCTGGTTGCCCTGTGGAGGGAAGGCCTCCTGGCACGCAAAGTTTTGCAGGGGCAGACAAAAGGATATATCCATCATCCTCAGCTTTTCCGCTTCCGGGAGACGGGAAACCCCATTCATGTCCTGGATTTCTACCTGAAAACCGTCCATGACGAATCCATCCGCAGAGGCTACAATTTTGATTTAAGCAAAATTTCTCCCTGCGAAAACCGTCCCCCTGCCCTTCTCCTGCCGGATAAACAGCTCGAATACGAATTCCTTCATCTTCTGGACAAGCTCAAGGAAAGGTCCCCCCGGCAATATTCCCTGCTGCAGCAAACGGCCTCCATTCTTCCCCACCCCATTTTCCAAGTAGAACCCGGAGATATTTGCTGCTGGGAGAAAAGGCTTTTTTATAATTAAAACGACCGCATTTCCCACTCCGACAACGGTTTTATTCCAATAAAGCCCTTTGTTTTTTTAAAGCCCATGCGGTGAGGGAAAAGGCTCATGGCCTCTGAAGGATCGGCAGCCTTAAAATTAATTTGAGAAAGAATAGCACGAGGCATACACACTGACAAAATGGTCTGTTGCACCATATGCCCAGTGGCCTGATCCAATACATCCGTTTGAACATGCACTGCCACCCTTGAAAGCGGCAAGAATGAAAATAATTCACGGGCAATTCTTAAAGCACATCCACATACGTAGTCTTGATACAGCTCACAAAACCTGGTCCGGGGCATATTTTTCACGCTTAACTTGCCCCTGGCAGTAAGGGTCTTAATCTGTTTGGGAACAACAACCTCTCCATCTATCGTCAAATAAATAACAGCAGTATCAGAATCAGGAATTGCAAAATGAATCTCGCATCCTATTTCCTGAATTTCATTCAAAGGGTTAATTTCCAAAATAGCCTGCTGATAGGCTAAAGTATCTCCCCGATTAATAGATAACGCCAGTTCATGAAGCGCCGACCACTGACTGAATTTAAGCTCATAACACTCAATGGATTTTTGATAATTATACTCATCCATTTGCTTCGCATGAACGACTTTTTGTTCAAGATCGGATCTGATTTTTTCAACTTTTCCGCACATGCGGTGGAAAAACTTAGGCCTGTACATCCTAAGTTTTTGCATAGCAATACGTTCTTCCTTATCGTTTTTTACCGGATACGCCGGAGGGGGCTGATTAACTATTTCCCCCCAGTCAAACGAATCGCCTACTTCATGATGAATTGTAGTTAATTGGCTGATACGCTCCTCAAATTTTTCGACTTCCATTTGCGCTCTCACTAATTCATCATGTTTTTGCTGAAGAGCCAATTCCCTTAGGGCCAGTTTTTCCTGCCTTGCGGCCTCACGGGCCGCTCTTCTGCTCGCTGCTTCGAGTTCTCTTAAAAGTCTGCTGATAGTTGCCATATTCTTAAAACAGGAACTGTTTTACCTAATTTGTAAAGACTATAAAGATAATCTTTCCGGTATAGATCAATTCCTCATGAGCATGCTCTTTAATCCATGCCTGGCAAAATGGAAAAGGCCTTAAAGCGTTTGTGCTTTAAGGCCTTTATTTGGTGGAGCATAGCGGGTTCGAACCGCTGACCTCTTCAATGCCATTGAAGCGCTCTACCAACTGAGCTAATACCCCTTTGACTTTCGTCTTGGTGCGTCCTGTTGAGGACGGGGAGAAATTATCATTTCCAAAGCGGGCATGCAAGCTTTTTCTACAAAAAAATTGCCCCGGGATGTTTTTTCCGGAAAATACTGAATCCGGAAAGGACTGCAAATCCCATACAGACGAAAACAGGGACAGTCTGAACAAATATGTTTGAATGAGATTCATTCCTGTTTTACCTTTGCATAAATGATGAAACGTCCTCTTTTTATTCATCGTATGATATTCGCCTGCGCTCTGGCAATTTTGTCCCTGTCCTGTTTCGTTCACGCCCAGGAGACTCCTGTTGCGGAAGGACCGCCGGCCCAGACGGAGGACAGCGGCATTTCCACTCCCCGCAGAGTCGCCGGACTGGGCGTTCTGGCATTCCTGATCGGCTGGATGATTTGGAGGAGCAGTTCCAGCCGCCAGAAGGACGGAGGCCATGACCAGGAGGCACCCCGGGAATGACGCCGTTTTTGAAAGGTTGCCCTGGTTCCTGCCGTAGTCGTTGCAGGAAAGGAGTCTCCGGCCATGAACATTATTCTACCCATCCTGAGCTTTCTGTGCGGTGTCATGCTGACGGAAACAGCTTCCGGCTCTTCTGAGGAGGGAAAGCCTTCTCCCGGCGTAGTGCAGGAATTGTGGTTCGGCATTCCGGGGGCATCCGTAAAGGACCTGACCCACAGGAAGATTTTTGAAACGGCGGCCCCGGATGTCCGCACGATCAGCCATCTGGATGTGGAAAACCAAGGAGACAGGTACGGAGCCCGTTACTCCGCCCTGCTGAAAGTCCCGGCAAGCGGGAAGTACCGCCTTTACCTGTCTTCCGACGATTCCGCAGAGTTATGGCTGGGCAAGGATGCCACCCAGAAGGACATGGCCTGCATCGCCACCGTCAAAGGATATTCCGACATCCATAATTGGGGCAACCAGCCCAACCAGGCTTCCGAACCTGTCCAGCTGGAAGCTGACCGGTTTTATTTTCTTCAGGTGATTCACAAGGAGGATGGAGGCCCGGACCATATGTCCGTCGCCTGGTCCGGGCCGGGCATCCCCGCCCCTGTCATCATTCCTGCCACGGCGCTGTTCATACCGCCCGGTATCTTGCCGGAAGAAAAAAAACAATCCCCAGCCAAAGCGGACTGAAAGGTTTTTTGATTACCTTCCCGCCGAGGAGACATCATCAATTTGCCGACGAGAAAATAGATATTTTCCATAAAACTCCATCAATCAATCATTTCCAATACGAAAAAAAACCGGACCTCCCTCCATCGGGGAAGCCCGGTTTTTTCTCGTCGTATATCATGTAGTTAATTGAAGCGGCCTGACACAGAAAAATGCCAAAACACCTTCTGAATCCAAATCTAGCGGATTTCTAATCCGAGGTCAAGTTCCCAGTTTGAAAGGAAAGGCTTTGAGAAAAAGTCCCGATGTTTCACGGGGCTATCCATCTTGGAGTAAAAAACCTCTCTCTTTTTCAAGTGAAGTATAAGAAGGAAAAAGGAATTTTTGCTATTCATGTCGTTTCAAAATCCGGGAATCATTTGTTTTCAAAGATTCCCTTCTCTTTGAATTCATAATGACCAGCATTGCTTCTCAGAGGAGAAAAGCTTCTCTCCCTGAAAATTTTTTATCATGATGAAGGTTGCGGATTAGAAATCCGCTCTTCATTTCTGGAAAAGAAAATGTTTCTTTATCGGGTAATATTCAGAATGCCTGCCAGCAAATAATGTTACTGAAAAAGTACGCTTTCATCCCTTCCCTATGTTCGGCATGAATGAATTTTCCGCTATTGAAACATAAATAGTCATTCCAGTTATACACATGTTATTATCATTTTATTCATAATTTTTCTTCCTTTTTCTCCAGTCCCCGCATTCTTTTTCCCGGGAACAGCGTGAAACAGGAAAGGGACATACGGAAACGGAATAAAAAAATGGAAATTTCCCATCCTTCCAGAAAATCCGGAATGAAACATAAAATTTTCACAGGCGTTTTTACTTTCCGTAAATCATCCCCATACCTTTTCCATTCCCTTGAAAACAGGTTCCTTCCATTTCCCCGGAGCAATACGGGAAAAACGTGACGACAATTGTCCTTGTTCCAATGACGGACGGGCGGTAGATTTTCCGCGCCATATGAGCAGAGCATCCAGAACAGAACGCCTTGATTACCTGAAAGACCAGTTACGTAAAAGGGTTGTCATCCTGGATGGCGCCATGGGCACCAATATCCAAAAATTCAGGCTGGGAGAGGGAGATTACCGCGGAGAACGTTTTGCGGATGCGGAATGCTATCCCAACGATTTAAAGAATAATAACGACCTTCTGGTTCTGACCAGGCCGGATATCATTCTTGATATTCACCGCCGCTTTCTTGACACGGGACGGACGGATATTCTGGAAACCTGCACCTTCGGAGCTACCAGCATCGGCCAGCATGATTATTTCTGGCACCGTCCGGAGGAAGGCAGCCACAAGGACCAGCAGTATTTCCAAGAGGTGGTGGACGCCCCCGAATTGAAGGCCCTTGTCCGGGAATTGAATTTGGCGGCAGCCGCACTGGCCCGGCAGGCATGCGACGAAGCGGAAGCTGCAGACGGCAAGCCCCGCCTGGTGGCCGGGTCCATCGGCCCCATGCCCGTCACCTGTTCCCTGTCCCCCGACGTGAATGATCCCGGTTTCCGCGCCGTGAATTTCCGCCAGCTCAGGCAGGCGTACCGGGATCAGGCGCTGGCCCTGCTGGAAGGGGGGGTGGACATGCTGCTGGTGGAGACGATTTTCGACACGCTGAACGCCAAGGCAGCCCTGTTCGCCATTGAAGAAATTTTTGAGGAACAACCGGAAAGCTCTGTTCCGGTCATGGTATCCGTAACGCTGACGGACAAAGCCGGACGCACGCTGTCCGGCCAGACGATTGAAGCATTCTGGAACTCCATCCGCCACGTTCGCCCCTTCTCCGTAGGCATCAATTGCGCCCTGGGGCCGGACCTGATGCGCCCCTTTGCGGAAGAACTGTCCGGACTGGCAGATTGCCACATGTCCATTTACGCGAATGCCGGGCTTCCCAACCCGCTCAGCCCTACCGGCTACGACCTTCTGCCGGCGGATATGGCCCGGTTCATGAAGGAATACGCGGAACAGGGCCTGCTGAACATCGTGGGCGGCTGCTGCGGAACCACTCCGGAGCATATCGGCGCCATTGCGGCTGCCGTGGAAGGAATGCCTCCGCGCGTTCCGGCTCCCCAAACGCCCGCGCTTCGCCTGTCCGGATATGAAGCGTACAACCATACGCGGGAAAAAAACACCCTCTTTGTCGGGGAACGCTGCAATGTGGCGGGTTCCCCCAAATTCGCCCGCCTGATTCGTGAAGGAAATTACGAGGAAGCGGTATCCATTGCCCGGCAGCAGGTGGAAAACGGCGCGCTGGTATTGGATTTCTGTTTTGACGACGGCCTGATCGACGGGCCGCAGGCCATGGTCCGCTTCCTGAACCTTGTTTCCGCAGAGCCGGATATCGCCCGCGTTCCTTTCATGGTGGATTCCTCCAAGTGGGAGGTGCTGGAAGCGGGGCTCCAATGCATGCAGGGCAAGGGAATCGTGAATTCCATTTCTCTGAAGGAGGGGGAAGAAGAATTCCTGAAGAAAGCGGCGCTGATTAAAAAGTACGGCGCAGCGGTCGTGGTCATGGCGTTTGACGAACAGGGGCAGGCCGCCAATTACGAGGACCGCGTCCGCATCTCCAGACGGGCCTATGACTTGCTGGTAAACCGGGTGCAGTTTCCTCCGGAAGACATCATTTTTGACCCGAACGTCCTGACCGTAGGCACCGGCATTGCGGAACACGCCGATTACGCTCTTGATTTCTTCAAGGCCGCAGGCTGGATCTCCCGGAACCTGCCGCATGCCCACATTTCCGGCGGCATTTCCAATGTCTCCTTTGCTTTCCGCGGCAACAACCCGGTGCGGGAAGCCATGCATTCCGCTTTCCTGTACCACGCTACGCAGCAGGGTCTGGACATGTGCATCGTGAATGCCGGGATGCTGGAGGTGTACGACAATATTCCCAAGGACAGGCTGGAGCTGATTGAAGACGTTCTGCTGAACCGGAGGACGGACGCCACGGAACGCCTGACGGATTACGCGGAAAAACTGGCTGCGGAAAAAACCGGAGACGGAAAGGAGAAAAAAACCGTACAGGCCTGGAGGGAGCAGGACGTTGCCAAACGTCTGGAATATTCTCTTATCAAGGGCATTACCGAATTTGTTGACGCGGATACGGAGGAGGCTTTTCAGGAGCTGGGGTCTCCGCTGAACGTGATTGAAGGCCCTCTGATGGCCGGCATGAAGGTCGTCGGGCAACTGTTCGGGGACGGCAAAATGTTCCTGCCGCAGGTGGTGAAAAGCGCCCGCGTCATGAAACAGGCTGTAGCCTGGCTCACCCCCTATATAGAAGCGGACAGCAAAGGAGCCGCCAAAGCGGGAAAAGCCGTAATCGCCACCGTGAAGGGGGACGTGCATGACATCGGCAAAAATATCGTCGGCGTGGTGTTGGGCTGCAATGGTTTTGAAATGATTGACCTGGGCGTCATGGTCCATTGCGATACCATTCTGGACCGGGCGGAAGCGGAACAGGCGGACCTGGTGATGCTTTCCGGGCTGATCACCCCTTCCCTGGAAGAGATGTCCCATGTAGCCGCGGAGATGGAACGCCGGGGGATGACCATTCCCCTGATGGTGGGGGGAGCTACGACGTCAGCCCTGCATACGGCCCTGAAAATAGCCCCCCATTATCAAGGAGCCGTGGTGCATACGGAGGATGCCTCCCAGGTGGTTCCCGCAGCCGCCTCCCTGGTGGGAGAAAAAAAGGATTCCTACATTGCCGCCCTGAAGGCCCGGCAGGAGGAATTGCGCAACAATCATGAAAACAAACCCGCCCGGGACCTCCTGCCCCTAGAGAAAGCCAGGGAATTGCGCTGGAAGGGAGCGGAAGGCGGCTATCTCCCCCCCGTTCCCGCCCGTCTTGGCCCGGTTTCCATCGGCAGCCTGCACAGCTCCGTAAGCTGCGGCTGCTGCAGTGACGACCCACGTTATTACGTAACTGTTCAGGAGCTTATCGAGCGCATGGACTGGACGCCTTTTTTCCACGCCTGGGAGCTGCACGGCACATGGGACCGCGCCCGCCGGGAGTTCCGCACCAAAGACCCGTCCAAGGCTGAGGCGGCCGCAGCGCTGTACCAGGACGCCCTCCGCCTGCTGGAACAGGCCGTGAAGGAAAACCGCTACCAGGCGCGCGGCGTCATAGGCATTTTCCCGGCCAATTCAACAGCCAGCCATGACGACATCACCGTCTGGGCTGATGAATCCAGAACCATTCCCCTGGCTACGCTGCTGACGCAGCGCCAGCAACTGGACAAACAGGGGAAACCCCGGCTGGCGCTGGCGGATTTCATTGCTCCCGAAGGCGTCAGGGATTACGTGGGGGCCATGGCGGTCAGCATCCACGGCTCCCGCCGCTGGGCAAAGGAATGGGAAGCCAGAAACGACTCCTACCGCGCCCTGCTGGTCAGCTCTCTGGCGGACCGCCTGGTGGAGGCTTTCGCGGCCATCGCCCATGACAAGCTGCGCCTTTTGTGGAATATTCCGGAAGGGTCCGGCGTGCGTCCTGCCTGCGGGTACCCCAGCCAGCCGGACCACCAGGAAAAGGAAACCGTCTTCACCCTGCTCCACGCCCGGGAGGAAGCGGGCATGAGCCTGACGGAAACATGGATGATGCAGCCCGTTTCTTCCGTCTGCGCCCTCGTCTTCTCCCATCCGGAAAGCACTTATTTCTCCGTGGGCGTCACTGGGGAAGACCAGCAGGAGGATTACGCCTCCAGAAAGCGGGCCTCCCGGCCCTGACCTCCCCTTTCCCTTTTATGCAGCATACCGACCAGATACAGGCCCTTTCGGAATTCCTGCTGGAATACGCCACCACCCTCATGGGCGCGGGAGTGCATACCAACCGCGCCGTGCGCAATATTTCCCGCATTGCCGCCGCGTATGGATACAGCGCGGACATGACCATTTTCCAGCGCAATATCACCATGAGCCTGATCTGCAAGGATGACGAGACGCTGCGCCGCACCTCCGTCCGGAAACTGAAACCCCTGGCGTTCAACCTGAACCTGATCCAGCAGCTCAGTGAATTGAGCTGGCTCCCGGTGGACAACAACGTCAGCATTGCGGAAATGGAACAGGCATTCCGCTCTATGGTGCGCACCAAAAGATTTTCCCGCTGGACGGACCTGCTCCTGGTCAGCGTAGGCAACGCCGCCTTCTGCCGCCTGTTTAACGGAGACCTGTGGGCCATGCTGACCGTGTTCGCCGCCACCATGCTGGGCTTTCTGGCCAAGCAGCAGCTTACCCGGTTGAAATACAATCCGCTGGGGGTCATCATCCTTTCCGCCTTCACCGCCTCCATGGCGGCCGCGTGCGCCGTCCTTTTCCAGATAGGCTCCACACCGCAGATCGCCCTGGCGACCAGCGTCCTGTTCCTGGTGCCCGGCGTCCAGATGATCAACTCCATCATGGACCTGATGCACGGCCACATCCTGATGGGCATCTCCCGCGGCATCCATTCCATCATGATGATTGCCTGCATCGCCATCGGCCTCTCCGCAACCATGCTCATCGTAGGGGTAAACAGCTTATGAATCCGGATCTTATTTCCTCCATCCTTCTGGACGGGCTGATGGCCGCCATTGCCGCCACGGGATTTGCCGTCATCTCCAATCCGCCCAGGCGCGCCATTGCCGTTTCCGCCGTTCTGGCGGCCGTCGGCCACGCTTTCCGCTTTTACATGCTGCACTCCTGGACCATTGACATTTCCAGCGCCACCTTCATTGCCGCCTTCACCATAGGCATGCTGGGCGTCATGACGGCCAAGCTGGTGAAGTGCCCGGCGGAAATATTCGCTTTCCCTTCCCTCCTGCCCATGATTCCCGGCGTGTACGCCTATAAGACCATCCTGGCCCTGATGCAGTTCATGCAGGAGAACCAGGACGCGGCCGTCATGAACCGTCTGATTGTGGACATCTGCAAAAACGGCATCACCGCCTTCTTCATCATCTTTTCCCTGGTTATCGGAGTAGCCATACCCATGCTGATGTTCAAACGGTTGAGCTATACACGCATCATCAAGCCGGGGCATTGACCTTCAAACAAGGGAGACAGGGCATTTTTCTCTTGCCAGACTGCGTCCCGTGTGGTTTACTACGCCCCGCAACGGCAGAAACGCCTGAGCAGACAGCCCCATAGTGTAATTGGTAACACACCTGATTTTGGTTCAGTATTTCTAGGTTCGAGTCCTGGTGGGGCTGCCAATCCAACCCTCCTTCAAGGAGGGTTTTTTGTTGCCTTTTTTCAGGATTCATCCTCTCCCGGAGCAAGCTTGAACGCCATTCCCCCATCATCCGCACAGATTCTTGAAAATCCAGCAATCGTCCTGCCGCGCATGGAACATGCGGGGGTGGAGGGAAATGCCGGAAAGAAGGGTATTCCATGAGCATCGCACACACGGCATTCCGGGACGGTAAAAGCTCTTGCGTTACAGGGATTTTTTTGCATAATCCCCCGGCAGGAATGACGGAAAAACCTATACAACTTGGGCTTGCCGGGCTGGGAACGGTCGGTTCCGGCGTTTACGAAACGCTGTGCCGCAATCATGCCCTTCTGGAAGCCCGGAGCAAGATTCCTTTCAGGCTTAAGCGCATCGCCGTGCGCAACCTGGAAAAGCCCAGGGAAACCGTCGTTCCCCGGGAACTGCTGACGGACGATTGGCAGGATTTGGTAAACGACCCGGAGATAGACATCATTATTGAGCTGATTGGCGGAACGCGCCAGGCTTACGACCTGGTGACGCTGGCCCTCCGTGCCGGCAAGCCCGTCGTTACGGGGAACAAGGCTCTTCTGGCCGAGTACGGAGCGGAGATTTTCAAGCTTTCCGCGGAAATGGGCACCCCCATTTATTTCGAAGCGTCCGCCGGCGGCGGCATCCCCATTATCCAGAGCTTGCAGAATTCCCTGATTTGCAACCACATCAATTCCATTGTGGGCATTATCAACGGAACGTCCAACTATATTCTCTCCGCCATGGGGGAACACGGGGCCGATTACGCGGACGCCCTGGCCCAGGCACAGAAGCTAGGCTTCGCGGAAGAAGACCCCTCCCTGGACGTCAACGGCTGGGACGCCGCCCATAAGGCGCTCATCCTGGCGATGCTGGCCTACGGAACGACCATTTCTCCGGATAAAATTTACGTCAGAGGCATTGAGAATATCACCAGCCGGGATTTCGAGTTCGCCAAAAAACTGGGCTATACCATCAAGCTCCTTGTCGTCATCCGGTACCATGAGGGGCAGGATGACGCCCTGGAACTGCGCGTCCAGCCCTGTTTTGTCCATGACTGGCATATCCTGGCTTCCGTGAACGGCGTGTTCAACGCCATTTCCGTCAACGGGGACATTGTGGGGGAAACGCTGTTTTACGGCCGCGGAGCGGGCAAGAACCCCACAGCTTCCGCCGTCATCAGCGATATCATCACCGCCATGCGTGAAAGCCGCTATCCGGAATACCATACGGGCTTCAATCCCTATGCCAAGGCCTGCGGGATCATGCATATCAATGATACGGTCACTCCGTATTACGTCCGCTTCCAGGTGGCGGACCAGCCGGGAGTCATTGCGGAAATAGCCCGCGTTCTGGCCACCTTCGGCATCGGCATTTCCGCCACCTCTTCCGCCCCCAGCCATATTGATGAAGGCGGAGCCCCCTGGAACGACCTCGTTTTCATCCTCCATTCCTGCCCGTGGGGCCAGCTCCAGAAGGCTCTGGAGGAAATAACCCGCATTTCCTGCGTGGCGGCGGAACCCCGCGTCCTGCGCATAGAACATCTTCTTCCTCAATCCTAACCTACATATCATCCTGTTACATGGCTCTTATCGTTCAAAAATTCGGGGGCAGCTCCGTCGGCACCATTGACCGCATCCGCAATGTAGCGCGCCGCATCCATGAAACCGCCAGGGAAGGCAACCAGGTGGTCGCCGTCGTTTCCGCCATGAGCGGCGTGACGGACAAGCTGATCGGGCTTGCCAGGGAATTGTCTGAAACGCCTTGCGAACGTGAACTTGACGTGCTGATGGCCACCGGCGAACAGCAGTCCATCGCCCTGCTCTGCATGGCCCTGCATGAACTGGGTGAAAAAGCCATGTCCTTTACGGGGGCGCAGGCCGGAATCACCACCTTCGGCAGCCACACGCGGGGGCGCATCCACAGCATTGACCCGACGCTGATGAACAAGTACCTGCAGGAAGGCAACATCCTTATCTGCGCCGGCTTTCAGGGGGTTACGGAAGAAGGAATGGTCCAGACGCTGGGCCGCGGAGGTTCCGACCTCTCCGCCATCGCCATCGCGGCCGCTCTGAAAGCGGACGTGTGCCAGATTTTTACAGATGTGGACGGCGTCTATACCTGTGACCCCCGCGTGGTCAAAGACGCCAAGAAGATACAAACCCTTTCATATGACGAGATGCTGGAAATGGCTTCCAACGGGTCCAAGGTGATGCAGTCGCGTTCCGTGGAATTCGCCAAAAAATTCGGTGTCGTCTTTGAAGTTCGCAACTCCATGAACAACAACCCCGGTACAATCGTGCAAGAAGAAACCCCCTCCATGGAAGCCGTCGTCATCCGAGGCATTTCCATTGACCGCAACCAGGCCCGCGTCACCATTACCGGCATTCCGGACCAAATCGGCTACACGGCCCAGATACTGGGCGCCCTGGCAGAAGCGGAAATCAACCTGGATATGATTCTGGCCAATACTGCCCACGACGGCTATGTCCGCCAGTCCTTTACGATGCCCTCCAACGAACTGGGCCGTGCCCAGGCCGCCCTTAAACCGGTCATGGCCGCCCTCGGCTCCACCGTCAAGGTGGAAACGGAAGCGGGGCTGGCCAAGCTCTCCCTGGTCGGCATCGGCATGCGTTCCCACTCAGGCGTGGGAGCCACCGCTTTCAAGGCCCTGGCGGATGCCAACATCAAGACCGGCATGATTTCCACCTCGGAAATCAAGATTGCCGTGATGGTGGACGAATCCGATATTGAGGAAGCGGCCCGGGTAGTACATAAGGCGTTCAACCTGGGAGCCTGATTTTTCAGTATTTATCAACTCGTTTTTCCGCGCCGGTTCACGTCCCCGTGAACCGGCTTTTTCATGCGGCAAAAAAAGCAGCCCCTTCCCGGAAGAGGAATGCCATCCCCCCGTTTCCTGCCAATTCCCGAATGAAGGAAGAGCGTCTCTCTCCGCATGCTGTTGCGGGCGGAATGGCCGTCACAGGAATACAGGAGAATGATGCCGCCCTTTCCCTGTTCCGGTTTTACCGGCTTGCCGCCTGCGTTTTTTCAGCGTTCACATAAAATCCATACCTCCAGAAACGGAAATTCTCCGGTTCTCCACGCAGGAAAGGGAAGTCCTTACAGGTACGGAGCAAAAAAGGCACAACAAACAAAAGGTTCATTTACAGGGAATCAACCGCCCCCCGCACCGCACAGAGGCTGCCGCAGCCCATCCCTTCTATTGCACCCGTATCGTCTGCTCAATCAGTTCGTTCAGGCGCGGCGCAGTAATGCCGCCAACCATATCCTTCAGCTTCATCCCTTCCAGATACAGAACCGTCAGCGGGACGGCTTCCAGGCCATATTTGCGAGCTATGTCCGGATAGGCATCCGCATCAATCAACACGGCAAATGCCTTGCCGTCCTGCGATTCGGCATAAGATTTTACCGCCTGGACGTAATCCATGGCCGGGCGGCTCCACGAAGCGTAAAAAACAAGGAGCACCTTGCGGCCGGATAGTTCCGTAAGCTGCCGCATGTCCTCACCCTTGTAATCCATCCATACGGGGGCCTTTTTCTTAGGTTTTGAAGGAGGGAGGACTTTTTTGGGAGGGTCAAACGTCCTTTCCAGAGGGCGCGGAGCGGGCTTTTTTTCCGCATAACGGGCGCGCCGTTCACTGGAATCGTCGCACCCGGTCAGACCGGCCGCCAGCAAACCGCAGACCAATATGAACAAGCCCTGTTTCATCCGCAGGCAAGTATGCCCGGAGAAGGCGAATTTGCAAGCCTGAAACCCGTCCCGCTTTTCGCGTTGCCCCTCCCCCTTCTTTCTGTTACGGTGAAGGTTGCATGAATGGCGTCCCTCCACTGGAATTCGCAGGGGTTTCCCACTGGGCGGCCCTGGCCGTCCTCCTGGCGGCGGGAGCCTGCATCCTGGAGCTGGGGCAGTCCTACAAGAAAACCGTCAGAAACCGCACTACCTTCTGGCTGGGGGCGGCCTGCCTGTTCAGCCTGGTTCCCGACCTGGCCGCCATGCTGGCCGATGAACCGGAAAAGAACTGGACATGGATGCTCCCCCTGCATTTCTGCTCCGTCATGCAGGTGGTGTGCGCCCTGAGCCTGTGGATACCCTCCCGGCGGCTGCGCTCCGTGGCCTATTACTGCGTGCTGTGCGCAACCCTCCAGGGGCTGGTGACTCCTTCCGTGGCCCATGATTTCCCCTCATGGACGTATTTTGCCTTTTTCCTTTCCCACGGCGTGACAGTCATCACGGCGCTTTACCTGCCTCTGGCTCTGGAATGGAAGCCGGCGCGCTGGGACTTCCTGTGGGCTTTTTTGCTGGCGAATGCGTACCTGGTGGCCATTCATCCCGTCAACATGCTCCTGGGAACCAATTACGGGTTTACCGTGGCCACTCCCGCCGGAGGGTCCGTGCTGGACTTTCTCGGGCCATGGCCCTGGTATCTGCTGTGGATGCAGGTTCCGGCGCTGGCGCTGATGTATCTGCTCACACTCCCCTTCCGCCGTTATCCCAGGGGCCGCACGGGCAGTTCCCTGTTCCGCCATTGAAAGGGAATCTTTCTTCCCAGCCCCGCCGCTTCCGACGGAATCCCCGCAAAACGGCCCGCCCGCTTCCGGAAAAAAGAGCCCCGGAAAGTTCTTTATTGTATAATCGGCTTGAGGATGCCGATGTAGGTGTCCGATGTCCCTGTTCCGCGATAAATGGAATTAATCCTGATCTTGATGGTATGCACAGGCTGCCTGTAATACGGAGGCACGACGATCTGCGGAGTCCAGTCATCCCGCAGCGTGGCGTCAAAAGTATAAGTCCCGTTCAGCGTCACCTGAATGCCTTTGGGGCGGCTGAACATGGAGTAGGCAATATTCGGGTGCCTCCGGGCTTCCGAATCCTTTTCCGGGTCGGTCACCGGGGAAATGCCGGTTTCCAGCATGATTCCCAGCAGCCGGCCGGGTTTCCTGAGCCTGATTTCCAGGGTTTCCCCCTGGCCGTCCCCGGAAACGCTTTCCGCCCAATAACCGGAACTTTTTTTCAGATTGTCCGGGGAACATGGAACCCCGTAGGGGTCCCTGTCCAGGGTGGAGCTGGCAGTCACGTCATACTGGTCCGTCAGGACGCCCCTTTCTCCGCGGACGGTAATCCGCCCATCCTTGTCCAGCACCCACCCGGGCCCCGGAGTAAGCACCAAGGAGGGAGCGTAGGGCCTGCCGTCCGCTCCCAGCAGAGACCAGGTATAAACGCCTTTGGGCGTCGTCACGATGGATTTGGCATCCGCAGAGGGATCCAGCTTGACGGACTGGTTGGTCATCTCCGAGCTGTACACATTGACCACCGCCCTGGGGGTGCCCCCTGTCCAGGTCATTACCGGAGAGGTAAGCAGCGTCAGGCGCGGTTCCCCCATGTGGACCTTCGGTTCCGGCGTAATGGCAACGTCCTGCGTATAAGGAACGGAGAACTGGAAGGTAAGAACATGGATTCCCGCCTTGTTGGGAACCTGGGCCACCAGCCAGTGAGTTATGCCGGCAATGGGAAACATGGAGGGAGCGTCCGCCTGTAGATGCCGCCCCTCCACCAGGGAAAAATCACATTTCAGATCATCCACGGATGTGACGACGTCCTGCACCGCTTTCGTAAAAGGGAGGCTGCGTATGGGTTCCTGCCTGGCGGCATTGGCCTGTTCATCAGGCGGTTCGTACTGGAACGGCACGCCTACGGAAATGGTTTTCCCCCTGATTCCCCTGGGAATATCCAGCGCGCAGGTGTAAATGAGGAAAGCCTGGTGCTGCTTCAGGGAAACAGTAACGTCCAGCGCGTTCAGCCGGATTCCGTCCGCCTGCGTCAAATCCATGGGAACGGGCAAGCCGGGAACCGGAGCGATGCATTGAAAGGATATCTCCTGCTGGCGGGGGCGGTCCGCTTTTTCCGCGGCGGTCTGTTCCTTCTGCTGGGGTTCGGCGGCCATGCCCGGCACGCAGCATGCAATGCCGGCCAGCCAGATCAGGGTAGCCAATCTCATGGCCGTTAGATTAACGCGTGGCAGCCCGTTCATCAAGTCCATTTAGGGGAGGGGGAAAAGGCCCCTTCCGTACCCGCCCTTTTCCCTGAACAAACAAGGGCGGCCCTCCTTTGAACCAGCGACGCCCGCAGCAGGAAAACATTCGTTCCAAACTCCGGAATTGGTCGCTTCATGCCCTTGGAAGCGGGTTCCGGGGTTCCGCCGGGCCATCTTTCCGCTTCTCCGGCAGAAAGATGGCACATGACAGGTAAAAACCAACTGAGGGGCATCGGAGGGCCTTTCCCGCCACAAACCAACATAATTAACTCATTAACAACAATCGGTATCCATTGTTGCGTATTTGCAGAAAGACCGTGTTCTTCCGCTTTCCGGGCGCCGTTAACGTACTCTTATTACCAGGTTTTTTTATGAAAAGCCCGTTTCCGTGGGAGAGGCAAAACGCCCAGCCGCCCCCTCTTCGCCAAACAAAAAAAGAAGCATGCGGAAGACAGAAAAAATCACGCAAGACAGGAGAATTTTTTCTAGAAAACAGGACAAACAATACAATATATAGTGTATATAAAAAAATACTGTACAATATTTCCTTTTCATCAGGATTATTTTTCAGTAGATAATGCACACGCTACGCGCCGCCGCCCCATGACGAAGCGCAAGCCTACGGGATTATTCCCAAACCTTTCTACTTCGCAATCCAATGACCACAGACAACTCGCAAACCATACTCAAACTGCGCACAGGCCAGGAAATCATCCTCCCCCAGAGGAAAGACCTGCTGGGCGGTTTGAAATTCACCAGAAGATTTTCACACAATGAAGTCCACCCCTATGATGAAGTGGACTGGACGCGCCGCGACGTCCGCATTATGGATTGGAAAACCGGCAAGACCATTTACGAGCGCCTGGGTCTGGAAGCTCCGGCCCACTGGGATGACAACGCCGTCAAAATCACGGCGGACAAGTACCTTTTCGGCAGCGAACCCGGCTCCCTGGAATATGAAGACAGCTTCCGCAATATCTACGACCGCATTTCCAATACCTATACCGTATGGGGATGGGAGGAAGGCTACTTCGCCACGCTGGAGGACGCGGAAATTTTCAATGAGGAAATCAAGGCCATGCTGGTACAGCAGATATGGGCGCCCAACTCCCCCGTCTGGTTCAACATCGGCCACTGGGAGCAGTGGCGCTGGGGACGCCCGGACCTGAGGGAAAACTACACAGGCCACGGCAACAAGGCCTACCATACCAAGGGAACCAAGAACAATCTGAAAACCTTCATGGTCCAGTCCACGTATGAATACCCCCAGTGTTCCGCCTGCTTCCTGACGGAAGTGGGAGACAGCATGGAGGATATTCTGGACCACCTGACGACGGAAGGCCGTATTTTCGCGTCCGGTTCCGGCGTGGGCATCAACCTGTCCACCCTCCGGTCCTCCAAGGAGCCCATCAGCGGCAAGGGCCGCTCCTCCGGCCCCATCTCTTTCGACCGCGGCTGGGACCGCATGGCCGGAGCCATCAAATCCGGGGGCAAGACGCGCCGCGCCGCACGCATGGTCCTGATGTTCAGCGACCACCCGGATATTTTCGAATTCATCAATACGAAAAACCGCCAGGAAGACATCGCCAAGGTTATCCTGCGCGAACACAACGTGCATGTGGAGCTCAAGCAGATTGCGGAGACCAAGCTGGTTGCCGGCACTCCGGCGGAAAAGGCCGCCGCCCGCGTCATTCTTTCCCTTCCCCTGGCCACCCGGAACAGTTTTGACCCGCACATGGACGCCCTGCTGTACGGGGAAACGCTTTCCCACCAGAACGCGAACCATTCCGTTTCCCTGAAGGGGGATTTCTGGCAGGCGCTCGCCAATAACGGCAATACCTACACGCGCTGGGTCACGAATCCGGCCCACATCGAACAGACGTTCCGCGCCCAGGAACTTCTGGAAGCCATGGCCCAGTCCATCTGGGACAACGGGGAACCCGGCGTGCACAATAACGACGTGATCAACCTGTGGAATCCCGTCAAATCCATCGGCACCATCACTACGTCCAATCCCTGCTCGGAATACGTCTTCCTGAACAATACGAGCTGCAACCTTTCCTCCTTCAACGCCTATCGATTCCTGATCAAGGGAGAGGACGGCAAGCCCGTTTTTGATGCGGACGCCCTGACCCACGCCGCCCGCCTGGCCATGGTCTGCGCGGACCTGAATGTGGAACGCGGCGGCTTCCCGATTGAAGAAATCGCGGAGGGCACCTACAAGTACCGCACCACGGGCATCGGCTTCGCCAACGTGGGCGGCTCCCTGATGGCCCTGGGCGTGCCTTACGATTCCGACGAAGGCCGCTGGATTGCCTCCCAGCTTTGCAGCGCCCTGACGGCGGCCTGCTGGACGGCCTCCGCGGAAATGGGCGCGGAACTGGGTTCCTACGTGGAATACCCCGCCAGCAAGAAAGACCTGCTCGCCGTGCTGCGCCTGCACAACGCAGCCCAGAAACTGGCAAGCGCCCTGCCCTCCCAGAAGGACTCCAAGACGCTGGACGACCTGATTGAGAACATCATCGCCAATGCCGGAGGGATCCTGCCGGAAGCGCAGGGGCTCACCGCCTCCTATGCCCTGCATGCCTACCTCAAGAGCTTCAAGGCCCCCACCATGATGAACAGGGAGCGCATCGCCCCTGCGGCCAAGCTGGCGGAAGCCGCTTCCGACATGTGGGCGAAGGTGATCAAGGCCACGGCGCACCGCAACGCGTTTGTTTCCGTGATGGCACCCACGGGCACCATTTCCGCCCCGCTGGGCTGCTATGATGAAGGCACCACTTCCATTGAGCCGGATTACACGCTGGTGAAATGGAAGCAGCTGGCGGGCGGAGGCTCCCTGAAGATGTTCAACCGCCTGGCCCTGGAAGGCCTCCGCTCCCTGGGTTATCCGGAAGACTTCGTCAATGAAGCCGCTCTGGAAGTGGCGGGCCTGGACGGCCTGATTTCCGCGTTCCAGGGGAATATGGATTACGTCGTGAACCAGCTCATTGTGGACCCCTGCAATGACCAGGCCGGCCCCGTGCGCCTCGCGTGGCGCCGCCTGCTCTCCGGCACGGAATCCCGCAGTGAAATTCAGGAAAAAGTGGCTTATATCAGCAACCCGGCCAACATGGCCGTGCTGACGGCGGATGAACTCGCCGTAGTCAACGGAGCCGCCCATATTGAATCCATACCGTGGCTGAATAAAAAGGACCTGCCGGTCTTTGACTGCGCCGCCACCAACGGCAACGGCATCCGTGCCATTTCCCCCGCCGGCCATGTGCTGATGCTGGGCGCCCTCCAGCCCTTCATCTCCGGCGCGTGCTCCAAGACGGTCAACATGCCCGTCTCCGCCAGCGTGCAGGATATTTACGATTCCCTCATCATGTCCCACGAGCTGGGCGTGAAGTGCATCGCCATCTTCCGCGCCGGCTCCAAGGCGAATGCCGTTTACGTGGTGGATACCCCGGAAACGCGCATGTTCAAGGCCAACCACGTCTGGGAACAGCTGGTGAATGCCGGCTCAGACGCCATTGACGAAATCATCGCGGAGGCATCCAAGCCGCGCCAGCGCAAGCTGCCCGGCCGCCGTCTGGGCCAGACCGTCAAATTCTCCGTAGGCGGCCAGCTGACGGGCTACCTGACGGTAGGCGTCTATGCGGACGGCACCTGCGGGGAAGTTTTCGGACGCCTGGGACAAGTCGGCTCCTTCGCCTCCGGCATGTTTGAAGCTTACTGCAAGCTCCTCTCCACCGCCCTTCAGTTCGGCGTGCCTCTCAAGGAAGTGGTCAAGGGTTTCCGCAATTACTCCTTCGAACCCTCCGGGTTCTGCCGCGTGGGGGACGATACGGAGGCGGACACCTGCACGGAAATCCGCTCCTGCGCTTCCGTGGTGGATTTGATTGCCAAGATTCTTGCGTGGCTTTTCCCGGAAAGCAACGGCTACCGCCTGCGGGACGTATTCTCCATCCCCATCGTCAGCCTTCCGGGCCAGGCTCCGGATACGACAGTAAGCGTGCTGCCCCCCCGCATCATCACCGCTCCGGCGCATCCCGCTACTCCGGCCCTGCCGGAAATTCCCGCCGGAAAGGTTCCGGAAGGAACGATGCTCAACGGCGCCTCCCTCTGCCCGCAGTGCCACTCCCTGGCCTATGTCCAGGACGGCAAATGCAAATCCTGCCGCTCCTGCGGATACAAGGACGGCGGCTGCGGGGAATAAACGGTAACCAGATCATTCCAGACCCGCTCTTTCCGGGCGGAATCCGGCTGCTGCCGGGTTCCGCCCGGTGAATTTACGGAAAAGGTATTTTTTCCGGGAGAGACGATTTTCCGGCCTTCCCGGCCCCCGTCCAGCATGAACTTTCCGGAAAAAGCGAACGGAAACTGCCGCGCGGGGAAAAGGAATGATAGGCGTTTGCCTTGAAATCCGGCAGCATTTCATTCATAGTCCGCCGCATGCGCCTGAAGCCGCACCTTTATTTTCCATGAAACCCTACTATACTCTGGCTGACCTTCTGGATGAAGGACATCCGTTTGACGCCGGGGAAACCGTTCCCGCCAGACTGGCCGTAATCGGTTTCCCCATTGCCCATTCCAAATCCCCCGCCATGCAGCAGGCCGCGCTGGACGCGGCGGGCATTCGCGCCCGGTATATCCGCATCCAGGCCGCTCCGGAAGAATTCGGAGAAGTGGTGCGGCTTCTCAGGGAAAGGGGATTCACGGGGGCCAACGTGACGGTGCCCCACAAGCAGGCGGCCTGTTCCCTGTGCAACGACACGGACGCCCTTTCCCGCGTCACCGGCTCCGTCAATACGCTCGTCTTTCAAAAGGACGGTTCCGTCTCCGGCTTCAATACGGACGGCCCGGGGTTCGCCCGCGCCATCCGGGAAGAATTTTCCGTGGATTTGCGCGATTTGAAAGTGGCCCTTCTGGGCTCCTGCGGCGGAGCCGGGCTTGCCCTGGCCTACACCTGCGCCATGCAGCGCTGTGAACGGCTGACGCTGGCCGGAAGATCGGAAGAAAAGCTTCAGGAGCTTAAAAACAGGCTGAGTTCCTTTTTCATTGACGAACACAGGCTGGAAGGAGCCTCCGACCGCCTGGCGGCCCACCAGAACAATACGCCCCGTTTCAATGCCGCCGTGGAGGATGCGGATCTGATCGTCAACGCCACCTCCCTCGGCCTGAAGCCTACGGACCCTTCCCCCGTGCCCCCCGCACTGCTTTCCGCCCACCATCTGGTTTACGATTTACAGACGCATGACGATGCCTTCCAGATGGAAGCCCGCTTTCAGGGCGCCAGAGTTTCCAACGGCCTTTCCATGCTGGTTCACCAGGGGGCCCTCTCCTTTGAACGCTGGTTCGGCATCAAGCCGGATATTTCCGCCATGCGCCGGGCTCTTGAACAAAAGCATGACTGACGCCCCCCCCCATTTTAACGTCCATGCTTTCCGGAACGCGCTGGTAGAATGGTTCAGGCGCGAAGGGAAAGACTACCCGTGGAGGCGGACAACGGATCCGTGGCACATCCTGGTTTCCGAGCTGATGCTGCAGCAGACGACCATTCCCACCGTTCTGGGAAGATATGACAGATGGATGCGCCAGTTCCCCACTCCGGCGCATCTGGCCGCCGTGGACGAACAGACGGCCCTGCGCTCCTGGGAAGGACTGGGCTATTACCGCCGCGTGCGTTCCCTCCAGGCCATCGCCAGGGAAATCGTCAACAAGTTCGGAGGACGGTTCCCGGACAACGCGGAAGGGTTGAAACGCCTGCCGGGCATCGGCCCCTACACATCGGGAGCGCTCCTCTCCTTCGCCTTCAACAAGGCGGCTCCCATTGTAGACGCCAATGTCGCGCGCGTCCTGGCCCGCATTGACAATTATTCCGTTCCCGTGGATTCTACGGAAGGCCAAAAATACCTGTGGAGCCGCGCGGAAAGCCTGGTGGATCCGGAACATGCCCGTGAATTCAATTCAGCCATCATGGAACTGGGGCAAACCTGCTGCAGCATCAGTTCCCCGGACTGCCTGCTGTGCCCCGTGCGCCCCTTCTGCTCCGCGGAACGGCCGGAAACGCTTCCCGTCAAAAATCCCAAGCCGCAAGTCACCCGGGTGGAGCACCACGACATTCTTTACATCCGCGGCAAATCCGTCCTGCTGGCCAAATGCCCGGAAGGCAAGCGCCATGCCGGCATGTACCGCTTCCCCCAGAGGGAGGACGACCACACCCTTTCCCTGCCCCATGTCCTGAAACAGACCTACAGCATTACCCGCTACAGGGTGACCCGCTACATCCACCATGTGACGGATACGCCTCTCCTCAGGGAAGGAGAGGAATTCGTGCCGCTGGACAAAATCCACGGGCTGCCCATGGCATCTCCGGACCGCAAGGCGCTGAACTCCCCCGCCCTGGGCAAACTGCTGGACCATATCAGATGAATGACAGATTAACGCCGGAACTTGTCCTCTCCGCCTACTGCCAGGGGTGTTTTCCCATGGCGGACCCGGAAACGGGAGAAATCTCCTTTTACGAACCGGACCCGCGCGCCCTGATTCCGCTGGACAACCGCTTCCACATCCCTCACGGCCTCAAACGGGCTTTGAATAAAAAACCTTTTGAACTCCGGATGGATACCGCTTTTCCGGAGGTGGTGCATGCCTGCGCCCGGACGGAGCAGCCGGAAGAACAATGGATAGACGGGCAGATTGAAGAAGCATACGGCAAGCTTCACGAGATGGGCTTCGCCCACAGTGTGGAATGCTGGGACGAGGAAGGGCTGCAGGGAGGCCTGTACGGAGTAGCCTTGGGGAAGGCTTTTTTCGGGGAAAGCATGTTCCACCGGAAAACGGACGCCAGCAAGATTGCCCTGGTGGCCCTGGTGCAATACCTGCGGGCGCATCGGTTCCTTTTCCTGGATACCCAGTGGACTACGCCGCATCTGCTGAAATTCGGAACCTATGAAGTGCCGGCCAGGGAATACCGGAAGCTTCTGAAGAGGGCGCTGGAGGAACAATAAACTATATTTTACTGTCCGGTGTAAACGGTCATGAGATTGATTCCCAATTATGGGAGATCCGGCAGCGCACCGGATTTCATAACTTGTTGATGATTTTTCTTCGGGCTCTGCCATCAATACTTGCCCCCCAAGCCGCCCCCTACGCCCAAACGTTCAGGAAGCATGGCTCCGGCATAAAAAACTCCGGAATCAACATCAACGGCACTCCGGGAAAGACTGCGGAGCATTTTGGGAAAGATGCACTTCCTCTTCCGCCAGGAGAGCTTCGGCCCATGATGCCATTAACATGATTTTTTGCAGCAAGGCGGAAGCCCAGCAAATATGCCCAAACCAAACGCATGGAGCAGTTTGGCCCGCAAGGTTCAAGCCATATCTGACAAGACCGATCCATCCGCTAAAAAAGCCCGTGGTTCCGAAGAACCACGGGCTGTTTATTAACCCTTAACAAAAAGGTTTATTCCTGTTCCAGAGCAGCCTGGGCCGCGGCCAGACGGGCGGTCGGGACGCGGTAGGGCGAGCAGCTCACATAAGTCAGGCCCAGCGTGTTGCAGAACTTGACGGAAGCGGGGTCGCCGCCGTGTTCGCCGCAGATGCCCAGTTTGATGTCCGGGCGGGTGGAGCGGCCGAGTTCCACGGCAATCTTCATCAGCTTGCCGACGCCGTTCTGGTCAATGGAAGCGAAGACGTTCTTCTTGATGATTTCCAGTTCCTGATACTGCGGCAGGAAGGAACCGGAGTCGTCGCGGCTCATGCCCAGGCCCGTCTGGGTCAGGTCATTGGTGCCGAAGGAGAAGAACTGGGCGGTTTCCGCGATTTCGTCAGCCGTGACGGCAGCGCGCGGGATTTCAATCATGGTGCCGACGAGGTAGTCCACTTTGACGCCTTTTTCCTCAAATACCTGCTGGGCCACCTTGTCAATGATGGCTTTCTGGATGTCCAGTTCCTTCTTGAAGGCCACCAGAGGAACCATGATTTCAGGCACCACGGCAAATCCTTCTTCTTGGGAGACTTCCACAGCGGCTTCAAAGATGGCGCGGGCCTGCATTTCCGTGATTTCCGGATAGGCGATGCCGAGGCGGCAGCCGCGGTGGCCGAGCATCGGGTTGAACTCATGGAGTTCGGACACGCGGCGCATGATGACTTCCACAGGCATGCCGATTTTCTGGGCCAGGTCAAGCTGCTGTTCCTTCGTCTGGGGAAGGAATTCGTGCAGGGGCGGGTCCAGAAGGCGGATGGTGCCCGGCAGACCCTTGAGCGCCTTGAAGATGCCCTTGAAGTCCCCCTTCTGGTAGGGAAGGAGCTTGGAAACGGCGGCTACGCGGTCGCTCTTCTTGGTGGAGAGGATCATTTCACGGACGAAGTCGATCCGGTCCCCTTCAAAGAACATGTGTTCCGTGCGGCAGAGGCCGATGCCGGTGGCGCCGAAGGCGATGGCGGTTTCCGTCTGCTTGGGAGAGTCCGCATTGGTGCGCACTTTCATTTTGGTGCAGTCGTCGCACCACTGCATGAGCTTGGCGAAGTTCTGGTAGGTGCGGCTGTCTTCCGGCTTCATGGTCTTGGAAATCAGGACCTGGATGATTTCAGAGGGGGAAGTTTCCACCTTGCCGGCGTATACCAGGCCGCTCGTTCCGTCAATGGAGAGGTAGTCACCTTCGCTGACGGTTACGTCGCCAACGGAAACGGTGCGGTTGTTGTAATCCACAATGATTTCATCCGCGCCGCAAACGCAGACTTTGCCCATCTGACGGGCAACGAGGGCGGCATGGGAGGAAACGCCGCCGCGGGCGGTCAGGATGCCTTCAGCGGCAATCATGCCGCGCAGGTCTTCCGGAGAGGTTTCCAGACGGACCAGCAGAACCTTTTCACCTCTGTCCGCGGCTTCCACACAGCGTTCCGCGTTCAGGTAGATGCGTCCGGTGGCGGCGCCGGGCCCGGCGGGAAGACCGCGGGTCAGAACCTTGGCACTCTTGATGGCTTCACGGTCAAAGATGGGGGTCAGCAGCTGGTCCACCTGGTCCGCAGGAATGCGGCGCACGGCGGTTTTCCAGTCAATCAGGCCCTGTTCCACCATTTCACAGGCAATGCGGAAAGCGGCCACGCCGGTGCGCTTTCCGTTGCGGGTCTGGAGCATGTAGACGGTGCGGTCCTGAATGGTGAATTCAAAGTCCTGCATGTCATGGAAGTGGTTTTCCAGCACTTCGCGAATGCGCACCAGTTCATTGAAGGCGGCGGGCATCACTTCATGAAGGGCAGCAACGGGGGCGGGCGTACGCACGCCGGCCACGACGTCTTCACCCTGGGCGTTCATCAGGAATTCGCCATAGAATTCGTTTTCGCCGGAGGCGGGGTTGCGGGTGAACGCCACGCCGGAACCGGATTCCTCACCCGTGTTGCCGAAGACCATGGCCTGCACGTTGACGGCGGTGCCCCATTCGGACGGAATGCCGTATTTCTGGCGGTACACGATGGCGCGGTCATTGTTCCAGGAACCGAACACGGCGCCAATGGCTCCCTGAAGCTGTTCCCAGGGGCATTCCGGGAATTCATGGCCGGTGCGTTCCAGCACCAGGGCCTTGAAGCGGGAGACAAGTTCCTTCAGGTCATCGGCGGAGAGCTTGGTGTCTTCCACGTCCTCGCTGCCGAAGCGTTCTTTCTTGATGGCGGCGATGGCGGTTTCAAAGGGTTCGTGGTCTTCATCCGGGGTTTTCTGCACACCCAGCACCACGTCGCCGTACATCTGCACGAAGCGGCGGTAGCAGTCCCAGGCGAAGCGGGGGTTGTTCGTAGCCTTCACCATGGCTTCCACGGATTTTTCATTCAGGCCGAGGTTCAAAATCGTGTCCATCATGCCGGGCATGGATTCACGGGCGCCGGAACGCACGGCCACCAGCAGGGGCATAGCTTCCGTATCGCCGAACTTGCGTCCCAGGATCTGTTCCATTTTGGCAATGCCTTCCTTGACCTGCGCGTCAAGCTGGGCGGGATAAGTGCAGCCGTGATCGTAGTAGTAAGTGCAAACTTCCGTAGTGATGGTGAATCCGGGAGGGACAGGAAGGCCGATGCGGGCCATTTCCGCAAGGTTGGCGCCCTTGCCGCCCAAAAGATTTTTCATGCTGCCATTGCCGTCGGCGGACCCTCCGCCGAAAGAATAGACGAATTTGTCAGTAGATGCGCTGCACGCGCAGGAATTGGTGGACATATCGATTATTGTAGTCGAATTAATGATTCTGCCCAAACATCGACCAAAGGAGCCAACAAAAGACCCAATAGCGAGTTAGGGTCGAATAAGGATGCCTTCGGCTCCTTGCTTTGTCAATCCGAAATTGTACGGAAAACAAAAATATTTTTCAGAGTTTTTGGGGAAAAGAATGCATGCCAAAACCCTGCTTTTCCAGCCTGTCCCGTCCGGAGCCGCTCTTCCTCCGGGCAACGCCGCTTCCTGTTTTCCGGCGGCTCCGGAATTACCTGGGAAGAAAAGCGCAGCGAGTTTCTTTTCATGGCTGCCCGGAAAAGAAAAACGGACGCTTATCAACCGGATAAGCGTCCGCCGGAAATAATATGCCCTGTTTTTTATGCCTTGCAGAAGGTGTCTTCATCCGCACAGTCAGCCTGAACCCACTTGACGGAGGAATCACCGGAAGCTATATGCACAAGGCAATGGTACACGGCTTCCTGGTCCGCATCCAGCCGGGCAGCCATCTGGGCGGCGGTTTCCGGGGCGGTTCCCAGAGCCCCCCTTACCCTGCCCAGCAGGGCCAGGAAGGAACCCGCCGCTTTTTTGCCGGCTTCCACGCCGGGCTGGTGGTAGGCGTTGATGTTGACCAGAGAAGCATAGAAGGAGACGGCGCGCTCAAACAGGGCAATCAGCATGCCGAGCGTTTTGGCGTTCACCTCCGGGATGGAAATGGTGATGGAGGAACGGCCGGATTCCGCCAGCGCCTGGCGGGTGCCGCGCAGGAAGCCCTGGAGGAAGTCTCCGCACGTGGCGCCCGCCTCCACTTCCACCGCATCCGCGGAACATTCGCGCACTTCAATGAAGGTGGCGAAGAAGTTGTTCACGCCGTCACGGAGCTGCTGCACATAGGCATGCTGGTCCGTGGACCCCTTGTTGCCGTACACGGAAATGCCCTGGCAGACTTCGTTGCCCTCCAGATCCAGCCGTTTGCCGAGGGATTCCATAATGAGCTGCTGGAGGTATTTGGAGAAGAGCACCAAGGCATCCTTATAAGGGAGAACCACCATATCCTTTTCCCCCTTGCCGCCGGTAGCCTTGTACCAGGCCAGCGCCAGTTTCATGGAGGCGTTGCATTCCACACAGTCCCGGCGGGTCTTTTCGTCCATCAGGCGCGCGCCTTCCAGCAGGTCATCCACGTTCACGCCCTGAAGCACGGCGGGAACCAGCCCCACCACGGACATGACGGAGGTACGGCCACCCACCCAGTCTTCCATCGGGAAACGCTTGAGCCAGCCTTCCGCCTCAGCCGTTTTGTCCAGCCGGGAACCCGCTCCCGTGACGGCGACCGCCTGGGGTGCGAATTCCAGCCCGTTCTTCCTGAAGAAATCCTGGGCCACCAGCATGCCGTTGCGGGTTTCCGGCGTGCCGCCGGATTTGGAAATGACGATGACAAGCGTTTCTTCCAGAGGGAGGGATTCCAGCACCCGGTACATGCCGTCCGGGTCCGTGTTGTCCAGAAAGAACATGTCCAGCCCTGCCGCCGGGATAGCATCCGCCACCAGTTCCGGGCCAAGAGCGGAACCGCCGATGCCGATGACGAGGGCGGCGGAATATTGTTCCGCGCGGGGAGGCGTTATTTTGCCGTCCAGAACGTCCCGTCCAAAGGCTTTGACGTCCGCCAGGGGACCATCAATGGCCGCCTTCAATTCCGGCGTGGGAGCCAGGGAGGAGTTGCGCAGCCAGTAGTGCCCCACCATGCGTTTTTCATCAGGATTGGCAATGGCGCCGGATTCCAGCGCCTTCATGTCGGCAAACGCCTTGTCTATCCGCCCCTGCATGGAAGACAGGAACGTATCGTCCAGCGGAAGTTTGGAAAAATCAAGGGAGATGCCCAGTTCAGGGTAGCGAACGAGTTGTTGTGCGTATAAGCTCATGATGGTCATGGGTTGGAAAAAGAATTACCGGAGTTTTTTCAGGACGCTTTTGGCCTGCACGTCTCCCTGGTCCGCCGCTTTCTGGAACCATTCCCGGGCTTTGGCCATGTCCTTGGGCAGGCCGAAACCGGTCTGATACATCACGCCCAGGTTATATTGCTCCGAGGCATAGCCTTCCGCAGCCGCCCGGCGGCGCGTGCGGGCCTGCTCCCTGGCTTCCGCAGCGGTTAGTCCCAGAACCCGCGCCGCATCCGGCCACGCAGCTCCGAATCTGGAGGCGGAAGGGGCATAGCCGGCAGCTCCGGCCTTGCGGTGCATTTCCTCCGCTTTTTTCTTATCCCTCTTCACGCCGTATTTGCCCTGGTCATACAGGAACGCCATGCCCCAGTAGCCACGGGGGCAGCCCAGTTCCGCCGCCTGCTGGAAACATTCAAAGGCATCTTTATACTTTTTGGAACCCATGGCGAGCACAGCGTCGGAAATGTGGAGTTCCGCCTCCTTCAAACCGGGAAATTCCGGGATGGCCGCCCATTCCCTTTTCAGTTCCTCCCTGTCCCTTTTGGACTTGGGAGGCATGCCGGAGGGACCGGAAAAACGGAAAAGGGGGAAGTAGCCCTCCATGGCTCCCATGTTGCCCAGGCCGGACATGAGGAAAACGCCGGGAGATACCTTCCACATGTGCATGTACTGGATGCGGCCTTCCTGAAGAGATTCCCTGGCCACCCATTCCGGCATGTTCACCGGTTCCCCGAACTGTTCCGTCAAGCCCACCAGAAGGGCCTTATAGGCGGATTTCAGTTTGGTTTCATATTCGGAACCGCGGTGCTTGCTCCGGGAATAGAAGACAACGGCCCTCAAGCCGCCGGAGGGGTCATAGTCAAAGTTCAGGGCAAAGGTCTGGCCGCCTATGGCCTGCCTGGTTTTAAACACGCCGTTGAGTCCGGTGCGTGCGAGGAGGGCATCCGTGGGCGGACCTTCAAGCTGCTTGCTCCGCCTCAGGGTTTTCAGCACCTGGTCCTTGTCCATTCCCACCTCCAGCCCCTCATAGAGAGCGGCAAGAAGAGGGGCACACGTGAGAGCGAAGAGTCCAGCAACATAGGCTAGTTTTTTCATAGAAAAAAGTAATTGGACGGCTTTCTATCAAAGCGGAAGCATTTTCAAAAGGATAAAATGCGTCAGCCACAGAGAGGAAAATTTTTCATAAAATATTTATTTCCAATCTATCCACAATCTTTTCAAATAATCCTCCCCGGAGAAATCCGGAGGCATGGGGTCACGGGTCAGGCGGAAACCGGGAACGGCACGGGCCACCATCCTGCGGAAGTCCTCGTGGCCCAGCTTGCGGCAGTTGCTGGTGCACAGCATCCAGCCGCCC
Organism: Akkermansia sp. 54_46; assembly: GCF_001917295.1. Classification (NCBI taxonomy): domain Bacteria; kingdom Pseudomonadati; phylum Verrucomicrobiota; class Verrucomicrobiia; order Verrucomicrobiales; family Akkermansiaceae; genus Akkermansia; species Akkermansia sp. 54_46. The sequence goes on from NZ_MNUD01000001.1 coordinate 50,974, forward strand.
GGTTCCAGGCATTCGCGCGCCAGGGCCACCAGCTCCCCGTAGTGGGATTCCACCCGGAACACCTTTCCGCGGTCATCCCGGGAAAACGTGGGAGGGTCCAGAATAATGCCGTGAAAGGTTCGCCCCTGCCTGGCGAACCTTTCCAGCCAGCGGCGCGCGTCCCCCTTGCAAAAGTACTGGCCGGAGGGGTCAATGCCGTTCAGAACGAAATTTTCCCTGGCCCAGTCCAGGCACGGCTGCGCCAGATCCAGCGTGGTTGTCTGCGCTCCCCCCAGGGCCGCGTAAACGGAAAAGGCCCCCGTATAGGCAAAGGTATTCAGCACCCTCATGCCCGGAGCGCTTTTTTCCCTCACCCGGCGGCGGTGGTCGCGCTGGTCCAGAAAAATTCCCTGGGAATAACCGGCGGACATGTCTATTTTGAAACGCACTCCCTGCTCCAAGGCCGTAAATTGCAGGGGAAGGAGCGGCCCGGCGATCTGGACGGGCGCTTCTTTCTGGTTTTGTTCCAGTTTTTTGTGGAATACGGGCAGGCCCGTATCCCGGAGTTCGCTTTCCAGGTCCGCAGGAATGGAACATCCGCGCGTGGAGACGAGAATACGATCCGCCATCTGATCCACAAAGACACCGGGAATTCCATCCCCTGCCCCGTCCATGACCCGGAACATATCCGTATCCGGCGGAATCAATTCCCTGTTGCGTTCCACGCAATAATGATAATTTCTCTCCACGGCGGAGCAAAGAGTAACGGATGAAGAACGTTCCCGCAATGTCAAAGAAGCAGGAGCCTCATTTCCTCCGGAGCAAGAGTTCCGCCAGGAAAAACGGTCATCTGGACGGCCCTCCTTCATCAACAGAGACATTAAAAAAATCGCCTGCAAGGCTGGACCTTGCAGGCAAAAACGCCTTTAACTGCTGGCAGGACAAGGTTTTCAGGCTTTCCGGCGGCGGCGAACCATCAGGGCCGCCAGCCCCAGCAGACTCAGGGATGCCGTAGCCGGTTCCGGAACCTGCAAGCCAAAAGCGTTGAGAATGTCTGTATCCGTGGCTTCGGTATTAAACGTCGCCAGCTTAATGTTAGTGAATGTCTCCTTCGCCGTGTTCGTCCAGATACTGGATTGATCCCATTTCAGAGAGCTTGTACCGGAGGTGAAATTAAAAGAAACTGTTCCCAAGGTTTGAGTTCCACTGTACAGGGTAGCTAAGGCAGAGCTTCCATCCCCGCTTTTCCGCATAATCAGCGTGAGAAGAAGACTGCCTCTTTCAGTTGTCGCCGACATATTAAAACTCTGACCTGCATAGGAGAATAAACAGGTATACTCGTCGTTTTTGGAGGAGGAAGTCAGCTGTAGTGCATTACCAGACGCCCCCCCGGTGGCACGTGAGGTCGAGAAAATATTTTGGAGAGAGGAAGTATTTCTTGTTTCCGTAAGCTGAAAAGAAATGGCGAAATTGTCCAAGGGCGTTTCTGTTGTTCCTTCACTCCTCCACGTCAATGACGAATTGCCAGAGGAAAGAACACCGTTCTGAGGTTTAATAAGACTCAGAAGCGTAACAAGATCAGGACTTTCTGCGTTGACCCACCCGGGCAGCAAAACCGCCGTCATAATAGACGATACAAATAATTTCTTCATCACGGACAGCTTATAGCCGGATTGACTATTCGCTGTCAACTTTTTCTAAAAGAATTTATGCAGATAATAGGGAGGGAAAGCCTGATAAAAAATACAGAAGAACAAAAAATGTCCGCAAGCATCTTGCTCCGCAACTCATTCATGAATTCAAGAAATGTTTGTGATTTCATTGAGAAGAAAGGAATTTTATGTTGTTTGAAAGTTATTGACATTTAACAACTTAATTATCTCATTATTGTTTCTGAATTTTTACAGCAGTGCTGAACTGCTTCAGCGGATAGTCAATCCGCCCGCAAAAAAGAGGCCGGATTTTTCATCCGGCCTCTCGCAACAGGTATTTACCTGATAAACAGGAAATTCCGTTTAGTCAGCGTACTGTTCGTTAAGAGCTTCCATTATTTCCCTGGAAGCTTCCGGAATGTTGGTGCCCGGGCCGAAGATGGCCACAGCTCCGTGTTCCTTCAGGAAGTCATAGTCCTGGGCGGGAATAACACCGCCGCAGAAGACCAGGATATCCGGACGGCCCTGCCTGGCAAGTTCTTCCACCAGGGCGGGAAGCAGCACCTTGTGGCCCGCGGCCAGAGAGCTCATGCCGATCATGTGCACGTCGTTTTCAATCGCCATTTTGGCAGTTTCCTCCGGCGTCTGGAAGAGCGGGCCCACGTCCACGTCAAAACCGAGGTCGGCATAGGCGGAGGAGACCACCTTGGCGCCGCGGTCATGGCCGTCCTGGCCCATTTTGGCGACGAGGATGCGGGGACGACGCCCCGTGCGTTCGGCGAAGTCATCCGTCATCTTGCGGACTTCCTCCACCAGCGGATCTTGACCATAGGATTGAGCGTACACGCCGGTAATGAGTTTGATTGGTGCTTTATGACGCCCGAAGTGTTTTTCCAGGGCGGAGGAGATTTCACCCAGGGAGGCGCGGGCCTTGGCCGCCTTGATGGCAAGGTCAAGGAGATTGCCTTCCCCCGTGCGGGCGCATTCGGACAGGGCTTCCAGCGCGGCTTCGCACGCGGCGGAGTCCCGTTCCGCGCGCAGTTTCTGCAGGCGGGCGATCTGGGCTTCCCGGACGGTGGTGTTGTCCACTTCCAGAATGTCGATTTGGGCTTCCTGCTCCAGGCGGTATTTGTTGACGCCGATGATGGGTTCCTTTCCGGAGTCAATGGCGGCCTGGCGGCGCGCCGCAGCTTCTTCAATGCGCATCTTGGGCAGCCCGGTTTCAATGGCCTTGGCCATGCCTCCGAGTTTTTCCACTTCCTGAAGGTGGGCCCAGCCCTTGCGGATGAGCTCATTGGTCAGATATTCCACATAGTAGGAGCCGCCCCACGGGTCGATTACCTTGCAGATGGTGGTTTCATCCTGAAGATGAAGCTGGGTGTTGCGGGCGATGCGGGCGGAAAAGTCCGTCGGCAGGGCAATCGCTTCGTCCAGGGAGTTCGTGTGCAGGGACTGCGTATGGCCGCAGGCGGCGGCCAGGGCCTCAATACAGGTGCGGGTGACGTTGTTGAACGGGTCCTGTTCCGTGAGGGACCAGCCGGAAGTCTGGGAGTGCGTGCGCAAGGCCAGTGACTTCGGGTTCTTGGGGTTGAACTGCTTGATGAGTTTGGCCCACAGCACGCGGGCGGCGCGCATTTTGGCCACTTCCATGAAGTAATTCTTGCCCTGGGCCCAGAAGAAGGAAAGACGCGGCGCAAAGGCGTCAATGTCAATACCCGCCTTGATCCCGGTGCGGACATATTCCAGGCCGTCCGCAAGGGTGTAGGCCATTTCCAGGTCCGCCGTAGCGCCGGCTTCCTGCATGTGGTAACCGGAGATGGAAATGGAGTTGAACTTGGGCATGTACTTGGAGGTGAACTCAAAGATGTCCGCAATAATCCTCATGGAGGGATCAGGCGGGTAAATGTAGGTGTTGCGCACCATGTATTCCTTGAGAATGTCATTCTGGATCGTGCCGGAGAGCTGGTCCAGCGTGCAGCCCTGTTCCTGGGCGGCGACGATGTAGAAGGCCAGCACGGGCAGCACGGCGCCGTTCATGGTCATGGAGACGGACATTTTGTCCAGGGGAATGCCCTTGAAGAGGATTTCCATGTCCAGGATGGAGTCCACGGCCACGCCGGCCTTGCCCACGTCACCCACCACGCGGGGGTGGTCGGAGTCATAGCCGCGGTGCGTCGCCAGGTCAAAGGCAATGGAAAGGCCCTTCTGGCCCGCCGCCAGGTTGCGGCGGTAGAAAGCATTGGATTCCTCAGCCGTGGAGAAGCCGGCGTACTGGCGTACCGTCCAGGGGCGCGCCACATACATGGTGGCATACGGTCCGCGGAGGTTGGGAGCCACACCGGCTGTAAAGTCCAGGTGCAGGCAGTCGTCGTACACGCTTTCCGAGTAGGTGGGCGGCACGGGAATTTGTTCATTGGTCATCCAGGTTTCCGTTTCGGAAGCCGGGGACGGGGCACCAGCCTTGATTTCAGGATAGGAGGCGGATGCAAAATCAGGAATATTGCTCATTGGGTGGAATAGGTTGGTGGTTGTTAGAGGCCGATTTTGTTTTGAATAGCTTCAACGGTGTTGTAGCAGTTGGCCTTGACGTGGATGAAGATGTCCACGCCGGCTTCCTTGAATGCTTCCACATAGTCGGCCGGATAACCGGCAAGGGCCACCATCATGTCCGGTCTGGTCTCCCTGAGCGCCTTGCAGAAGGCGGGGACGATTTCCGGATAAGTGTCATCCGTGGAGCAGATGACGCATACGGCACAGCCGCTTTCCGCAGCCGCCCTGGCCGCGTCTTCCGGAGTTTGGAAGCCGGACGGATAAACCACATCCAGACCGCCGGCGCGCAGGAAGTCGCGGGAGAAGTCCGCACGGGCCTTGTGCTGGCGAAGCGGCCCCATGTTGGCGAAGAAGACCATCGGCCGGGAACCCTTTTCCTCCACCCAGGCGTCAGCCTTGGCGAGCAGGGATTCAAAACGTTCCGCCAGGCGGCGCTTCGGCAGGGCTTCCATTTCCAGAGGTTCGCCGCACTTACAGTCAACCCCGGCCACCAGGGCCTTGTTGATGAGACAGGTGGAAAAGCCTTCTCTGGCGGCCTTGCAGGCGGAGTCCACGCTCATTTCCACTTCCGGGAGCTGGATATCCGCATTCTTGCAGCAGCCGTGCCCCTTGTGGGCGGAGCAGCAGGAGCCTTCCGTCGCCTCCAGTTTCTTCTCTGCCAGGTTGACATACTGGTTGACGCCCACGATGGACTGCCGGCGCTGGTCCGCCAGTTCGTAACGTTTGGCGGCGGTGGCGTTCACCTTCTTCTGGATGCTGCCGGCTTTGAGAGCCTTGACGATGCCGCCTTCCTTTTCGATGCCCTGGAAGAATTCCCATATCTTCCGGGAGGCTTCATCCGTCAGGTTTTCCAGGTACCAGGAACCGCCGGCGGGGTCAACGACCTTGTCCAGATTGCATTCGCCCAGCAGAATCAGCGGGCAGTTGCGGGCAATGCGGCGGGAGAATTCGTCCGGCATGCGCACGGCAGCGTCAAAGGGCAGAACGTCAATACTGTCCACGCCGCCCATGATGGCGGAGAATGCCTGGGCGGAGCCGCGCAGCAGGTTGACCCAGGGATCCACCTTGGAGAGGGTCCAGAAGGAGGTGCGGGCATGGAGCTTGATTTTGGCAGCTTCCTCGCTTCCTCCGCATTCTTTGACGATGATGGCCCAGAGTTCGCACAAGGCGCGGATTTTGGCGATTTCCAGGAACAGGTTGGCGCCGATGGAGACCGTAAAGCGCATGTGCGCCGCAGTTTCATCCACGGAGAGGCCGCGTTCCTCCATGGCGCGCAGATAGGCCACGGCAGTGGACAGCATGGCGCCCACTTCTTCAAAAGCGGAAGCGCCGGAATCCGCGTAAGGCAGCCCGCTGACGCCGATGGTCTGGAAGCCGGGAGCGTTGGCGACGGCCCATTTGGTCATTACGGCCATCTGGTCATAGTAGGCGCAGATGCCTTTTCCCCCGCAAAGGGAGCCCTTCATCACAGCTTTCCCCACCGGGTCATACAGAACGCCGCCCCTGAGATCCGCCGTCTTGACGCCGGCGGCCTTGCAGGTGTTCAGGAACATGGAGAGGGTTCCCAGGCCGCAGGAACCGGGAGTGACATATACGGGAAGCCCGTCCAGCCGGACGCCCTTGAGAGCCGTATCCCAGTCAGCCTGCTTGCGCAGTTTCAGGCCGCATTTGCAGTTGAGCTGGATGTTTACGGCGGTCAGGCCGCGTTCCAGGTCATGCAGAAGCTTGGCGTTGAAATCCTCAGGAGAGGAAGCGGGAATGCTCTGGGCGATTTCGCAGGGCTTTTCCATATAGCCCAGGGCGCGCGTTCCGCGGCGGTATGGAAATTGCCCGGCAGGCATTACCGGGGAATGTTCATCCCATTTGTTATAGATGGGATGCAGGGTAATTCCCTCCACAAGCTTGGTAAAAAGCTTCTTGTCAAAATCAGCCCCTTTCAGGGCAGCGACTGCTGCCTCGCGCCATTCGGCGTATGTGGCTGGTGCGAATTCTCCGAAATCAATTTCCGGAGCCGTTGTTTTATTTCCCTGTTGCATGGCGAAGTCAATGGGTAAGGCCTAATATGTTGGTTTTTAACTATGCGCAAACCAGGCCAAGTTTAAAGCGCAACATTATTTTAGGAAATCAAAGTGTAAAGTCCAGCGAGAAAAATCCTCCCGTCCGCCTGCAAATGCGAATTTGCTTCATCACGCGAGGCAAACTTGCAAAAACGATGTCCATGGCGTAAATACGGGAATAAGCATGCCCCCTTCCACTACCGTCAAACTCCCTCCCCAGCTGGTCAGGCAGCTCCGAACTTTCCGGCGCCGCCTCAGAACGGTGAAGATGCTGGAAGCCGTATGCCTTGCAGGCATTGCCGTCATTCTTTCCTACGCGCTCCTGTACCTTTCCGACAGATTGTGGGAGACGCCTCCCGCCGTCGGCTGGCTCCTGTTTTTCATCGCCGTGTCTGGCCTGGCGGTGTTTATTCCCTGGTGGAGTTTCCGGTGGGTGTGGCAGAGGCGCACGGAAGCCCAGCTGGCGCGGCTGATTTCCCGGACGGACGCGGCCCTGGGGGATCGTCTTCTGGGCGTCATCGAACTGGATTCAGAAAAGCACGGCCGCCAATACGGTTCCGAAAAGCTGAAAAAGGCGGCCATGGAGCAGGTGGCCCGCGAAGTGTCCGCCCGGGATCTGACAGTGAACATCCCCCGGCCCAGCCACAGGAAGCTGTTCGTCCTGCTGGCGGTTCTCGCCGCATGCACGGCGGCCGTATGTGCGGTAAGCCCGGAAGCGGCAGGGAATGCCCTGAAACGCTGGGTCCGCCCGTTCAATCCTCCGGAACGCTATACATTCACCCAGCTGGCCCCCACCCCGGATTCCCTGGTCATTCCCATGGGAGAGAGCTGCCTGTATGAAATCCGGCTGGCGGAGGGAACCAAAACCCGCCCGCAGACGGCAGAGTATTTTTTCCGCAACAGGGTGAGCCAGCAAGCGCCTCTTGCGGACGGCGCATACAATATCCACATCCCCCCCATGCAACAGGCGGACAGCCTGGAGTTTTTTGCAGGGGATGCCGTGCGACGGCTGAACATCATCCCGAAGGGGCGCCCTTCCCTGCTGGGAGCCGAAGCCGGCGTAGCCTATCCTGCCTATATGGCGCGCGCCAACGGCAGGGAAGCCATGAGAGCAGGAGTTATTTCCGCCCCGGAAGGCTCTACGCTGACGTTGAAGGTGTCCGCCTCCCAGCGTCTGCAGTCTGCGGAGGACGCGCAGGGCCATCTGCTCCGGGTGGAAGGAAGCAACGTCATCATTCCGAACATCCTTTTGGAAAAAGAGCCCAGGGAAATAGAGCTTGACTGGATGGACAGCGACGGGCTGGCTGCTTCCCGGCCCGTGAAGATACAACTGGAACCCATTGAAGACAAACAGCCTTCCATTTACCTGAGAGGCGGCGAAAACGACCGCTACGTACTGGAGGATACCAGCATTGAGCTGGAGGTAGAAGCGGCGGACGATTTCGGCCTCCGGGAAATGGGGGTGGAATGGCAGGGTGAAAAATCCTTTTACGACGGCAATGAGGATGAAAACGGAGCCTCAGTTCCAAAACCGGCCGGTGCGGACAAACCGGCGCCCGGCCTCCGCGGGGAGAAAGTGCTGGCGGACGGACAGCCCACGCAGACCGGGCTGAAAGGAACATTCCTGTTCCAGGCCAGGGCGCTGAAGCTATCTCCCCAGCGCGTCGTCATCCGCGGGTTTACGCAGGATTACAAACCGGGAGGCAAACGCGTTTATTCGGAACCCATGATTATTTTCGTCCTTTCCAAGTCCGAGCACGCCCAGATGATTCGCAATGAACTGGAACGCATCACCAGCGATCTGGAAGGCATGATCCGCCGCATGGACGCCATGGCGGACGAAGCAAAACGGCTGAAAGGAATAGAAAGCGGCAAATTGAAAGATGCGGAGTCCCAGGAACGCCTGCACGCCCTGGCCGATGAAGAGCAGGCCAACAGGCGCGAGTTGGGAGACTTGCTCAACCGCTCGGAAAGCCTGTTTAAGGAAGCCTCCCGCAATTCCCAGATAGACCCGGCCGGCATGAAGGAATTCATGAAAGGAATTTCCATGCTCAAACCCATTCCCGACGGGTCCATGAAGATGGCCCAGAAGCTCTTCCGGGATTCCGCCTCCGAGAGCCGCTCCGAGCAGGAAAGCAGGAAGGACCTGGACGACGGGGAGAATTCCCATTCCGAAGCCACACAGGCGCTGAAAGACACCATGAACCAGCTCTCCAAGTCCGCGCAGGACATGGAGGCCAGCACATTCGTGGCACGGCTCAGGCAGGCCGCATCCAAGGAGGATTCCATCGCCCATGCGCTGGCCGGCCAGATCAACACCATTGCGGGCATGACCATGGAGGAGCTTGACCCTTCCACCAGGCGTGAAATGGAAACCATCGCCACCCTTCAAAATGCCTCCACGCAGGACATAGGCTGGATTCTGGAAGACCTCAGCTATTACAAGTCACGCACCGGGGAGCGCATTTACAGCGACCTGTACAACCAGATGAACGCTTTCTCCCTCCGGGAGAAGCTGGACCTGGTGCACGGCAATATCCTGAACGCAATCACAGCCCGCTCCATTGACGAGTCCCGCCTGTATGCCTCCACTCTGCGCCATTGGGCCAAATTGATAGACGACTATAAGAAGAGCCGCCGCGGCGGCGGGGGAGGCGGCGGCGGGGGAGGCAGCCAGTCCTCCATTTCCGACGCCGAGTTTGAATTCATGCTGAAACTCATCCGCATGATCCAACAGGAACAGGATATCCGCATGCGCACCCGCGCCGCCGAACAGGAACACCGAAAAAAACTTCCCCCCCCTGCCCCATGAATACCGCCAATTTTCCAGCCATGATTCTGGCGCTTTCCCTGCCCTGCGCCGCCGCTCCGGCTCCCGCTCCGGAATATTCCGCCAAGCACAGGGAAACGGCATCCAAACTGGCAGTACAACAGGACGAGCTCCAGGCGGACACTTCCGACCTTATCCTGGGAGAAACCAATGAGGAGGTAGTGGACCTGCTGAAAAAATGCCGCCATGCCATGAATGACGCCGTGGACCTGCTGGAAGTTTACAATACCGGAGGCCAGACGCTGGCCGCGCAGTCGGATGTGATTGAATTGATTTACCAGGCAGCCAAGGCCAAGATGACCGGGGCCGACGGCCGGCCCAAGCCGGGAGGAAGAGCTCTTATGGACATGCTGCGCCAGCTGCTCGGCATGGATAGCGACTCCCAGTCCGCGGAACAGCAGGAAGGGAATGGGAAAGGGCAGGAAGGTTCCCAGAGAGGCAGCGGCAACAATCCCGGACGCGGAGCGAATGGAAAATCCAATATGGCCTCCTCCCAGGATAAAGGCGTTTCCAATCCGGACACGGCTGCGGAAACGCGTTCCGTTCCCAAATCCACCGGCATGTCCGCAGACGACATGCCTTCCGAATTCCGCAAGGCGCTGGACGCCTACAACAAGACTTTGCAGAAGTGAGACGCATCTCTCCGGACAGCCCTTTCACGCATGAACAGCAACTTCCCGTTTCCATGAAAAATCCCCGCCTCCTGCTTACCGCTTTCTTGACCTGCTGCATGACGGCCGCACCGCAAAACGCAGCGGCCCAATCCCCCATGAGAACGTCTTCTTCCGTGCCGCCCCAGGTGGAACTGATGTATGTGAAGGGGCTACGCTATCTTCAGAATGCCCAGAAAACGGATGGAACCTATGATGGAACTTACGGGAGGGAGCCTGGCATCATCGGTTTTTGCCTTATGTCCGTGCTGGCTCACGGAGACGATCCGAACGCGGGGCCGTACGCCACCATGGTGCGCCGCTGCGTAGATTACATCCTGTCCAGGCAGAACAAGGTATCCGGCTACATTGGGGATTCCATGTACAACCACGGCTTCGCCACTCTCGCCCTGGCGGAAGCCTACGGCATGGTGCGGGACGATCGCATAGGCCCCGCTCTCCGCAAGGCCGTGACCCTGACACTGACCGCCCAGAAAAAAAACAAAACGGGAGGCTGGCGCTATTCCCCGGAATCCACGGACGCGGACAGCACGGTGACCGGCTGCCAGATCGTCTCCCTGTTCGCGGCGCGCAATGCGGGCATTCCCGTGCCGGATGAGGCCTTTGAACGCGGCCTCAAGTATATGGCTTCCTGCCGCGACAAGAAAGGCGCCTACGGCTACACCGGGCCGGCGGGTCCCCGCGTCACCCTCACGGCCATCGGTTCCCTGACGCTGTCCCTGGCGCGCCTTAAAACGGACCCGTCCTTCAAGGATTCCCTGGCCTACCTGAAAAAGCACCTGAACTACCGGGATTCCACTTATCCGTTTTATTTTGAATATTACATGTCACAGGCCCTGTTCCATGCGGACCAGGAAGTGTGGAAGGAATGGAATTACAAAAATATGCGCTATCTGGGAGCCTCCCAGGCGCCCAACGGGTCCTGGCTTTCCGATCATTCCGCGGCATATTCCACTTCCGCCGCCCTGCTCTCCCTCGCGCTTAATTATAGATTTCTACCCATCTATGAACAATAGAATCCGCCTTTCCCTGATGCTGGCCCCGGCCTGCCTGCTGACCGCCTGGGCCAATTCCGTCATCGACGTGGTTACGGATAACAATTACCGCCTCCGCGGGGAAATCATTTCTTACGGAAAACAGGGCATCGTCATCAAGCACCCGGCCATGCGCCAGAACGCCGTCATTCTCCCGTCGGGAATCCGCGCTCTCTACTTTACGGGAACCGCCTCTCCGGATCTTCGCGCCCGGGACAAAATTTTCATGGCTGCGGGGCACAGGGACATCATCCCGTGCAATATCATTTCCATCACACAGGACAAAGTGCAGTACCGGGACATACTGGGCCATGAACGTTCCGTTCCCCGCAGCCAGGTGGCCGGGTTCCGGCTGAATACGCTGCAGGAAAAGGGCTTCTGGCAGGAACCGCTGATTTTTGACAACAGCTGGGTTTATTCCGGCAACCGGGAGGAAGACTACCGCACCCAGGCGGGGAGAAAACTGATGAATGCCCTGAAGCCGAAAATCCAGGGAGACAAGTACCAGTACCGGCTGGGCAACAATGATTACCCCACCTGGATACCCCTGTACAAGAATATCGGCTTGGATCCTTCCTCCTTTACCTTTCGCACCACCATCACCATGAACGGCAATAATGACCGCTCCGGCATTGTCTTCTGTTTCGGGGGGAATGAAAATATTCCTTTCCGGTCCAATTCCGGCAGCAACCTGAACAGGCTCATGCTCAGCATCTCGCCCGGAAAATGCACCCTGCTCAGGGAACAGAAGTCCGGCATCCTCGTGCTGGGGGAAGCGGCCATTCCGGCCCCCATTCTGACGGAGGGCGTGGATATTCAATTGACAGCCTCCCGCCAGGGTGGAAACAAGCAGGTTTACGAGCTGTTGATAGGAGATCTGCCGCCCAGACTGATCACAGACCCCAGCCCGCCGGAACAGCCATTACAGGGAGACGCCTTCGGCCTCCAGATGGAAGGGCACGTGTCCCTGACCATCAGCAAACTGACCCTTTCCTCCATCACCCTGAGCGCCAAATCCGTGGCCAAAAACGGGAATGCAGAGACAGACCTTGTCCTGACAAAGGAAGAAGACGCCATTCCGGGTTCCGTCAGCGGTTACGATAGCAAAACCGGAACGCTGACGCTTTCCACGGACAAGGATTATCCGGGCATTCCCCGTGATCTTTCCATCCCGTCCAAGTACCTGGATACCGTCTTTTTTGCGGAACAGAACAGGAAAGACGACTCCCGCCCCCCAGCCCGCCACAGCCTCCAGATGAAGGACGGTTCCCGCCTGCACGGAGATATTCTGAGCATGGATTCCCTGAATATCATCCTGCGGCATCCGCAGCTCGGACAGATTTCCCTGCCGCTGAAAAACATCACCCGCGTGGAATTCCTGAATCCCGCCCAGCCATCCCGTTCCACTCCCTGATTGACCCCGCCATGAAACAAGCAATGATGCTTTTCCTGTGCGCCTGCGCCCTGCCGACCGCCCTCCTTCTGCCCCATGCTCGTGCGAAAGGGGTCATTACGCTTAAATCCGGGGAAAAACTGCCGGGCAGCATGGATACGATGAACCGCCCTTACCTAAAGGTCCGTTCCAGCATTCTTTCCAAACCCGTGGATGTCCATATGGGGGAGCTTGACGAGCTGGTCTCTTCCCGTCCGCTGGAAATACCGGAACAGTTTTCCATCATCAGGCTGGCCAATGGGGACGAGGTTTACGGCACCCTGAAGGCGCTGGATGCGGAAAATCTTCAACTCCAAACCGCTTGGGGCGGCCTGCTTCAGGTGGACCGCAAATATGTGCGCCACATTGGGTTCGACTCACAGAAAGCCTACCTGCGCAACGCTACGGAATCCCTCCAGGGCTGGGAGTCTTCCGCCAAAAGCACGCTGCCCGAATGCCGCAACGGATACTGGCTCATGCGCGGCTCCAATAATACGGAGCTGCAAACTTCCTTCCCCATGCCACCCCGCCTCCATGTGCAGTTCTCCCTTTACCATACCAATACGTTCCGGATTAATCTTGCCCTCTGGCAGGATTCCGAATCCGGAAACAGCATCAACCTGGATCTCTCCCTGGAAAAAGCGGAACTTTCCAAGAACAGTTCCGGCCAGTACCGAACGCTTGGCAGGGTGAAAAGGAACACGGAGCGGAACTGGTATGCCGACAAGAGCGTCAAGCGTTCCGACGTTCATTTTTACGCCGATCCGGAAAAGGGCAATTATTACCTGTACGTCAACGGTGAACAGGTAGCCTGGTGGGAGGAAGTCAAAGAGATGGACACTATCTTTGAAAACGAGAGCGGAGACGATGAAGGGGAAGATGGAGAAAGCGCCGGGAAACACGAATTCAAACCGGGAAACACTCTTGCCCTGGGAGGTTATGACAGCTTGAACATGGCCGTGTTCCATTTGAATGTATTTGACTGGAATGGAGCCATTCCCCATCTGGAGGAGGAGCTGGACATCATTTCCCGTTACGACCCGGCCGCCCCCAGAGACAAGGCTCTGTTGGTAAACGGAGACGTGCTCAGAGGAGCCATTTCCCTTCAGGAGGAAGGCTCCATCCGCATCAAGTCCGACCATTATGACGTCACCATTCCCACCGTCAGGGTACGCGCACTGAACCAAAAAGGCCATGAAGAGAAAGACCTTCCGGAAGACAGCTCAGACACCCGCGTTTTCCTGACAGACCAGAGCGTCCTTTCCCTGGCCCTGGAAACTATCTGGAACGGGTTCATGGAAGGGCGCTCCTCCGCAGTCGGCAAGGTCCGGATTCCGCTCCAATCCGTCAGAAAGGTCCAGTTCAACCTGCAAAACCCGGAGCTGAGGAAGCAGAGGGAAACGCCGTTCCGGTACAAATAAAGGCTCTCCACCAGGCCGTCCTTTCCGGAGAAAGCCGGCTCCGGGAAAGCCAGAAGAAGCATCCGTTACCGCTCCTCCATTTCCTCCGCGCGCCGTACGGCACTTTTCACCGCCTGAATCCAGGCATTGCGGAAGCCGCATTCATCCAGCGCATTCAGAGCGGCAATCGTGGTCCCTCCGGGGGAAGTGACCTCATCCCGGAGCGCCATGGGATGCTTCCCGGTCCGTTCCAGCATCAGGGAAGCCCCCCGCATGGTTTCCGCAGCCAGCCCCAAAGCGGTTTTCCTGGACAATCCCATGGCTACCCCTGCGTCTGCAAGCGCATCCAGAGCCGTAAACATGTAGGCAGGGCCGCAACCGGAAATGGCGGAAACGGCATTCATCCCGGATTCCGCCACCTTGTAAACGGAGCCGCAGCCGGAAAGCAGCATCCGGGCAGCCTCTTCATCTTCATCTTTTACGCCGTTTCCCGTACTGTAGGCGATGACGCCGGCCAGCACCATGCACGGGGTATTGGGCATGGCACGTATAATGCGCGTTCCGTCGCTGGCGCAGGCTTCCATATCATCCAGGGAAACGGCGGCTGCGATAGAAATCAGAAGGGGAAGCTCCGCCCCCCGTTCGGAAAGAGAGGAAATGAGCGAAAGGACGCCGTGCGGCTTCACGGCCAGAATCAGGACTTCCACGGCGTCCGCCGCATCCGCCTCCGAGGCAGCTTCATGAACTCCGGGGTATTCCTCCTGCAGGGCCTGCACGTTTTCATGATGATGATCGTACACCCAAACTTCCTCCGGAACCGCTGCTCCGGCTTTCAGCATGCCCCGCAACAGGGCGCCTCCCATTTTTCCAAGTCCGATGATACCTGTTTTCATGGTTGATGATTTTTTACAGTCAACATATAAGCGATTTATAGAAAATGGAAATGCCAATTAAGGCCCATGGCTATGGACGAGAATGCCCCATTTCCGCGTTTGTTCCCTCCGGCCCTGTTATCAACGTCTCTGGCTGGACATGCGGTTGGGATTTTGCGTACTGGGCCGCGTTGCAGAAACAGCCCTCAATATGGTCGTTGACAAACCCGGTTGCCTGGAAAAACGCATAACAGATCGTCGGACCGAAAAACCTGAATCCCCGCCTTTTCATGTCCCTGCTCATGGCTTCCGACTCCGGAGAAACAGCGGGAATCTGAGCCAGAGCGCTGAAATGGTTAACAACGGGCTGATGATTGGGGAAAAACGACAAGACGTACCGGTAAAAACTGCCGAATTCTTCCTGAACGGCCATAAACAGTTTCGCATTATTGACAGCGCTGTTGATTTTCAAACGGTTTTTGACAATTCCATCAAATCGCATCAACCGTTCCACATCTTCTGCCGTCATCCGCGCCACTTTCTCCACATCAAAGCCATGGAAGGCTCTCCGGTATCCTTCGCGCTTCCGGAGGATAGTAAGCCAGGATAATCCCGCCTGGGCGCTCTCCAGCACCAGAAATTCAAACAGGGTTTTGTCATCGGAAACGGGCCTGCCCCATTCTTCATCATGGTATTTTATGTAAAGTTCATCGGTTCCGGCCCAGCCGCAACGCGCATTGATGATATCCTTCATACGGTTGCGCCTTAGAATTCCTTTTTCCTGAACAGCCACGCCGCCAGCGTCATGTGAAAGACGAAGTATCCCAGCGTAATCAGGGCCAGGGTTCCGAACAGGGAAAGGGGAATAAGCCGTCCGTTCAGGGCGGAATCCGTCACGGAATAAATCTGGAAATTCGGAAAAACCAGGGAAAAGAGCCTGCTGCCCGCCACCTCCCACCAGGAAAGGCCATCCGTGCCGGATCCCACCCACAGGGAAAGAGCCTGGGTCTGGAACAGTCCCGCCAGATAGATCATGAACGTCAGCAGCGCGCTGATAATGGTGCCGTTCGTCACGCAGGACATCAACAGCGTGAGGGAGGAAAGCACGACAAACTCGCACATCATCACGCCCAGCCCCGTCTGCACGTTCCAGGTAGCTCCCTGGAGGCGGATCCTGTCCAGGTACGGCTGCATTTCCTCCAACGTATAACGGCCTTTCAGCGAGGCTATCTGCTCCGCCACCACCGTATCCGTCCGCATCCACAGCACCAGCGTCATTACGGCATCCATCAGCAGAACGGCAACCAGGGTCAGGGCCAGCACCCCCAGAACCTTCCCCATCAGATAGTCGATGCGCGGCACCGGTTTGCAAAGGATGGTGTATAGAATACGGTCCTCCGCATCCCTGGGAATAATCAGAGCCGTGGCCGCCACGCAGAAAAAGAGGCCGAACACCCGCATGGCGCCGTAGGCGGAGTTTTTCAGCAGCACGAGTTCATTGATTCCCCCGGTTTCAGGCCCCAGCACCGCGCTCAGGCGGAAGGAACTCAGAGCCAGCAGCGCCACGGCGAAGAGCCCAAGAAAGAGAAACACCTTCATGCGCACCAGCTGCGTAAAGGTGGTACCGGCGATTACGGCCATGCGCCCGGGCGAAGGTATATAACCGGAGGTAATCCATGCCATGCGGATCATCTTGCCGTATTCCGGAGCAAATAAAAGAGCTTTTTATTTCATGTGCTGAACTCCTTCCGCCTTGAAGAAGCGCTTCTCCCGTGTTCTCATGGAGCGCGTATGAGTTTACGATCCCAGCTGGAAGAACTGCTCCCGGAACTTTTGCCTTCCGATCCGGCCCAGGCCATTAAGGGAACAGAACTCATCCGCCTGGTGCGTCTGAGGCTGGGGGAGGAATATTCGGACGCATCCCTGCGCTACCATTTTTCTTTCATGGCTTCCGAGCCGGATTCGGAAATCGCCAAGGTGGAACGCGGCCAGGGCTATTACAGGCGCATGAGGGAACGGGACGGGCAGCGCGCTCCCAGAGGGCTTTTGCCCCTGTTCCTCGGGGAAAACGAACCAGACGCCCTGAACTGCCGCGCCAAGGCGCTGGCCCTGGCCGTGCGCCAGTACGATACCACGGGCCGCGGCGTTTTCGTGTTCAGTACCAGTGAAACCGGAACTTCCTGGGTAAAGCCGGATCTGGCCGTTGTGGAATGGCCGGAGGGGGAATGGGAGGAAAACGCGCTTGTTTTTGACAAAAGCGCACTTCAGCGCCGCCGCATGATCGGGGCACCCATGATGGGCATCCGCAGCGTCTGCGTAGCCCGCATGCCCGGTGGAGAAGACGGCAGAAGGGAATTTTTCAGGACTCTGGCCACGTCCCGCTGGGCACAGTGCGGAGAACTGGTCATTGTGGGGGAACTGCCGGATGATTCCGAATGCGCCGCCCTCCGCGGGCTGGCCGCCGAGTTCGGCGTAGGGGTGCTTTGCCTGGAAATTGCGGACGAACGCCTAGGAGAACTCCCCGGCGCGGAGGAAATTTTCAAAGCCGGAGATGAAGAATGTGCCGCCCTGCTGGCGGAGCTCACGCCCGTACGGCTGGCCGCCGGAAGACTGAAGACGCTGGAGGCAGATACGGGGGAAACCCTGGGCGGGGAATTCGGAGCCCTGTTCGACTGGCTGGCCGCCTGCCTGGAACGCGGCAGCGTGGAAGAATATGAATTCCGCGTCTCCTGTTACTGAATGCGGCGGAGAGATTCTTGACAGAACTTGCGTATTAAATTAAAGATTTTCCCGGCTCCAACCCGCCCTTCCCCCTGACATGGAACAAGAAACACTGGTTTACCCGCTTGCGGACAATACTGTTCTGCAAGACAAATATACGATATTGAGCGTGCTGAACGCCGGCGGCTTCGGCATCACGTACCTGGCTCTGGACAACCCCGGTTCCCGGTATGTCGTCATCAAGGAATGCATGCCGGACGCCTACGCCTGCCGGGATATGGAAACCGGCGTTGTCCATCCCCGGAACGAACAGACCGCCGTCAATTTTTCCCAGAGCGTTTCCAATTCCCGGCAGGAGGCTTCCGTCCTGTCCCAGCTCAACCATCCCGGCATTGTCCAGGTGTTTGACGCCAACGGCACCTGCTATTACGTCATGGAGAATATCCAGGGACAGACCCTGTTCGACCTGATGACCACCATGCACGCCACCGGGCAAACCATGGAACCGGCCCAGGCCACGGATCTTCTGTTCCGCCTGCTGGACATCCTGCACTACCTTCACTCCATGGGTGTGTACCATTGCGACATCAAGCCGAGCAACATCTTCATCCAGCCGGACGGAACGCCCAAGCTCATCGACTTCGGCGCCGTGCGCACCAAGACCCTCCAGCATCAGGGGCTCGTCCAGATCACGCCCGGCTATACCCCGCCGGAATTCTACCCCGGACGCCGGAGCGAAATAGGTCCCTGGTGCGATATGTACGAACTGGGCGCCACGTTCTACGAATTGCTCACGGGCCAGGTTCCCCATCCTGCGGACCAGCGTTCCGTGGTGGACCGCAACCCGAAAGTGACCAGTTACGCGGCCCTGCGGAAAACTTATCCCATGAACTTCCTTTCCGGAATTGACAAAGCCCTGTCGCCGGACGAACGCAACCGCTTCCATTCCGCCAAGGCATGGAATGACTATATCAACGCCATGGCGGCAGTAGGCACCCTGCAGGCCGGCGGAGTATCGAGGAAGGCTCTTCCCCAGGCCAGGAAAAAATCTTCCGCAGGCACGGCTTTCCTCATCATCCTGCTCATCGCAACGGCAATCGGCTGGGTATGCTGGAAACAGGGTCTGCTTAACTTCTGATTCCGGCCGCTTTCCGGCGGAAACATTGAAGGGTGATGTCCGCAAAGACACGCCTCCCCCAACGCAATAAGGGCTGAACCTGACGGTCCAGCCCTTGCCAATCCGGAATTGAACGGGAGAACCAACCTTTACAGGCTTTCCCCGAAGTCCCGGCGGTATTTGGCCGCCAGTTTTTCAGGCCAGTCGCTCTTGGCGCGGAGCTTGCCCATGAAGAAGCGCAGGACGGGCGGTTCCTCCACAAATTCCAGGCCGCCAATCAAATCGCGGTTGTCATAGAGCCACTTCATGCGGTCCGCCACGTATTTCACCTGGGATAATGTGAAGACACGGCGCGGGAAGGCCAGGCGGAGCAGTTCCACATCCGCCAGAATGTCCTTGCCGTTTTCGTCGCGGACGCTGGAAAGCGTGCCGCGTTCCATGCCGCGCACGCCGGAGGCGATGAAGAAAGCCGCCGCCAAAGCCCCGGCGGGATAGTCCTCCTGCGGAATATGGGGCAGGAAACGCCCGGCGTCAATATGAGCGCCCAGGCCGCCAGCGGGGGTCACGCATGGAATGCCCATGTCCACCATCTGGCCGATAAAGTATTCAATGAAGGAGGGGCTCTGAGAAATCACGGTCAGATCCGTGGTTTCATACAGGCCCACGGCCATGGCCTCAATTTCCCGCACGGAAATGCCGCCGTAGGTCAGGAAGCCTTCAAACAGGGGAACCAGATGCTCCATTTTTTTGGCAATGGCGCGGTCATTCGTGCAAATGCCGCCGCCGCGGGAAGAAGAAACCTTGCGGGCGGAAAAGTACACCAGATCCGCCAAACCACACATGGTTTTCAGGATGTCCGCGCAGGATGAGTCCTTAAACTCGTCTTCACGCATCTTGATGAAATAGGCGTTTTCCCCGATCAGGGAGGCGTCCAACACCAGCATGATGCCGAATTCATCGCAAATACCTCGGATTTCCCTCATGTTGGCAATAGAAAAGGGCTGGCCGCCAATCAGGTTGGTGGAAGCTTCCATACGCACGAAGGGAATTTTGTCCGCCCCGTGCCGGGCGATGCAGTCCCGCAGCTTGGCGGGATCCAGATTGCCCTTGAAGGGATTGGTGCTGACCGGGTTGACGGCTTCATCAGCCACCAGTTCCTCAATCTTTCCGCCGTTCAGGTCAATGTGGGCGTGCGTGGTAGTGAAATGGTAGTTCATCGGAACCACGTCTCCGGGTTTCACAAAGGTGCGGGCAATAATGTTTTCACAGGCTCGGCCCTGGTGGGCGGGAAGCAGGTATTTCTTGCCGAAGACATCCCATACGGCCTGCTTCAGGCGGTCAAAGCTCTGGGAACCGGCATAGGCGTCGTCCGCACGGAACATGGCGGCGATCTGGTTGTCGCTCATGGCGTTGACGCCGGAATCCGTCAGCATGTCCAGATAGACGTCGTTCGTGCTGAGCTGAAAGGTATTAAACCCGGCTTCCCGTGCGGCTTCCAGACGGCGTTCCACGGGAACAAGATGCAGCTTCTGCACCACGCGGACTTTGTGCAGTTCCAGGGGAATTTGTTCCCCATTGTAAAATTTGACAACGTTTGATGGTTCTGAATTCATAAAATAAAAGGTAAATAAAAGTGTAGCAGAATGAATCTTTTCCGCAACATAAAAGGACAGATGGCTTCTTTTTGCCCCCCGCCGGAAAGGCAGGAATGACGCTGAAAGGAAAAATGTGGAACTTTCCGGAGGGAGTTTCTAGCGTGGCTTCCTATGAAAAAATACTGGAAATTGATTCAACAGCACCTGGGCGTGGATGCTGACGGCATCCCCGGCCCCAAGACGGCTCTGGCCCTGCTGGAAAAGCTGGACATCCGCCAACCGGAACATTCCTGGCCCAGCCAGGAGGAAGTGCGTTCCGGAAAATCCGTCTTCGGCCGTGCGGGAGATGAAAGCAACATGACCAGCATCAAGCTGCCTTATGTCATGCGGCTGGCGTGGGAAACAAACACGACTGTTTCCACCATGCGCTGCCACAAGCTGGTGGCGGAACCGCTCGTCCGCATCTTCCAGGCTGCTCTGGACCATTACGGCATGGAGAAAATCAGGGAACTGGGGCTGGACCTGTATGGCGGCTGCTTCAACAACCGCTCCATTATCGGCGGAAAAGCCACATCCATGCATGCCTGGGGCATCGCCGTGGACATGGATCCGGACAGAAACGGACTAAATGTCTCCGCGCCGAAAGCGGTTCTGTCCGGACCGGAGTACACCGCTTTCTGGCAATTCGTGGAAGCGGAAGGGGCCGTATCCCTGGGACGCTCCCGCGACTACGACTGGATGCACTTCCAGTTCGCTACTCTTTGACCGGAGCGGACGCGAACGTCCTCCAGCCCTCCTCCCAGCGGCGGCGGAGGGCTGGCCAGTCCTCACCGTTCCCTCCATGCCCCATAAAAGAGCGCTTTTTCAGCTCCCGGAAGCTTTCTCCGGGAAGGTGGAGGAGTTCCCCGCGGTCATAGGCATTCTGATCGCACATGCCGTTAAAAACGGGAGTCCACTGCCAGCGGCGCACGCCCAGATAGTTCTTGAACGTATCCACCAGTTCCGTCGTGCAGTTGGCGGTGACGGTATGATAATAGCGCGGGCGTTCATGGAGACTGTTGATTTTTTCCGCAAACCCCAGAAAGGCCTTTTTCAGGTTTTCCCTGTCAATGTTGATACGGTACAGGTACATGTCCTCTTTCCGGTAATTAGTGCGCAGGGCGAACAGGTCTTCTTCGTCCGCCAGGATGTAAATCACGTTGAATTGCTTGTAAAGGCCAGGGACACTTCCCTGCTCCACCCCTTCAGGCAGCCGCGTTTCCACGGACAGGGCCAGATGCTTCCCATCCTCAAAACCGAAGGACAACATGGTATGGGCCACGAATTCCATCCCATCCCAGTGGCTCACGGCAAAATCCAGCGTAGCCAGCTTGTCCAAGTCAAAGCGGCGCGTCACATAGCGCGCGTCGAAGTCCCGCTCCGTCCGGTAGATAAAACTGCGCACGTCCTTCACCACGATTTCATTTCCGTTGATTTCCACGGAGGGCAGGCGACTCCAGGACGGCTGCCATTCCTTATCGTTCGTCGCCGGTATGCACAGGTAGTACGCCAGCAACAGGGCCGGCACTCCCCAGGAAGCGCGCCATAATACGGGCCGTTTTCTGCGGAGGGCGAAAGCGCACGCCATGGCCGCCACGTACAACCACACCAGCACGGGACCTCCCCATACGTTGTAAAAAACCACGCCCGCCGCCCATACGGAGAGGCCGAACCACGCCGCCATCATCAGAATGCGGGCGGCGGCCAGGCCCGCGTGGCGCAGGAAAGTCAAATGCATGAAAAATAAAAAGCAGGCCGCGCGTTCCAGCTCATGAAACGCGCGGCCCGTTAACGGAAGTTACCTGAAGGAAAGGCCCTTCACTTTATCCGTCAGGGCTTTCAGCACGCGCTGGTGCGCGGCGTCCACTTCCGCGGCCGTGAGGGTCTTGGCCGGATCCCTGTACAGGAAGGTGTAAGCAATGGATTTGCGGTCCGCCGGGAGTTTTTCACCGGAGGGGTCCGTGAACACGTCAAAGCAGGAATAGCTGACAAGCAGTTTTTCCCGGGCGGATTCCACGGCCTTGACAATGTCCGCATTGGGCGTGGAGAGGGGCAGCTCCATGGCCGCATCGCGGGAAGAGCCGGGGAATTGGGGCAATTCCGCAGCCTTCACAGGCGCGGTGAGGATTTCCTGCATTTTGCGGAGATCCAGTTCCGCCACGTACACGGGCTGGCCCAGGCCCAGCTCCCGGCAGCGCGCCAAGGACAGGCGGGCGAAATAGCCGCAGGCTTTCCCGTCCAGCTGCACATCCGCCCCCAGGGCGGCCTGTTCGCGCGGTTTGGCAGGCGTAAGCGTAAAGCGGTGGCCCGGCGCCAGAGCAGCCATCACGGCCAGAAGGTCCTCAAAGGAGGCCTGCTCCGGCCTGGGGTCCGCCCAGGAGCGCGCCGTGCGGTCCCCGGAAACAAGAATACCCAGGGTATCCGTTTCAATGTCCCTGCCCTTGCCGCCGCCCGTATTGCGGAAGACGCGGCCAAGTTCAAAGAAGCGCAGGCCGGACACACCCTGGTTGCTGTTGCGCACGGCGGCGGCAATCAGGCCGGGCGTATGGGCGGGACGCAGCACGGAGTGATCCTCGCTGAGCGGCAGGGACACGCGGATGAGGTCTCCGTCCTGAAGGGGGCGCAGGGGCAACGCGTCCTTCACCTGGGCAATGGCGCCGTCCGCGGATTCAGAGGCAATGAGCTTGATGGTCTGGGTTTCATAGAATCCCAGGGCCGCCAGCTTACGGCGCAGCTCCATCTGGAAATTGTAGGCCGCATCCACCGGGGATTCCGCCACGAAGGGGCCGGAGAAGCGGGACGGTATGCCGTCCAGGCCGAAGACGCGCACGATTTCCTCCAGCAGGTCGCACGGACGCGTGAGGTCCAGGCGGTGGGGGGGGATCAGCCAGCATTCGGGAGACTCCGGAACCTGCTTCAGGCCCAGCGCCGTCAGGATGCGTGCCCCTTCCTCATGGGAAATGGAACCGCCGGACATCTGATCCAGCGCCTTCCAGGGAAGTTTTACAAAGCCCAGTTCATTAGTCACCGTGGCGCCCTTCCCCTGCTTCAGGGAAGCGGGCACGGAAACGGGGCCGTCCGCCCCCCCGCAGGAAGGCATGGAAGCATGCGCCGGATTAGGAACGGGAGAACCGGCCACATACGTCGGGGAAGCCGTTCCGCCCGCCAGCTGGAGAATCAGTTCCACGGCGCGCACGGAACCGCGCAGGACATTCCAGGCGGAAGTGCCGCGTTCAAAGCGGTAGGAGGAGTCGGAGGACAGGGCCAGCCTGCGGGACGTGGCGCGCACGGAGGAGGGCTTGAACCAGGCGGACTCCAGAATGATATCCGTGGTGGAGTCCGTCACGCCGCTTTCCTCCCCACCCATCACGCCGCCGATGGCGAGCGCCTTGCCGGATTGGTCCGCGACAACCAGGTCCGTGCAGTTAAGCGTGTATTCCTGGCCGTCCAGAGCCTTGAAAGTTTCCCCTTCATAAGCGGTGCGGGTAACGATGCCGCCCTGCACTTTCGCTGCGTCAAAGGCATGGAGGGGCGTTCCCAGTTCATGCAGGACGAAGTTGGTAATATCCACAATGTTGTTGATGGGGCGCAGACCGACGGCTACCAGGCGTTCCTTCAGCCATTCCGGGCTTTCCTGCACGTTCACGCCGCTGATTTTTACGGCGGTGTAGTACGGGTTCAGCTCCGGCTGGTCCAGCCGCACGAAGTCTCCGGCGGGTTCCAGTTCCACCCCGGCGTCGTCAATGGAAACGGGCCTGTACTCCCGGCCGGAGATAGCGGCCAGTTCATACGCCATGCCGTTGTGGGAAAGCAGGTCCGGCCGGTTGGGCGTCACTTCCACTTCCACCAGGGTATCCGCCTTGACAACCTGGGAAATAGGCGTGCCGGGTTCCAGTTCCTGGGGGAGAATCCAGAGACCGTGCTCCTTGTCGGGAAGCCCCAGCTCGGAGGCGGAACAGAGCATGCCGCGGGACTCCACGCCGCGCAGCTTGCCCACCTTGATTTCAAAGTTGCCGGGCAGCACCGCTCCCGGCAGGGCGCAGGGCACCTTGTCTCCCACTTTGTAGTTCTGCGCGCCGCATACGATCTGGTGCAGCGTGCCGTCGCCCACGTCCACCTGGCAGACCTTCAGCCGGTCCGCCTGGGGATGCTGTTCTGCGGCGGCCACGCGGGCCACCACCACGTATGGGGAATCCACGCCCTGCTGGCGGATGTCTTCCACCTCAATGCCGGCAAAGGTCAGCATGTCAGACATTTCATCCACGCTCAGGCCGGACAGGTCAATATACTGGGAAAGCCAGTTAAGGGAAATCTTCATAACGGGAAAACAGGTAAGGATTATTGGAATTGGGCAAGGAAGCGCACATCGTTCTCAATCAGGGCGCGTATGTCCCTGATGCCCCAGCGGATCATCGCCAGGCGGTCCAGGCCGATGCCGAAGGCAAAGCCGGTCAGCCCCGTGTAGCGGGCCTGTGAGCGGGGGTCCAGCCCCAGTTCACGGTCCACGGCTTCAAAAACATTGGGATCCACCATGCCGCAGCCGGCAATCTCCACCCAGCGGGGGGCCTGGCCGTCCACCTTCAGCTTGACGTCAATTTCAAAACTGGGTTCCGTGAACGGGAAGAAATGGGGGCGGAAGCGCACCTCCGTGCCGGAGCCGAAAAGGGCGCGCAGAAAATATTCCAGCGTTCCTTTCAGGTCGCCCACGGAAACGTCCGTATCCACATACAGGCCTTCAAGCTGATTGAAGGCGGAAAGGTGCGTGGCGTCAATTTCGTCGCGGCGATAGGCGGAACCGGGAGCGATGACGCGCACGGGAGGCATCTGCTTTTCCATGGAACGGATTTGCACGGAAGACGTATGCGTACGCAGAAGCTTGCCGGAATCAAAGTAAAACGTATCCTTCTCATTGCGGGCCGGATGATCCTCCGGCGTGTTCAGCGCGTCAAAGCAGTGGAACTCGTCCTCAATCTCCGGGCCGTCCGCCAGGGCAAAGCCCATGTGGCGCAGAATGCGGACGGCTTCATCCCGCACGATGGTGAGGGGGTGCAGCCCGCCAGACGGCAGGGAGCGGGCCGGCAGCGTCAAATCCACCCCGGCCACGGCGGCCTTATCCGCCTGGGCCTGCACTTCCTCCAGCTTGGCGTCCAGGGCTTCCGTAATGGCCTTGCGGGCCTCGTTAAGCAACTGGCCGACGGCGGGTTTTTCCTCCCTGGGAACGTCCTTCATGCCCGTCTGGGCCAAGGTCAATTCCCCTTTTTTGCCGAGGATGGCCACGCGCGCGTCTTCCACGCCGCGCCTGTCAGACGCCTGGGCGATGCGTGCCAGGGCGTCCCGTTGGATGCGTACAATCTCTTTCTTCATAAAATTTGACGGGCAAGAGCTTACCCGCCCCCCCCGCCAGCGTCAAGCCCTTCAAAGGAAAGATTACAAAATCATTCACTTAATTTTGGAAAAATCAAATATTCATAATTTTATAAAAAATTGGTATTATATATAATTAACCCTAACACATATCACCCATTATATTATAAACAAAAAAACGAATCCTTTAATTGGAAGATATATATCCTAATACAGCCAAACACAATCCAGTGAACCATATTATAACACACAAAAGAGGAAGCCATGTACCGAGAAGAGAAACAACACTAAAAGAATAATGCCTTCTCTTTTTTAAACATTTATCTGTTATAGAAAACACATGATGTTCGTCAAGGTTATGCAATATTTTAAGAACAATATCCAATTTTACATAAATTCTATTAACAGAAAACCACAGCAATAATTGAATTATTAAACCAATAAACAATACCAATATAAGATTAGTATTACTCCTTACTGTTACAGCAGCCATTAAAATTAACGAAAAAATAATAAAAAAATAGTTCAGTCTAGTACAAAACAGATTTTCCATAAACTGTCTTTCATCATAAAAAGTCCAATCTCCATTTTTCTTTTGTTTCTCATAAAACTTAATAAAATCGGCTTGAGAATAGGAGGGTTGCTCAGAGACAGATTCAACCACACAAAAAACATCTTCCTTCATTTTTTGATTATTTGATTTCATGTATTGATATTTGGTTTTTACATAGAAAACAAATACAAATTTTATATTTTTGTAAAGAAAAAAAATAATAGATTAGGAATAATTAAAATTTACAGCATTATTTACTTTAGTTTTGTTTCGTTGATCTTTCCGATTTTTTCATCGGAGCAATTTACTGAATATCAATAATTAAAAATATTCTAAAAATCTTAAGGCAAGACATTCTGCATAATTCCGAAATCTTATATTACACGTATCCCGGCCGGGAGGACATGCGGCCGGAAACCATGCCGAGCACGCAGAACAAGGTATAAACCAGGCAGAACGGCAGGAAGGAGCCTCCCTGATGCAGGAAGGAGGTAAACAGCAGGCTCAACAGGGCACCCATGGTAAAGCCGATTCCCTGGGACATGCCGGAAAGCCTGATTGATTCGGAAGGCGTCCGGGCCCGTTCCACCATCAGCGCCATTCCGCGGCTGAATACGGTTCCCGTCGCCAGGCCGAACAGAATCGCCATCCAGACGGCCCAGTCCAGCGGAAGATACAGGATGCCCCAGCAGGAAAGGGCCGCCAACGCCATGGCCATCACGATGAGGAGGCCCCGCCCTCCCATAGCTTTTTCCAGCACGTGAGCGGAGAGCGTAGCGGGCAGCTGGGCGAACATGGCCACGGAAAGGATGAAACCGGCGTCCTCATAGCTCATGCCCCGCTGCCTCAGAAAGATGGGAATCCAGGTATAAAAGAAATAGGCAGCCCCAACGCGGCTCAAATAAAAAACGGTAACCTGCCATGCCTTGCCGCTGCGCAGCAGGCTGCGTCCAGATGCCGCCGGATCGTTTTGAAACACGCCGTCCGGATGCCTGAGAAAATAAGCGCCCCATACCAGCATCCCCAGCAGGATGGGAATAATCCAGATCCCCAGGCCGAAACGCCAGCCTCCCAGCATATTGGAAAGGGGAACGGACAGGCCGGAAGCCGCAGCGCTGCCCACGCCGATCATGGCGCTGTAAACGCCCATCATGGCGGAAGCACGGTCAGGAAACTGGTGCTTGATCAGTCCGGGAATGGCCGCTCCGGCAATCCCCATGCCCAGCCCCATCAGAACCATGCCGCCGTATAACCCCGCCACGCCGTCCCAGCTGCGCCAGAAAATTCCGGCCACCGCCAGAAGCTGGAACCAGAAAATGATTTTCCACGGCGTCATCCGGCGCGCCACGCGCGGAGAAATGGGAGCCGCCACCCCCAGCACAAAGACGGGCAGCAGGGCGAACAGCCCTGAATTTTCCAGGGAAAGCCCCATATCCCTTTCAATCGTTCCCAACAGCGGATCGGGAGAATCAAACCCGGTACGCAGATTAAAGCACACGATTAAAAAGGCGGCAAACAACAGCATCTTTCCCCTGATGCCTCCGGAAGTTCCTGCCTTATCCATCCCATGTTATACAGCCTCTCCCCCGCCCCTGTTCAAAAGCAACAGCCTTCCGGCTGTCAGCAGTCCGGAAGATACGGTATGGAGAAAAGACCATCAGGATGAGCAATCCCCTTGCGGTTTTCCATCCGCCCCCCCTGTCATGAAAAAGCGCCGCCGTCCCGGAGAACGGCGGCGCCCGAACACGCTAACCTCTTAAGCTTTCATTTGTCAGGGCGTTTGCCGTACACCAGCGTACGCCTGCCGTCCCAGGAAACGGCTTCAATCCGCGTAGAACCTTCCGGATAGGGAACCGTAGTGGAGGAATTATCCCTGGAATCCGTCCCCGCCATGGTGATGCGGACCATTTCCCTGTCTTTGTATGTTTCAAAGACGACGGCGTTTTTCCACACGTCATGGGAAATAATGCGCCTGTTGCCCTGCTCCGTAACGCCCTGGTTGTAAACGCCGCGGACAGGCAGTCGGTTCTTATATGCTTCCGCGCTATTGACGGAAATATAGTAAATGACGGGGCTTTCCGGCTTTTTGTACTTCCTGGCGTAGGCAATCAGGTTCTTGCAGTCGGCCTCCGTGATGGTCATGCGGGCGCAGGTGTAGTCGTCCAATTCCTGGTCAATGGGCTTGAGCATGCCCGTTTTCCGGAAAAAATCCGTCAGGTCCTGTCTGGCGGCGTCGCAGGCGTTCTTCATGAACGCAAGCTGGAGCTCTCCATCCTTCTTGCCCCTGGTATCCATCTTGATGGCCTTATAAAAGATATCCGGATAAAAGTCGGGATTGCCCTTCCCGGCTATCTTGAAGTACAGCTCCAGCTGCCACAGGGGAGCCAGCTTGACAAAATGGTCGTGCACCATCGGACGGTTATCCCCGCCGGAACGCTTGTCCGGCCCGCTCTGGACAAGCCAGTTTTCCCCCTTCAAAATGCCGTTGTTCAGATAGGCGTTGAAGCGGCCGCCAATCATGTTGCCGTCCCCGCCGTTGATGCGTTCATGCTCCAGGCGCATGCTGGAGGGATTCAGCATGTAATTCACGTAAGCGGAGTAAATGTTATTGGTCACTTCTCCGGTGGATACCCATTTCATGGCGGGGCGCACCTGGTTGACGTGGCCGAACTCATGGGCAATCCCCCAGGCGCTGCCGGGAATCCTGTCCGGATTGCCTACCTCCTTCATGGTGCCGTTATGAAAGGCGGCCCCCGTGCCGTCCGCATGCATGAACCCGTTCCAGATCACACGGCCGAACATCCGGTTTTTGGGCAGCATCCTGTACTTGTACAGGCCCATGATCTGCTGCTCCATGCCGATAATCCTGTCGTACAGGGCAATGAGCTCCTCCCCCTTGTCCGGGCAGAATTGTTTAAGTTCCTCCACCGGATACACCAGATGCACGCGGTTGCCCACGATGTCCACAACTTCCGTGGGGGAGTTTTCCAGCATCCTCTTCCAGTCGCTGTTTTTGCTGACGCCTCCCACGAAAACTCCATTCACCTTGCCGGACAAAATGGACAAATGCACCTTGGGCGCTTTCTTGTAATTGGATGTGAAATACTCAATGTAGCCAAGCCCCTTGTTCTTCGCCCTGATGATGTTGACCCCCTCTTTCAGCGGATAGGAGCTGTGGCCTCCGTCCCGCCCGAAATTGTGGATAACCAGATTCAGTTTTTCACCTTTGGGATCCCCCATGACCAGCAATACGTCCTCCCCCTCTTCAAAAAAGATGCCGGTGGGATTTTCAAATTTGCTGTACTGGCTGGTGCGCAGGCGTTCCGCCAGATCCTTGACCGGTTCATACGGCTCCGCCGTCAGGGCGCGGGCCTTGCGGTCAAATTTCTTCTCCGCCATCTGCTCGGCGAGCCCACGCACAAAGGGATCCTTAATTTTGGCGATGCGGTCGCGCGTGACATTGGGCTTCAATGCAAGCATGTATTCATTGGCGAACACATTGGAATCCAATGCCTTCAAACCCTCCTCCGTAATCGGCGAGCCCCCTGTTTCCTGGGCGGAAAGCACGCCTCCGCCCAGCACGCCGCAGAAGGCCAGTAAAAGAATCCCCTTTTTCAACAATGGTGAGAAAATCATTTGTTAAATAATACTGTTCGGTTTCCGGAATTGTTTCAAGGAAAAACGCCCGGCCCCCATGCCTGTGAAAAAGCCTTTTTGTGTGACATGGGACGCCCGGGCCCAGGGAGAAAAACTGTCCATCCCCCTTGACGGGGGCCGTATAATGACGCTCGCAAAACATTTTTCCATATGAATACAGAAACACATCAATTTCAGGCGGAAGTCCGGCAGCTGCTGGACATTGTCATCAACGCCCTTTACAGCGACCGTGAAATCTTTGTCCGCGAGCTTGTTTCCAACGCTTCCGACGCCCTGGAAAAACTGCGTCTGAAGCAGCTGACGGATTCTAATATTTACCAGCCGGACAAGCCCCTGGAAATCACCGTCACCACGGATAAGGAAAACAAGACCATCACCATTGCGGACACCGGCATCGGGATGACGGAAGCGGACCTGGTGGAAAACCTGGGAACCATCGCCCACTCCGGCACCAAAAAATTCATGGAGGCCCTCAAGCAGAAGCAGGAAGGCGGAGCGGACCTGATCGGCCAGTTCGGCGTGGGCTTCTACAGCTCGTTTATGGTGGCGGACCGGGTGGAAGTGTTCACCCATTCCTATGAACCGGAAGCCGCCTCCCTGCGCTGGTCTTCTGACGGACGGGAAGGCTACAGCATCGAGACGCTGGCGGAACCGCTGGACCGGGGCACCCGCATCGTCATCCGCCTGAAAGACGAATATGAAGAGTTCTCCCAGGAATACCGCGTGAAGGAGCTCCTGCGCCGCTACTCCAACTTCGTGGGGTTCCCTCTCAACTTCAACGGAGAGCGCGTCAACACCGTTCAGGCCATCTGGTCCAAGTCCAAATCCGACGTGAAACCGGAGGAATATGATGAATTTTACCAGTTCATTGCCCACACGGATGAAAAACCCCTGTCCTACATGCACTTCAGCGCGGACGCCCCTATTGCCCTGAATGCCCTGCTTTTCATCCCCAGGCGCAATCCGGAAATGTTCGGATTCGGCCGCGTGGACGCCAACGTGGCCCTGTACTGCAAGCGCGTGCTGATTGACGCCAAGCCGGAAGGCCTGCTGCCGGAATGGCTCCGCTTCCTGAACGGCGTGGTGGACAGCGAGGACCTGCCCCTGAACATTTCCCGCGAAATGCTTCAGGACAACTCCCTGGTGCGCAAAATCAGCGACATCATCACCAAACGCTTCATCAAGCATCTGGAAAAACTGGCGAAGGACGATCAGGAAACCTACAGGGAATTCTACGCGCAATTCTCCCGCTACCTGAAAGAAGGCGTCGTCACCTCCTGGCCGAACAAGGAATCCCTGGGCAAACTGCTCCGTTTTGAATCCACGGCCACGGAACCGGGGGAAACGACCTCATTTGAAGACTACGTCACCCGCATGAAGGAAGGGCAGACGGCCATTTACGCGCTTACCGGCCCCTCCCGTTCCCATCTGGAAAACAGCCCGTACCTGGAAGCCTTCAAAGCCCGCGGCTATGAGGTGGCCTTCTTCACGGACCACGGGGACGAATTCGTGCTGGACTCCCTGTCCAGCGTGGACGGCAAGCCCGTCACGATGATCGACCGCGCCGACGTGGAACTCCCCGCCCTGGAAGAGGAACAGAAGGACGCCCTGCCCCAGGAGGAAGCCGCGGCCCTGGAAGAATGGCTGAAAGGGCTGTACCCGGACAAATTCTCCAAAGTCACCCTGGGCAAGCGCCTGGTCAGCGGAGCCGCCGTAGCCCTGCAAAGCGGCAATGACATGGGGCCGGAAATGAGGGCGTACATGAAAGCCATGGGGCAGGAAGTGCCGGAAAGCCATCCGCAGCTGGAACTGAACCCCTCCAACCCGCTGGTGAAAAAGCTTTCCGCCCTGCGGACGGAAAACCCGGAACTGGCGCAAATGGTGGCGGACCAGATCGCGAATACCGCCCTGCTCCGCGCCGGCATGCTGGACGATCCCGCCGTGCTGGCCCAGTCCTCCCAGGCCCTGATGGAACAGCTCCTGCTGAAGTAAGGGGCCCGGAGGAAACAGCCTCTCTCCCCAAGCCGCTCCCTGCCCACCCCGCCGGGGGCGGCTTTTTCATTTCTCTTCCCGCCATGAACGCGTTACGCCGCATGCCCCGCCACATTCTGTTCCTGAGGCTGGCCTATCAAGCGGGCATGTGCCTGCTGGCCCTGGTCGCCGTAACGCTGACCGCCATTGACCTGACCACGGAAGCGGCGGAATGGGAAGTCACGGCGGACCGCGTCATCTACTGGATTTTTGTGCTGGATTATGTGGTCCGCTTCTCCATCAGCCGGTCCAAATGGCTCTTCGTTAAGGAACACCCCTGGGATTTGTTGGCCATTATTCCCTTTGACGCCCTGTTCCGCCTGTTCAGGTTCGCCTCGCTGGGGGAAATTTTAAGGCTCGCCAGGTATCTGGACCTGTTTTCCTATGCCATGAGGTTCACCACGCGCATCCGGCGTTTCTTCAACACGAACGGATTCAAGTATATCTGCATCGCCGCCCTGGTCATCATCCTGCTGGGGGCCGTAGGCATCCATCTGGCGGAGGGCATGAGCCTGCCCAACGGCATCTGGTGGTCCTTCGTCACGGCTACCACCGTAGGCTACGGGGATACCTATCCGGTCACCACTTCAGGCAAATTCCTGGCTGTATTCCTGATGCTCACGGGCATCGGATTCGTGGGAACGCTCACCAGCACCATCACGTCCTTCTTTCTGAGTCCCCACGGCGGAGAAGCGCTGCCGTACCGGGAAGAGGAAATTGAAGCCATTAAAAAGAAACTGGACGACCTTTCCTCCATGACGGATG
The DNA here is from genome assembly GCF_001917295.1 of Akkermansia sp. 54_46. Classification (NCBI taxonomy): domain Bacteria; kingdom Pseudomonadati; phylum Verrucomicrobiota; class Verrucomicrobiia; order Verrucomicrobiales; family Akkermansiaceae; genus Akkermansia; species Akkermansia sp. 54_46. Next base: position 83,293 of record NZ_MNUD01000001.1, read on the forward strand.
AGGACATAGACACCATGGCGGCTCTGCTGAAAACCCTTCGGGACGCCTCCCCAGCACCTTCAGCGGGAAAAGAGGAAACGCCTGCTATCCATTCCGAAAAAAACTGACAAAATCCGTTTGGTATTACATCAAAAAATGCCCTGTCCGTCCCAGGGCAAATACCAAATACTCAACCGTTTTTCAGTGAGAAGATTTTAAGTCTTTATGTTGATTACCAGCTGATTGGCTACCTTTAAAAAAAAGAAACGCCGCAATGACAATGTTGACCAAAGGAACTAGTTCTAAAAGCACCAACCATCCGCTCTCTCCTATGTCATGAAGCCTCCTGACATCTGCAACAATATTGAAATATATATAAGAAATAAAAATAATCACAAATAAAACTAATATTCCTAAATCATTCCCTGTTTTATCCCACACCATTGCAACTCCATTAAGAAGAATAATAACCATAATTGGCAATATCAGCAACTTCAGCGCCCAATATTCAGATCTGGAAATACGACCGGAAAAACTGACATATTTTCTTAAAAATGAAGTTCCATTCGCATTCTCCATTTTTATAGAAGCATTTTCCTCTATTTCTCTGCGGATTTTATGCATATCGGAAGCAGATACGGAAGACTTCAAAATCTCCTGTACGTCAGACGCATTACACTCTATTCCCAACTCATGGTTCACGATGTCTGCAACTGACTTAGAACTTGTTTTTGTCAATATTGCGGCATCCACAAGTTTATTATATGCATTAATACGGGATAGCCTTTCTTCCGACTGTTCCATAACTTTCATCTTTTTATAAATACAGTTACTATGCTCTTCGCTCTTCCCTTTACATTACTCCCAGCTTCTTCAGCATGGAGATGGCAACGGAATTTCCCTGTTCCGCAGCCAGACGATACCAGCGTATCGCTTCCTGCCTGTTTTTAGCAACCCCATGCCCAAAATAAAAACACGCGCCCAATCTTCTTTGAGCTTCTGCATTTCCTTTTTCGGCTGACAAAAAATACCAGTTTACGGCTTCTCTTTTATTCTTCCCAACTCCGTGTCCGAAAAAATAACAATCGCCCAGCCTCCACTGGGCTTCCGCGTTCCCCTGATCGGCGGCCAGACGGTACCACTTCACCGCCTCCTGCTTGTCCTCCCTGATTCCTTCTCCCCAAAAATAAAAGTCTCCCAGCCTCCACTGGGCTTCCGCGTTCCCCTGCCCGGCGGCCAAACGGTACCACTTCACCGCCTCCCGCTTGTCTTCTCTGATTCCTTTTCCAACATAATAACAGTATCCCAGCCTCCTCTC
>NZ_MNUD01000001.1:84636-173335 GCF_001917295.1 Akkermansia sp. 54_46
AGTATCCCAGCCTCCACTGGGCTTCCGCGTTCCCCTGATCGGCGGCCAAACGGTACCACTTCACCGCCTCCCGCTTGTCCTCCCTGATTCCTTCTCCAAAGTAATAACAGTATCCCAGCCACCCCTGGGCTTCCGCGTCCCCCTGATCGGCGGCCAAACGGTACCACTTCACCGCCTCCCGCTTGTCCTCCCTGATTCCTTCTCCCCAAAAATAACAGTATCCCAGCCTCCTCTGGGCTTCCGCGTTCCCCTGATCGGCAGCCAAACGGTACCACTTCACCGCCTCCCGCTTGTCCTCCCTGATTCCTTTTCCCCAAAAATAAAAGTATCCCAGCCTCCTCTGGGCTTTCGCGTTTCCAAACTCCGCCGATTTTTTGAAACATGAGACAGCTCTCTCCACATCTCCTTTATTCAAATACTGCTCCCCCAAATCCATCAGGCGGGTATGATCCAGTTCTACTGTCTCGTTCTCATGGGCGTATTTTTTTCCATTAAATAGCTGTACAACACTAAAAGCCGTTAAAAAACATACGGAAATGATGATTGCAATCATCCGCCATTTTCTTCCTGCCCACCGTTTTTTCTCTATCTCTATTTCCGGATAATTATTTCCATCCGCAAATATTTGTTTCATGCTTTTTTTAGAACAATGAAAATCTATCAGGAAAAACGAGAACAGCAGAAAGACGATGATGAAAGATAAGTAAGACCACATATTTTCAGAACAGTCCATCAATAAAAAACCTACAGGAATAAATAAGGAAAAATAAACGCCCGCATTTAATATCATACTGTTATACTTGCAGTCTCCTGCCATGTCCGCTGCACGGCTGTCAGGAATACAGGCAGAAGATACACAGAAAACAACAATTCCTATATAGTCTCCCCACGTCAAATGTTCCACTATTCCTTTCCAGCTTTTTATTACTGCAAAATCATACAGGGAAACAGCAATAACCAGTAAGCACAAAGCCAAAGCGGCTTGTACTGTAGAAACTTGAGTTTCCCTTCTTGAAGAGAATAAAGACAGGGGCAGCAGGACGACGGAAGCCGCAAAAGAAAAAATCACCCTGGCGCTCAACCCTCCCAGCGCTCCAACCAAAATACTTAATATTGCATGAAGCATACTCATTAACAATCAATATTTATACCAGCTTTCACCCATTTATCCTGATGATTCCGTTATTTAATATTAATTTTATTATTGAGAATCAAATAATCAATAGCGCCAGCGGCCTCCCTTCTATCCATTATTCCCTGTTTGACGCGCAGGGACAAAACCTTTACCATCTTGTCTGCAAGAACCTTGTCCACCTTTCCCTGTTTTACGGCTTCCTGAAGGCGTGACAGAGATGCGCGAAAGACCTGAGCTTCTTCTTCCCTGGCAATTTTTGACTGGGCTTCATGTTCCGCCTGGTTGATGATTGTCTTGGCTTTGGCGCTTTGACGTTTATCCCAGGCGGCAGCTCCCGCCCTGGCTTTGGCTGAAGGGTCATAAGTGCTGGTAATTAAATCCCCACGATACCTGTTCCCATATTGGTCTGAAACGGAAATCGGGGTTATGCTGGTTCTAGTTGTAGGCGTTTTTCTGCTTTTGAACCGTTCAAACCTAGCTCTGGCGCTTCTGTCCCCTTTCCCGGAATGAGTGTAATAGCCACCCGCTCTTCCCGTTTCCAAAGTTCGAGCCAAAACATGTTCTCCCACCAGAAAGACTGTTCCAAATATGATTAATAAGGAAATAGAAACATTCATTTTTTGCCTGTTCTAACGGATTCCCAATCCGTACATTTATATCGAATAATGTAGAAAAAAATCTAACATATTTTTATGAATCATTGTTTATCATCTTTCATTTCCTTTTCCGTTCCTGTTTGATCTTTATAGCTGTTATCATCACATTTTAGACTTGTGTACGGATTGGGAATCCTCTGCTACAACGTTCTTCATGAACATACCGACTTCCTCTTTCCCCACCGACACGGATCAGACAGGAATCCTCCTCATCCGTTCCCTGGGCATTCCTCCCATGGACGCTTTCCTTCTTCTAAAGGACCTCCTGGACACCAGCCGCGGAAGAGGCGACAGAATAACCCGGGCCAAACGATGCATACGGCTGGGAGGAGAGGCCCTTGCCGACAGGGAAACAAGCGTGCCGTTTTCCCAGGCTGTCCGCGCCAGCCTGGAAGCAAGGAAACATCGCCGGCCCCGCACGCTGCAGGAAATCCGCTATATGGCTGCCCGGATGATGAAAAAATGCCCGGAACTGGCAAGAAAACAGGTCCGTTCCATCACGCCGGAAGATTGCGAGCGTTATCTCCGCAAAAGCTTTTCCACTCCCCGCCAGCGGCACAAGGGGCGGCTGATCCTGAGCGGCATCCTGAATTTTTCCCTGAAGCGCGGGTGGTGCCGTAAAAACGCGGCCTTTCTGGTTCCTCCCCCCATCCTCAGGGAAAAACGCATCAGGGCCCTTTCCCTGTACGAGGCAAAACGGCTTCTCCACACCGCGGAACAGTTGTTCCACGGGGCATGCCTGCCGGCCTGCGCCCTGATGCTGTACGCGGGCATACGCCCCCACGAAGTCAAAAGGCTGACCTGGAAGCACATCAACCTGAAATCCGGCCTGGTTTCACTGGCGCCCACCCATACCAAAACAGGAGGGAGCCGCCATGTTTCCATCCTTCCCGTGCTGGGCTCCATCCTCAGCCGGACGTCTTCCGCCTGCTCCCCCTCCCGTCCCGTTTGCCCGCCCAACTGGGAAAAGAAATGGAGGGAAGTAAGGCGCCGGTCCGGCATCCTGAAAAAAAGCGGATGGGTGCAGGACGTGCTGAGGCATACCTACGCCTCCTACCACCTGGCCCATTTCTGCAATCAAAACCTTCTTCAGAAGGAGATGGGGCACTCCTCCCCCTCCCTGCTTTTGGCTCGCTATCTTAACATGGACGGAATCACCTCCGCAACCGGCGCCATGTTCTGGACGCACAGCTTTGTTTCTCCCGCTCCGTTAAAGGAAGACTGACAAAAATCCGTCTGGAATTGCGCGGCCAAAGGCGGAGCAATCCCCTGCTCCATCAGACCGGAGGCGCATTTGTTTTGCCTTGAATCCAAAATAAGGCACAGTACAATCAGAATAATCACGCCGCCCTACGAAAGTATGTTTTGCCTTGAATCCAAAATAAGGCACAGTACAATGAAAGAAGCTAACACCCGTAAAATTATCCTGCCTCATGAAGCATAAACCACAATATAGATTCGCATGGAAGATTATCATGGCCTCTGTTTGCCTCGTTATCACGGCCGTTTTATCTTCATGTGATTCGAAAAACCATACTTCCGAAAAAGCATCCGGGACTTATGCAGAGTTTGTTGTCTTTGTAGATGACCGGGCCGTGATTATTGAGAAGGGTATTCCTGCTAAGGACATTACGACTAAGTGGGAAGGTGCTGGAGTTAAAGAAGTAATCATCTCTAAGTGGGATGATAGGGAAGAACGGCGAACTGTCACTCGTATCATAGGAAAGAACGTAACCACATTGGAGCAATGGAAATGACTAGCGAACTAGAAGAACATCGTAAACTCTTACGTTTTGCCTTGAATCCAAAATAAGGCACAGTACAATAAATAATAATATGAGCATTTATGATGACCGTTTTGCCTTGAATCCAAAATAAGGCACAGTACAATTCAGTTTGTATTGGTTGGCGACGACGCAAAGTTTTGCCTTGAATCCAAAATAAGGCACAGTACAATATTTGACAACTTGCTTTCTATTGCTAAAAGTTTTGCCTTGAATCCAAAATAAGGCACAGTACAATATTTGACAACTTGCTTTCTATTGCTAAAAGTTTTGCCTTGAATCCAAAATAAGGCCAAGAATCTACTGTTCTTGTTTTGCCTTGAATCCAAAATAAGGCACAGTACAATATGACCCCCGGAACACTACTTATAGAGAGGGTTTTGCCTTGAATCCAAAATAAGGCACAGTACAATTGTGGCGCCGTCAATACTGCTCTGCGGAGTGTTTTGCCTTGAATCCAAAATAAGGCACAGTACAATGTCTATAACGAGCAGGGCAATACCCAAATGGTTTTGCCTTGAATCCAAAATAAGGCACAGTACAATATTGTGGACCAGTTGACCTACAACCCCCTGTTTTGCCTTGAATCCAAAATAAGGCACAGTACAATCAATCGATTATACCCCCGCAACGCACCTTAGTTTTGCCTTGAATCCAAAATAAGGCACAGTACAATCCCTGAAACATACTGATTCCGGTGCATACAGTTTTGCCTTGAATCCAAAATAAGGCACAGTACAATATCAACTTCTCTGGGGAAATACTGTGCACAGTTTTGCCTTGAATCCAAAATAAGGCACAGTACAATCAAGCGCCTTAAGCATAGCCTCCGAGGCATGTTTTGCCTTGAATCCAAAATAAGGCACAGTACAATGTTGGATGCAGACATATCTGTTTGAATACCGTTTTGCCTTGAATCCAAAATAAGGCACAGTACAATTTGCGGAGGTAAAGTAATCGATACCATTCCGTTTTGCCTTGAATCCAAAATAAGGCACAGTACAATCCGCGAATTATAAACTCCTGTTCGAAGGTGGTTTTGCCTTGAATCCAAAATAAGGCACAGTACAATGTCTTCGCGAAGCCCTGTCGAGTATTGCACGTTTTGCCTTGAATCCAAAATAAGGCACAGTACAATCAACGGGGGGACAACCCGAAACACTCCTTCGTTTTGCCTTGAATCCAAAATAAGGCACAGTACAATACGGCGAGGGCCTTCTGTCCCTTATCTTTTGTTTTGCCTTGAATCCAAAATAAGGCACAGTACAATCCGGAGGGGAGAGCAGAGGCGGGGAACCTAGTTTTGCCTTGAATCCAAAATAAGGCACAGTACAATATGATTGCAGCGCGGGCATCAGCGGAGATAGTTTTGCCTTGAATCCAAAATAAGGCACAGTACAATTTTTTGTTGGCGGGGTGAGTAAGCTTCTCTGTTTTGCCTTGAATCCAAAATAAGGCACAGTACAATCATATTCTTCTTGAAACCCATACCCCACTCAGTTTTGCCTTGAATCCAAAATAAGGCACAGTACAATATAGGCCCTCTTCTTGTTTTTCCTTCCGTCCGTTTTGCCTTGAATCCAAAATAAGGCACAGTACAATGATAGTGACGGCGGGCGTGTTGCGGCCGTGGTTTTGCCTTGAATCCAAAATAAGGCACAGTACAATCGTCGGAAATGGTCTCCGCGAACAGAATTAGTTTTGCCTTGAATCCAAAATAAGGCACAGTACAATACGGTTATTTTGCATAAATCAAGGTCCTTAGTTTTGCCTTGAATCCAAAATAAGGCACAGTACAATGCAGGATGCGCAGGGTGTTGCGGAGGCGGCGTTTTGCCTTGAATCCAAAATAAGGCACAGTACAATTGATTTTGTCGGCAATGGACGCAAGATGCTGTTTTGCCTTGAATCCAAAATAAGGCACAGTACAATAGATACTGTGCCTTATTTTTATGTTCAGCGACTTATAAAAAAATACGGCGTCCGATATTTTTACCAGAGGAGCATCTGCTGAGGCAGGGAAACCTCCTGTCGGGGACAAGACCTGCCATGAAAAACGAACATCTTATCCCACTGGATATTCGTAACGAAAAGACAGCGGACAGAACCATCAGGCGGTATCATTTTCTGGATTCTGCGGGAGTGGGTAGCCATTCTTTCCTGAGTAACGCACGCGCGGGCATAGACGCTATACTGAATCATCGTATAGCCGTCTTCTAAAAGAGCCTTACGGAAATATTGATAGTTTTTTTTATCTTCCGGCGTGGTTGTGGGAAGATCAAAGAACACAACTAGCCAGCCCATTTTATAGTTGTCATAAGCCATGGTTCATACGGTCCGGATTGTCCGGCAAGAACTGCTTTGCGGAAACTGCGGCAAACGGCCTCTACCGCCGCTTTCAACGGCAGCTGTTTATCCCGGTACATGACAGAAGCCTGCAAGGTGGCTGTAATATGTTGCCTGAACTCACGGGTGATTTCTCCTGCTCTCTCTTCTGTTTTTCCTTCCCGCAGGCACAAATGAATCCAACGGGCCACATTGGCGTCAAAGGCAGGCCTGAAGGGTTCCATCAGATCATAAGCCAAAGGCGCTGCATGTTCCCGGGATTGATGAAAAATGCCGAAGCAGGGATCCAGCCCCAGAGCAAAGAGATATTGCAATATGCAAGACAACAGAATAGCGTACGCATAGTTGAAGAGGTTATTAAACCCCTCCTCATGACGTCCCCTGCGAAAATCGGAGTTTGCCCATGTATCCGCAAATACGCTCCAGAACAGGCGGGCGCACTCTGCTTCCCTCGCCGTCTTTTCCGTCACGGCCATTCTCTTCAGCTCCGCAATGGCGGGATGATGCGGATTCCATGCTTGGGCCAGAGCCGTCTGATTCCCACACTTGGCATCCAAAGTCTTTTGCCAAAGGCGGTTCCGCAAACGGGCCGGCATATCCGCCAGATGTCTTAGCAGACCGGTATCCGTAGACCGATCCGCTGGCAGGAGCAGCACGGCAGGCCTGTAGCTTTCACACAGCACAAATCCTATTCTCTTCCTGGCCAGTTCTATCAGCAAATTGCTCGTGAGCGTCGCCTTAAAAGAACTGAGCACAACAGCCCCCACATCCTCCAGCGGAATCGTCCGGGGAGAATTCTCTCCATCCGCGCATCTGAGTTGGCCCTTGTCGCAGCTCAGATGGCATGTATAGGCATCTATGCTTAGAATATGGTATGACATGTAAAATGCCTTATCGTGGAGTTCCCGTATAAGAAGTAGGGTATCTTTTCATCTGGTATTTTTTTAATAAAGAAATGAGATCTACTTCACGCCAATTACATTCATGCGTCTTATTTTTAGGTACAGCGCAATGCGCTCTCTGAAGATCTAATTTTACGCCACCTTTTGAATCCTGTATGGATTCAATTCTCCATACACCTGCATGCTTGGGATCTTTAGACGAGGTTAAATGAATCAACATGCCTTTTTTCAAAATGCGCACCGGCTTGCCGCCGTTCTGTTCTTTCAGGGCCATGATTCGCTTAAACACCTTAATATGTCTGATCACCACCGGCTTGGGATCTAACGCCACTCCATAATTGCCATCAATTTCTATGGCTGCCTTAAGAGCCTTCAATTTTGACGGGCCTTCCGGAAACACTCCGACCAATTTGCTTGCTTTTACCTGATTTTTTTTCTTCTTCCCATCTTTCTTTTTGGAAAGAGAAACCATGGCATCCTCCCCGCTTCCATCAACAGAAAGCACTCTCTGCATGGTTTCCTTGAGTAAAGCGCCGCCCATGTCTGCAGGGACATGCTGAATGACCCTCTGCTCCATCAATTGTTCACGAATATTTTCTTTAAGAGAGGCGGAAAGATCACGCAACATCATGCGTCCATCATCATTCAGGACATAATGACGCTGATTCGCAACAGGCCTGACTTGAGGTATCAGTTTTTCCGGAATTCGGCGCATGGCAAGAACACGTCTCAGCAAACCATTATGATGAGCGGGTATGATATAGGGAATAAGCCCCAGCACACAGGCATCCAAGGCATGATGCAAATGAGTGAGAGAACGCAGGTTTTCCTTAAGAATCTTGCCGGAGTCCGGGTCGGCAGCTTCCGGGCATAATTCCTTAAAGACCCCAAAAACATCCCACGCCTTGCGAACTTCAGCAGTAACAGCGCCGGGAATCATGTCGATGTGCGCATCCGGCAGAGAGGTTTTAATAGACTTGCATGCCAGTTTCATCAGGTGGGAACTCTGCGTCATCATGCCTTCCGTCATGCCTATTTCCTTCATGGCATCGTGATTTTGTAATTGATGCCTATGGGACAATCCCCTCACCATCAGTAAGGCCTTGCGCTTCTTTTTGCGCTTGCGGTCATCTTCATGCCACTTCTTGTCGTCCAACTTCTCAACAAATTCCCTATAATTATTAAAGGAACAAATATGCAGGTTCGTTCGTCCCGTAACCGGCTTACCCTGCTCCTGCTCCACAAAATCGTACCCGGTACGCTGACCTTTCATCTTGTTAACCTCTTTCCTCGTGAGAACCAGAGAAGAAAGCGCGTTAGACTGCCGGAAAGAATAGGGGACGATATGTTCCATCTCCATATTTTCCAGCTCATGAGTGCCATACCGCTCACCGGTAAACGGGCATGTCCAGTTCATGTCCATGGCGATGCGGCACTTGCGTATCAGATTGGCAGAAAGCGCTTTCCCCGGTAAATCCCGTTTTAATTTATTGACGGCTTCCGTATGGCTTTTCTGACGCAGATTCAGTTCTGTCTGAATCTTTTTGCTGCCCATGCCGGAAAACGTTGTCAGCTCCTTGCCAACTTCCACACAAATGCGGGAAATTCTGTCTTTTTGCCCGTCGGCGAAATCCTGAATCAAATCTTTCAGCAAGCGATCCAGAATCAACATACGGTGACGGACAAGGTGGTTGTTGGTCATCGTATCAAGACGGCGTTCTTTCTGGTATTGATTCACGGAAGAATCCGCGTCAAGGAGGCAATACAGACAACCGTCATGCGCTTTCAGTTCCCCATCCGGATGCGCTTCTCCCCGGGCAGGACGCGTCGGGTCTTCCCCGTCAAGGGTTTCTTCCACAACTTTTTTCAAGACGGGGCGGGCATACGGCGCTCGTCCCGTCGCATACCTGGGTTTTAACGGCGTGGCGGCATAATCCGGATCTGTCTTCTTGGCTTTCTTTCGATTGGCCTGTTGATGGCGTTCTTTCTCTATCTTCTTTTCCAACGCCTCGACAGATTCCCCACGGGACTTAAGCAAATTCAACAAATAATTCGGGGTAACGGACTTCCCGCGACGCAGACGATTGGCGGCAAGCCGGTAAACAGATGGAGAAAGAGTTTCCCCGATGCCGCTTCTTTTCAGAACTTCCACGGCAGGATCCAGGTAAAGAGCCTCTTCGCTGTCAGGATGCAAAGTAAAATAGTTGGCTACATTAGTCTCTGTCTCTCCCAGACGAGAAGAGATGGCCTTCTCCAGAGACGCTTTGGTCAACTTTCCTTCCTGTCGGGCCTGATTCATCAATTCTCTGCGTATCTCTGCAGAAAGAGGCTCTCCGTCCGCACGGATGTTACATAAAATCCGGGCCATGCGGTATTCATAAAATTCCGGGCAATTCGCCGTCGGAACCTTGGATAGTTTTTCTGCCCGTTCACGGGCATTTTGCTCAGAATTTCCTTTCTTTAGCTCAGCTTCGTACACCTGAGCCCACGAGACAGGGCAACGGCTGATGATACGGTTATCAAAACGGGGGATTAACTGACCGAACAAAAGACTCCCACGATAACACCGGGCCAATTTTATCCCGTAATGAATCAACACGCCGCGTTGTTTCGTTGTCAGGGGATGATGCTGGGCAATCAACTCCATGATTTCCGAAGTCAGCCCCGGAATCAGAGGCGCGGAAAGCTCCAATATACGTCGTACTTCCTTTTCCACGATTAAACGGGGAAAAGCGGTATTGAGATTTTTATAAGCCGGCGTTGAAACATTCATCGGAGCATCCGCTTTGCCCTCTTCCAGTTTCAATTCCCGGCAAATGGTTTCCGCCATGGTCGCCGTCCCATGTTTATCCATCAAATCTTGAGCATGCTTCACTCTCTCGGTATCCTCCCCGTTCCCGCCATCTTCTGAAAGGCTGTTAGACCATGAGGCATTATTGTCGTACCCTCTGTTATGAGCATACCAGCGGAGAACATGCCAAAGCTCAATCGGGGCGAGAGTTCGATGCCCTTTTAACGCTTCTGACGCCAAATAAAAGGGAGCGGGGTGCCCGGAAGTTTCTTTCATTTCCGGCGTGATGATTTGCGCCTGAACCAGCAATCTGCCGATACGATCGATGCGAACGCGCCGGGAGCGGATATTGCGTCTCAAACGTCTGTATTCACGCCTTTTAAATGCCTGACAATCATCTTTCGGAAACAGAACCGTACCGCAACCGCAAACCGAGGGATCCGCATCATCATGGGATGCGGAAGCAATGACAGCCCATCCAATGGATGCATAACCAATATCAAACGAAAAAGTGAGAGAACGCGACATCACAAAAAAACTGCTTTAATTCATATTATATGCCAATATTGCATTCCATCAAGTATTTTAAAAATTATTCCATTCAGAAAAAAACAGTTGACAAAACATCTGAACATCACTTTAATTCCCAACGGATTCAAGACAAAATTTGAAATGCAAACCGATTTTCCTGACTGCCAGCCAGTCACACCGGTAACAAAAGCATTTTTATCAAACTGCCATGTGTTTCAGCACATGGCAGTTTTTATACCTTCTGAAAGTTCGAAAGACTGACAAAAATCCGTCTGGAATTGCGCGGCCAAAGACGGACAATCCCCTGCGCCGGGAGCATCCGGCGCCCCTCTTTTTCCAACCTTTCCGCCATTTTCCAACCATGCCAGCAACCAGCCCTCCCCGCGCCTGGGCCGAAATCGACCTCGGGGCCATCCGCCATAACCTGAATGTCGTCAAGCAGGCGGCCAAAGGGGAATATTACATGCCCGTCGTGAAGGCAGGCGCCTACGGCCACGGGCTGGAACAGGTTTGCCGCACGCTGGATTCGGAAGGCATCGCTTTCTTCGGGGTGGCCAATGTGGGGGAAGCCCGGCGCATCAGCCAGGCGGGCTGCCGCACCCGCCCTTACATCCTGGGCCCCGCGTTCCCGGAGGAACGGGAGGAAATCGTGCTGAACGGCTGGCGCTCCTTCATTTCCACCATGGAGGAGGCAGAGCATTACAATTCCCTGGCGCGGCTGTACGGAAAGACGCTGCCCATCCACCTTTCCGTGGATACGGGAATGGGCCGCGGCGGATTCCTGCCGGACCAGCTTGAAGAACTGCTTTCCCGCCTGGGAGAACTGGACAGCCTGCATCCGGAAGGCCTGGGAGCACACCTGCCCTGCGCGGACGAGGACCGGGAAATCACGCTCAGGCAAATCGCCCTCTTTGAACGGATGGCCGCCCGCATCCGGGAGAAACTGCCCTTGAAGTATTGCCACCTGGCCAACAGCGCCGCCTCCCTGGATTATGAAATTCCCTCCAACAACATGTGCCGCCCCGGGCTGGTGCTGTACGGGTTTTCCCCCATTGACTCCCCATGGGCCTCTCAATTAAGGCCGGCCATGGCTCTTTTTTCCCGCCTGACGGTGGTGCGCACGCTGCCGGAAGGCCACGGCATTTCCTACGGGGGCACTTATGTGACGGACCATCCCACCAGGGTGGCGACCGTGGGCATAGGCTACGCGGACGGCTATCTGCGTTCCCTGGCCCATAAGGGCGCCCGCGTCATGGTGGACGGGGTTTCCTGCCCCCTTCTCGGGCGCGTGACGATGGATCAAATCATCGTGGACGTCAGCCGGGCGCCGCACGCGGAACCGGGCATGACCGCAGAAATCATGGGGCCGCATATCCCCGTGACGGAACTGGCTGAAAAGGCCGGCACCATTTCCTGGGAAATTTTTACCGGAATAGGCCCCCGGGTTCCCCGCCATTACAATTATTAAACTTTCAACCGGGGAAGAAGCCCGCCATTCCGCGTGGAACCTTCATTCCCTATTGACGGGCATCCGGAAATATCGTTTATTTAACCGATATGATGAAGGTTTCCACCAGAGGACGTTACGCATTGCGCCTGATGATTGATCTCGCCCACCACCGCAACGAAGGCTACGTTTCCCTGAAGGAGATTTCCGCCAGGCAGGACATTACCGTACGTTATCTGGAACAGATTATCGCCATCCTCCTGAAAGCGGGATTTGTCCAGAGCTTCCGGGGAAAGGCGGGAGGATACCGCCTTTCCAGACATCCGCGCGAATACACCACGGAAGAAATCCTGAAACTGACGGAAGGCTCCCTTCTGCCTATTTCCTGCACGGCTCCCCACGAAAATCCGTGCCCACGGGCGGCAGGATGCGCCACGCTGCCTTTCTGGCGCGGGCTCCAGCAAGTCATTGAGAATTATTTGCGCCGCGTAACGCTGGAAGATCTGGCCGAGCAGCAGAAGGAAATCGGCTGCGACTACGGAGCCGGCATTTAAGCAGCGGCCGCGGGCCTGAACATTTCTCCACCTTTTCCCATTCCGGCCCATGTCCCGTTTTTTTTACCCGGAGCTTGACATGGTCTTTTCTTTTCGTTATCCATTTCCTAGTTTTCCGATAGGAATATAAAAACATGAGCAAGAACCATCGATTTGAAACACGCCAGATCCACGTGGGTCAGGAAAGTCCGGACCCGGCCACCGATGCGCGCGCCGTACCTATTTACGCCACCACTTCCTATGTCTTCAAAGACTCGGAACAGGCGGCGGCCCGTTTTGCCCTGGCGGAGCCGGGCAATATTTATAACCGCCTGATGAACCCAACCGCAGATGTTTTTGAACAACGCATCGCCTCCCTGGAAGGAGGGGCGGCCGCGCTGGCCGTATCCACCGGGGCCGCCGCAGTCACGTATGCCATCCAGAACATCGCCCGGGCCGGGGACCACATTGTTTCTTCCTCCACCGTATATGGCGGAACGTACAATCTTTTCGCCAATACGCTGGCGGATGCCGGCATAGAAACCACTTTCGTGGACGCGAGGGACGTTCAGAATTTTTCCAGGGCCATCCGGAACAATACCAAGGCCCTGTACGTGGAAAGCCTGGGCAACCCGAATTGCGACATTGTGGATATGGAAGCGCTGGCGGAAGTGGCGCACGCCCACGGCATCCCGCTCATTGTGGACAGCACGTTTGCCACGCCCTTCCTGTTCCGCCCCTTGGAACACGGAGCGGACATCGTGGTGCATTCCGCTACCAAATTCATCGGCGGCCACGGCACGGTGATGGGCGGCGTGATTGTGGACGGCGGCAAATTCGACTGGACGCAGAACGACAAGTTCCCAGGCATCAGCAAGCCCAACCCCAATTACCACGGAGCCGTGTTCGCGGAGGTATGCGGCAATCTGGCCTATATCGTCAAAATCCGGGCCACCCTGCTGCGGGACACGGGAGCCACCATCAGCCCGTTCAATTCCTTCCTGCTTCTCCAGGGGCTGGAAACACTCTCCCTGCGGGTGGAACGCCATGTGCAGAACGCTTTGCGCGTAGCGGACTATCTGTCCTCCCATCCCCAGGTGGAAAAAGTGAACCACCCCTCCCTGCCGGACCATCCGAACCACGACCTTTACAAGAGATATTACCCGAACGGGGGCGGCTCCATCTTCACCTTTGAAATCAAGGGCGGCGCGGAAAAAGCTCGCAAGTTCTGCGAAAGCCTGGAACTATTCTCCCTGCTCGCGAACGTGGCGGACGTCAAGTCCCTGGTGATTCATCCGGCCTCCACCACCCATTCCCAGATGACGGAGGAGGAACTGAAGGCGGGAGGAATTACGCCATCCACTGTGCGGCTCTCCATCGGGACGGAACATATCGACGATATTCTGGAAGATTTGGAACAAGGCTTCCGCGCCATTCTCTAACGATTTAACGGCAACAACGCTCTTTTCCTACAAGCCATGAGAATTTACAAAAACATTACGGAACTGATCGGCGGCACCCCGTTGCTGGAACTGACCAATTACGAACGCAGGAATGGCCTGAACGCCACTATCCTGGCCAAGCTGGAATACCTGAACCCCGCCGGCAGCGTGAAAGACCGCATTGCCCAGGCCATGATTGATGCGGCGGAAGCCGCCGGGAAGCTGAAGCCGGATTCCGTCATCATTGAGCCCACCAGCGGAAACACGGGCATCGGCCTGGCGGCGGTGGCCGCTTCACGCGGGTACCGGATTATATTGACCATGCCGGAGACGATGAGCGTGGAACGCCGCAACCTCCTGAAAGCCTACGGCGCGGAACTGGTGCTGACGGACGGCGCGCTGGGCATGAAGGGAGCCATCGCCAAGGCGGAGGAACTGGCCGCGGGACTGCCCAACAGCTTTATTCCCGGCCAGTTCGCCAACCCGGCCAACCCGGAAGCGCATTTCCGCACCACAGGCCCGGAAATCTGGAATGATACAGAAGGCAAAGCGGATATTTTTGTGGCGGGCGTGGGTACCGGAGGCACCATCACAGGCGTGGGCAAGTACCTTAAATCCCGTAATCCGGGCATCCGGGTCGTTGCTGTGGAGCCGTTCTCCTCCCCCGTGCTGACCCAGGGCACGGCCGGCCCCCACAAGATTCAGGGCATTGGCGCGGGCTTCGTGCCGGAAACGCTGGATACCTCCGTGTACGATGAAGTCATCACCGTCACCAATGAAGACGCTTTCTCCACAGGGAAGGAACTGGCGCGCACGGACGGCGTGCTGACGGGCATTTCCTCCGGCGCTGCTCTCTGGGCCGCCACACAGGTGGCGCGGCGCCCGGAGAATGAAGGCAAGACCATCGTCGTCCTGCTGCCGGACACGGGAGACCGCTATCTTTCCACCCCTCTGTTTACGGACTGATTCCTTCCATTCCCTGCCATGAAAAAATTCAATCTCCATCTCTACCTGGTCACGGATGAAGCGTCCAAATGCCGCTACAGCCTTCTGGAAACCGTCCGGAAAGCGGCGGACGGAGGAGTTACCATGGTGCAGTACCGCTCCACCAATCCGGATGCGGGAACCTGTTACCGGGAAGCTTTGCCCATACGGGATTTCCTGGCCTCCCGCGGTATTCCCTTCATCGTCAACAACCGCATTGACCTGGCTCTGGCGCTGGAAGCAGACGGCGTCCACATCGGCCAGAGGGATCTTCCGGTTCCCTCCGTCAGAGCCATGATCGGCCCGGATAAAATCCTGGGACTGTCCGTCTCCAATAAGGAACAGCTCCGCGCCGTGGATGCATCCCTGGTGGACTACCTGGGCATGGGCCCCGTCTTTCCCACCATTTCCAAACTGAACGCCCCTCCCGTGCTGAGCGTGGAAGGCTTCGCCGCTCTGGCTTCCCAATCTCCCCTGCCTGTTGTCGCTATCGGCGGCCTGGACGCGGAACGGGCCCGGCAAGTGCGCGCCACGGGAACCGCCTCCGGAATTGCCGTTGTCTCCGCCATTTGCGGAGCGGAGAATCCGGAAGCCGCCGCACGGGCTCTTGCCTGACGGACGAACCGCAGGAAACACCGGACAATCAAGCACTTTTTTACGCCATGCTTTCACCGACAGACCTTGTTCAAGCCGTTGCCGCCGATCTGGAAAAAATCCGGGAAACGGCCCCGCTGGTTCTCTCCCTGACCAATTCCGTCGTCCAGCCCCTGACGGCCAATCTCCTGCTGGCCATAGGCGCCGTCCCCGCCATGCTCAACGACGCGGAAGAAGCGGCGGACATGCTCCGCAGCGGAACAGGCGCCCTGCTGGTCAACCTGGGCACCGTGACGCGCGAACAGGGAGCCGCCATGCAAACAGCGGTGCGGGAAGCCAATAGGCTGAATATCCCCTGGGTGCTGGATCCTGTGGCCGTAGGGGCTCTTTCCCTGCGCACGCGGCTGGCGGGGCAATTGAAGGAACAATCCCCCCGCATCATCCGCGGAAACGCTTCTGAAATCATGGCCCTGGCCGGCTATTCCTCCGTCACGAAAGGGCCGGAAAGCACCAGCTCCAGCGCAGACGCCCTGCATGCGGCCAGGGAACTGGCCCTGCACACAGGGGCGGCCGTGCTCGTTACAGGGCGTACGGATTATTCCACGGACGGCCGCCAGGTAACCGCCACGGAAAACGGACACGCCATGATGTCCCGGGTCACGGGCGTGGGCTGTTCCATGGGAGCACTGTCCGCCGCCTGTGCCGCCGTCTCCCCCACCCCCTTGCAGGCGGCCGTTTCCACGGCCGTACTCATGGGCATTGCCGGAGAAATGGCCTTTGAACAAAGCCCCTTCCCCGGTTCCTTTGCCGTATCATTGCTGGACAGCCTTTACGCCCTTTCTCCGGAAGACGTTGTCCGCAGGGCGCGCTTTCTTTCCCTTTGACAGTCTTATTTTCCCAGGAAAGCAACTCCGCTGCCATGCACACGGCCTGACCCGGAAATCTCCGGAGGGGGAAGTACATCACCATCAGCTGCCCGGGAGAGGGGAATCTCCGGCTCCCTCCCCCGCTAGAACAACCTGCGCCATATTTTCAGGCATTCCGCCTGCGGAGCAGGAAGCAGCATGCCGGGGACCTGCCGAATCCCGCACAGCCATTTGCCTATCCCGACCGCCAGAGCGCTGGAACTGCAAGCGGATTTAGTGTTGAGAAATACCTGCGGCCTTTTATAATAGAGGCAACCCATTTCAGCATGGCAAACTCCACTACCACGCAAAAACTCTGCAACTGGTTCATTCAGCAGGCGAACGCCAAGGGACTCGTCCTGACGCCCGTCAAACTGAACCATCTGGTCATTCTGGCGGACTGGTGGCATCTGCACCGGACTGGCGGTTTCCTGATCAATGAACGGGTGGAAGCCTGGCCTTCCGGTCCGGTACTCCCTTCCATTTATCATGAATACAAGGATCAGCCGCCCTACTCTTCCATAGAACATCCCAGCCGCCGCCAGCCCCCTTTGGAGGAGGAAACGGACATTATTCCTTTTCTGGAGCATATCTGGAACGTCTATGGCAAATATACGGCCCAGCAGCTCGGACGCATCAACACCGCCCCGTCCTCCCCATGGAAGCAATCCCAGGGCAGGCATGAACAGGCGCACCGCCAGCAAATCACAGAGAAGCACGTACAGGCATACTTTAAAAGCCTGGCCGGATAATTCCGGAAAAAACAGCCTGCCGCTTTCCTGTACAGCCTTTTTCCAATCAAAACATATCTTTGAGTAAAAAAAAACTTGCAAAAAACAGCCTCTTCCGCTTTAATGCGCCCGCGCTGCAAAAGCGCCCGTTACATAGCCCTATAGTGTAATCGGTAACACAGCGGATTCTGGTTCCGTATTTTGGGGTTCGAGTCCTCATAGGGCTACCACTTCTAATAAAAAGGCCATCTCTCCGGAGGCGGCCTTTTATTTTTTTCTATTACCGGCTCCGCGCCGGGCAACAAGGAGACGGCAAAAAAATCTGGAAGCAAAAGATGATTCTTTGACAGAACCTGTTTCCTCCCCGTTTATATTGGAAATATGGCACGTCCCTTATCCATTCTCGGCGGCATTCTGCTCTCCTTCTCCCCTCCGGCAGAGGCAACAGCCCAATACAGCATTATCCCTGAGCCGTCCAGAACGGAACTCAAGCAAAAAACAGCTAAAACTTTACAGCTTCTTTCCGACCAGGAGGCTCCGTCCCTGGGAACGGACGCCTACCGGCTCACAGTCACCCCGCAGGGGGCGCACCTTGCTTCCGGAGGAAGGGAGGGCAGAATTTACGGGCTGGCAACCCTCCGCCAGCTCCGGGACCAGCTGGCGGAGCAGCCGGAGGGCATCCCCTGCGGCATCATCACGGACAAACCGCGCTATCCGTGGCGCGGCCTCATGGTGGATCCCGCGCGGCATTTTATCCCCATCAAGGACCTGGAAAAATTCGTGGATCTCATGGCCTACTACAAATTCAACAGGCTGCATCTGCATCTGACGGACAACCAAGGCTGGAGGCTGCCCGTGCCCGGCTACCCCAAATTGAAAAGCATTGCATCCAGGCGGGAGGAAAGCTTCGAAGACGGAATCCCCCACGAAGGGATATACACCAAACAGGAACTGAAGGAGCTGGTGGCGTACTGCGCAGCGCGCGGCATTGAGGCCATCCCTGAAATAGACGTGCCGGGCCACAACCAGGCGCTTCATGCCGCCTACCCGGAATTTTTCTGCTTTCCCAAACCGGACATGAACGTGCGGACGACAGCGGGAAACAGCAAAGAACTGGTCTGTCCCCAGAAGCCGGAAGTCTGGAAATTTTATGCCGCTGTTTTCAAGGAACTCAAGGATATTTTCCCGTCCGGCATCGTCCATCTGGGCGGGGATGAGGCCCCCACGGAACTCTGGGAAAAATGCCCTCTGTGCCGGAAAGCCCGGACTAAAGCAGGCATGAAGGACGAACAAGAACAAATGAGAGCCTTTTTTGCGAAAACGACAGTTCTGCTTGCCAAAAACGGGCAAACGCCGCAATTCTGGTATGAGGGGAACGCCGGCATTTACCATCCGGGGGAAACGGTTTACGCATGGCGGCAAGACCAGGCCCTCCAGTCCATTGAAAAGACGAAAAAGGCGGGATTGAACCTGATTATGGCCTCCAACGAATACTGTTACCTGGATTTTCCCCAGATTCAGGGGCAGCGCAACTGGGGATGGATGAAAACCACCACCCTGCAAAAATGTTATGAACAGGATCCCGCTTTTGGAAAACCGGAGAAAGAGGCAGGCCATATCCGGGGCGTGCATGCCCCCGTATGGGCGGAACGCCTGCCGGACCTGGACCACCTGCTTTACCGCGCCTATCCCCGCGCCTGCGCCATTGCGGAAGCCGGCTGGTCACCGATGAGCGTGCGCTCCTGGGAAAACTTCCGGCGCAAGCTGGCCGACCACCGTCAATTCATCCTCAAACGCTTCAATTATGATATGAAGCGCACTCAGGGGAATGAACCGGCCTTCCGCTGGGAAAACAACAAGTAATTTCACCGTTTTTCCTTATCACGCATCCCTTACCATGGTATAATCTTTTCCGAAATAGTTCTTCATGATGTTTAAACTGCCCCTCATCCTTGCCTGCGCCATTTTTCCCGCCCACATGGCATGTGCCGCCGAAGCGGACAAATACAGCGTTATCCCTGAACCGGAAAAAACGGAACTGCAGCACAACAGTACCAGAACCTTGAAACTTCTTTCCGACCAGGAGGCTCCGTCCCTGGAAACGGACGCCTACCGGCTCACAGTCACCCCACAGGGGGCGCACCTTGCTTCCGGAGGAAGGGAGGGCAAAATTTACGGGCTGGCAACCCTCCGCCAGCTCCGGGACCAGCTGGCGGGACAGCCGGAGGGCATCCCCTGCGGCGTCATCACGGACAAGCCGCGCTATCCGTGGCGCGGCCTCATGGTGGATCCCGCGCGGCATTTCATCCCCACGGCCGATCTGAAAAAATTTGTGGATATGATGGCCTATTACAAATTCAACAAGCTCCAGATCCACTTGACGGACGACCAAGGGTGGCGTCTTCCGGTGCCCGGCTACCCCAAATTGAAAAGCATCTCCTCCAAACGGAAAGAAAGCATGCGCAACGGAATTCCCCACGAAGGGATGTACACCAAACAGGAACTGAAGGAGCTGGTGGCGTACTGCGCAGCGCGCGGCATTGAGGTCATCCCTGAAATAGACGTGCCGGGCCACAACCAGGCCCTGGCGGCAGCCTACCCTGAATTCTTCTGCTTCCCGAACCCGGATACGAAAGTGAAGACCGATGAAGGTGTCACCCTCCACCTCATCTGCCCGCACAAACCGGAAGTCTGGAAATTTTATGCCGCTGTTTTCAAAGAACTCAAAGATATTTTTCCGTCCGGCATCGTCCATCTGGGCGGGGATGAAGCACCCCTGGAAAAAACCTGGGCCAAATGCCCCCTCAGCATCCAGTACCGGGAGCAAAAAGGCATGAAGGACGTCCACGAGGAATTGAAGGAATTCATCAAAAAAATGTCCTCCATGCTGGCTGTTCACGGCAAGCGCATCCAACTATGGTATGAAAAGCCGTGGGCCAGGGCCAACATCTACAACAAAGGAGACACCGTCTTCACCTGGCGCATGGGACTGACTCCGTCCACCATCACGGAGACGAAAAAGCAGGGGCTCTCCCTGATCATTGCTGCCGGGGAACACTGCTACCTGGACTATCCGCAACTTCCAGGGCAAAACAACCGGGGATGGATGCCCACCACCACGCTGGAACAAAGCTACAGGCTGGACCCCGCCTACGGCAGACCAGAAAAGGAAACAAACCATATCATCGGCGTTCAGGGCACCGTGTGGGGAGAACATCTCCCTTCCCTGAACCACATTCTCTACCGCGCCTATCCGCGTGCCTGCGCCATTGCGGAAGCCGGCTGGTCACCGATGAGCGCGCGCTCCTGGGAAAACTTCCGGCGCAAGCTGGCCGACCACCGTCAATTCATCCTCAAACGCTTCAATTATGATATGGAGCGCACCAAAGAAAACGAACCGCCTTTCAAATAATCCGCCCTCTCTTTTTCCATGAGCAACATCAAATTTGCACGTCCGCACCGCCCTTCCGTAGAAGAACTGGCCCAGGGAGTACTGGCCGGAAACCGCGCCCTGCTGGGAAGGGCCATTACACTGATAGAAAGCAATGCCGTCCGGGACCAGGAATCTTCCCGCGCCCTCATCTCCAGGCTCCTGCCCCATTCTGGCAACGCCGTCCGCATCGGCATTACGGGCGTTCCGGGCGCCGGGAAATCCTCTTTCATTGAAGCCTTCGGCACTTACCTGTGCAAAAAAGGGTTCAAGGTGGCCGTGCTGGCTATTGACCCGTCTTCTTCAGTCTCCCGCGGTTCCATTATGGGAGACAAAACACGCATGGAGGAACTCTCCGGAGAAGAAAACGCCTTCATCCGCCCTTCCCCCTCCGGCGGCTCTTTGGGCGGCGTAGCCCGGAAAACGCGTGAAACCATGATTGCATGCGAAGCCGCGGGCTTTGACATTATTCTCATTGAAACCGTGGGGGTCGGCCAGTCGGAAACTACGGTGCGCTCCATGGTGGACATTTTCATGCTCCTGCTCATCACCGGCGCCGGAGACGATCTCCAGGGCATCAAGCGGGGCATCATGGAACTGGCGGATATTCTGGTAGTTACCAAGGATGACGGCGACAACCGCCAGCGCGCCGCAGCCCACTGCCAGGAACTGAAAATGGTACTCCACTACCTGCAAAGCCCCACTCCCGGCTGGACGCCCTCCGTCCTCACCTGCTCCTCCCTGGAGGGACGCGGCCTGGACACCATTGAAGAAACGCTCTTCCGCTTCCGGGACAGCATGAAGGAATCCGGATTCTGGTACAGCCGCCGCCGGAGCCAGTCCCTTTCATGGGTCCAGTCCCTGGTGCATGAAGCCCTGCTCACCGCTTTTGAACAGCACCCCGCCGTAGCGTCCCGCATGCCCATTCTGGAAAACATGGTGGCGGGGGACAAAATGGACCCCGTTTCCGCCGCACATGACCTGCTGAGCCACTTCACTTATCCAGCGCCCGGACATTAAAGAAATCTTCCAGCACCCTGGCGTAAACTTTCTTTTTAAACTCCGGCAGCCACTCCAGCTTAAATTCGGCTGGGGCTATCCACTTGTAGTCGCAAAACTCCCGGTCATCCAGGACGGGTTCCGGAGCGTCCGCATGCAGCCGGCACAGGAAGTACTCCTGCTCCTGCCCAACAAAAGGCTGCCGCCGCTTTTCACGGACATACTCCAGCACCTCCGGCGGATAATCGTAACGATACCCCCTCCGGGATTCCACAATATCATACTGGGACGGTAAAAACCCCACTTCCTCTCCAATCTCGCGCCGCACGGCTTCCAAAGCCGTTTCCCCCGGATCAATTCCTCCCTGGGGAAACTGCCAGGCCCCTTTCTGCCCGGAACGCTCGCAAATCAACAATTTCCCGTCCTGCCGGACCATCATCCCCGCAACATTCGGACGATACAATCTTTCCATGCCCTGTTCATTAACATAACCTTTTCCGCATTTCCAGCCATGTTCTTTCCATAACCCCGTTGAAAACGGGCAAAAAATCCTTTTACAGATTTTTCCCCTCTACTTCAAGGCACTCCGAATACCAACCCCTTTCCACCAGAAGAATAAGCGGTATAAAAAAACGAAAAACTTCCCGTTTGCTGCGGGAATTCCGGCCAATCAGCTAAAAACTTTAGTAATCAGATATTAACATACTGCCATTTTTCGAACATTGTTCTTTATTGGCAAGTCTATTGTTCCTGCAAAGTAAAATATGGGAACCGGCCTTCCTTTTACTTTTCACGCGTTCCGTTAATAAAACTCCGATCATGAAAACAAAAATGAACTATTTGACAGCCACGCTTCTGGCAATATTTGCATGGGGCGGTACAGGCGTCGGTATGGCAAAACAATCCAAAAAGGCGCTAAGGCATCCTGTTGAAGACAACAAAAAATCTCCCGGAGTTTACGATACGAATCAAAATGACCGTCAAGGCATTCAAGATGCGGAACAAGGCCCCGGGGACAAACCGGGTACGTGGAGCATTTCCCGTCCCAACGCCAAAAACGCGCTGTCTGAAGTCACAAAAGGAATTTACCAGATTCACGGCGGAGATTTTCCGAACATAACTATTATTGAAGGACGGGAAGGCATCATGATCATTGCCCCTTTCGTCCCGAAAGAAACCATGGCCGAGAGCCTTAACCTCTACTACCGGAAGGCGGGAAAACGGCCAATCAAGGCTGTTGTAGATGCACATCCACATACCAACTATTTTGCCAGTACCAAAAGAACGGCATCCGGGCTGGACATAGACGGCATAGAAATGGAATTCATGGCGGTTCCCGGAATGGGAGCCTCTTCTGCCGCACTGATGTATTTCCCCCAATTCAAGGCGCTTTTTTATGGAGAGGACACGGCAAGCGCCATACATGATATCTGCACTCTGGGAGTATCCAAAATAAGGGACGCAAAAAACAGGTGGAAAGCCCTTGATCAAGCCATTCATCGTTATGAGGACAAAATAGAGATTTTATTCTCACAACACCATTGGCCCAGAATAGGAAAAGAAAATATCAAACGGTTCCTGGCCAAGGAATGCCGCAACTGCAAATACATGCATGACCGGATATTGAACCTGGTTAGCAAAGGGTATTCCCCCGCAGAAATTGAGGGAATAATCAATCCGATTCCGGAAAGCGGCAGAATCAGGAATAGCCCTCCGGAAATCACCGGGCAAAAGGACTATCGTCAAGATGCCGAGACATTAAGGCACGTTATGTCTGCCCATCTAAAAAGAGGAAACATAAGGAATCTGGTAAGAAATATGTTGAAACAATTCGGTTATCAAACGGAATCCGTATTCCGGAACGATGAACTTCTCGTCAATGCCGGAGGACCGGGAATCGGGCTGCTTAAAAACTCCCGCGAACTCACGTTGACGGACACTTTATATGCCCTGACTCCGGAACTGCTGTTCGACTATTTGGGCGTCAGCCTGAATAGTGAGAAATCCAAAGGGAAAAAACTGGCTTTCAACTGGATTGCCCAAAACGGAAGATCATACGGCTTCTGGATTGAAAACGAAGTGCTGATGTACCGCGAAGGAAAACTGGTCAAACATCCCGACGCAGTCATCACCGGAGACAGGCTCCACTTCGCCCTGGTCGCCATGCGGGCAATGCCCTTAAAGACAGCTCTGGATAAAGGCATGATTAAAATTGAAGGCAATACGGATAAATTCAGGGAATTGCTCGGATGCATGGATAAGTTCCATGGAAATTTCCATGCCATAACACCCTGATTCCATTACCTTTTTACGTACGTTTCAGGTTTTTCATCTGGAAACAGGAGTAGTGGCATTTTCTATCAACATCATGAACTGTGCCAGTAAATATTATTCAAACAGTCATGTATTCCGGCGCAAGGGAGCAACTGAAAAAAGGGACGACATTTATCGATGGACAGACATGTTCTCCCCCGCAAACATTCAACGATTTTTCCTTCCCATACAGTAAGAGCTGATATTAAATAGAAAGCATGAAACGATTCTTCCTTTCTGTTTTAGCTCTATTTGTTTGTGCAGCCGCACCTCTTTCCGCCCAGTCCAAGAAAGGAGCCGCCGTCCCGTCCACGGATGACTACAACCAGAGCCAGTTCTGGATAGGCAATTTTCCGGAGGGACAGTATGTGGTGCATCTCAGCCGGATTGTAGCGGTGGCGCAGCACAAGTATATTCTGGACAATACCTGCATGGTGTATGAAGTAACGCTGATTACCCTGGGTAATACGCCCACCAAGTTTTATTATCTGGAAACGCTGGGTCAAAATTCCGGTATCAACGCCATCAGGAATGTGACTGACCGTGCGAAGGAGCTTGGGGCCGGCGCCGTCAACCGGGCAACGGGAGGCAGCATTGACCCGGATACAACCGTTGCGAAAGCTTACCCGAATACGAATACCGTGGAATTCCGTGTAGCTACCCTGGAACAGCTCAATAAAATGTATGCTTCCCTGCTCAAGGCGTGGCAGGACGGGAAAGGGAGGACGTTCAAGCCCTGACGGCTTGAATCAGTGATTAGAGAACAGCGCCGGGCAGTCAAATTTCAATTCGCGGGCTGCAAGTGCGGTTTTTACGCTCATCTCTCATCACTGCTAAATGTATTTCCTCTCCATCATGTGGGCCTTCAAAGGGTCCGCAGAGAAGAGGTGGGTGAGGCCGATCGCCAGAGCGTCGGCGGCATCGGATTCCGGCGTTTCCCGGAGTTCCAAAAGAGCCCGCACCATGAAGGCGACCTGCGTTTTTTGAGCGGCCCCGCGCCCTACGACGGAAAGCTTCACGCTTTTGGGGGAATATTCCATAATACGCAGCCCGGCTTCCGCCGCGGCAATGACCACGGCCGCCTTGGCCGCCCCCATCGTGATGGCCGTCTGATGAGACTGGACATAGATGATGCGCTCCACCGCCATTTCATCCGGGTTCCATTTGTCAATGAGATTGCCCAAATGCTGCTTGATGGCAAGCAGGCAGCCGGACTGGGACACGCTCCGGGGAATGGTAAGCGTTCCATAGTCCAGGGCGCGCGCGCGCCGGTAATCTCCCTCCACCACGGCATAACCCGTGTTGCGGATGGCCGGGTCTATGGCAAGAATGCGCATGGGATGATTTTCATTCCATCAGAGAGAAACATCATGTTTCCCCCTTCTTAGCGCCTGCGGCGCTTGGGAACTGCGGGTTTGGGCTTGCGGACGGATTTGACGGGCTTGTCTTCCAACAGGGCGGTGTACGTGTAGTTGAACCCGTCCAGTTTTTTGCGTTCAATGGGTTTCCCGATGAAATTTTCCACAGCCGCAGCAAAGTCCAGCTCATCCGCCGTCATGATCGTGAACGCATCCCCGGAAGCTTCCGCGCGACCGGTACGGCCGATGCGGTGCACATAGTCTTCCGCGTTTTCCGGAACGCGGTAATTGATGACGTGGGTCACGCCGCTGATGTCAATGCCGCGCGCCGCCACATCCGTAGCCACCAGAATATCGTATTTTCCGCTCTTGAATCCCTTAAGCGCCTCCATGCGTTCCTTCTGGGGAATGTCGGAGTGCATGACGGCCACTTCCCCGCGGTAGCCATGATGCTTGAGCATGCCGCATACCGCATCCGCCTCCTTGCGGGTGCGGGTGAAAATCATGACGGAACGGAAGTCCGTCCCCTTGAGCAGGGCCAACAGCAGTTCATCCCGCTGGTCCAGAGCTACCGGATAAAAGGCATGGCTGATGGTGGCGGCCACTTCACGCCGGGCGATGGTAACTTCCGCAGGGTCCGTCAGGCACCATTTGGCAAATCCCGCGATGACCGGAGGCATGGTGGCGGAGAAGAAGAGGGTTTGCCTTCCTTCCCACGGACAGAGGTTGACGATTTTACGGACAATGGGCAGGAACCCCATGTCCAGCATTCGGTCCACTTCATCCAGAACCAGGGCCTTGACTTCACCGAAGCGCATGGTGCAGCGGTAGAAGTGGTCCACCAGACGACCGGGGGTGGCCACAACGATGTCCGCTCCTTTTTTCAGGTCTTCCGTCTGCTTTCCGTATCCCACTCCGCCGTACAGCAACGCTACTTTCAATCCGGTAAATTCACCGTATTCGGCAAAGGCTTCCGCCACCTGGTCGGCCAGTTCACGGGTGGGTTCCAGCACCAGTATCTGAGGTTTGCCGATGGGTTGAAGTTTCGTCAGCAGAGGGAGGGCAAAAGCGGCGGTTTTTCCCGTTCCCGTCTGTGAGGCCCCAATGAGGTCCCTGCCTTCCAGAATGACGGGAATGGCCTGCTCCTGAATGGGGGTGGGATGTTCATAACCGCATTTCTCCACCGCCTTCAAGACGGGTTCCGATAAACCTAATTCTGAAAATAACATTGATCTTGTATGCTTGCTAAAGAGTAGAACACGATTCCGCACAGCGGCGCAGGAACCGCGGTCAGGAGATGAACGGATTGGTCAGCAGTTCGTTCTTTACGGTGGTATAAGGCCCGTGTCCTGGGAAAATCATGGTCGTGGCGGGCTGGTTGAGCACTTTCTTTTCAATGCCCTGTTTCAGCAGGCGCAGGTTCCCCCCCGGGAGGTCCGTCCGCCCGATGGAGCCGGCAAAAATGACGTCACCAGTAAACATGATTCCTTCATCCGGCAAATCGTAAACAATGCTGTCCGGAGAATGGCCGGGCACCTGGTGGAGATGCCACAACAGGCCGCCCCAATTCGCCGTGTGAATGTCCGGAGTAAGTATTTCATCCACCACAAACGGCTGAACATTGAGGGGAAGCCCCCAGGCGTCGCGGGCCATTTTTTCCAGCGTCAGGCTTTCATTGTAAGGTTGCCCGGCATGAATGCGGCAGTCGAAAATCTGTCGCATGCGGCAGGCATCCTCCACATGGTCAAAATGCTGGTGGGTGATGAGAAGATCCGTGATGATGATATCGGGCTTTTTGGAATAAATCCAGTCCGCGAAGCCGGACGGAGCGTCCACCGCCACGTAAGCGTTATCCCTCGTCTTAAAGAGGTAACCATTACAGGAAGCAACTCCACCCGTATAAACGCGAATCCGATCCATGGGCAGGGATTGTAGTGAGATCGCCCGGAATATCCAGTATAAAGACGGTTCCCTTAAATAGCTTTCTGTCATCTTCCCCTGGAAAAGCCCCTTATATCAGTCTCCAGGGAATGGTGCATCCGGCATCCATCGGCACCACTTTCTGTCCATGCCCTTCATAAGCGTCCGGCACCAGCATTTCACGCCGCTGCAGACGGACCGTCCTGGCAGGCGGATTCAACCCGTACAAAGCGCAGGCATGACCGGAAACAAAGCCCTGCAACCGGTCCAGGGCCCCGTGTTCGTCAAACAGGGCCGCCAGACGAGGAAGAGCGATGGGGGCGGTAAATACGCCGGCGGCGCATCCGCACGCTTCCTTGGCATGGATGGGATGGGGGGCGGAGTCACTGCCGAACATGAGGCGGGGATGCCCGGAAAGGGCAGCCTGCAACAGGGCTTCCCGGTCTTCCGGCCTTTTGGCGATCGGCTTGCAGAACAGATGCGGCCTCAGCATGCCACCGGCCACATCGTCCAAAGTAATGAGAAGATGCTGGAGGGTTACCGTGGCGGCCAGGTTTTCAAATTCGTCCAGCAGCTGCACGGCGGCGGCCGTGGTAATATGTTCCATGCAGATAGTCAGCCGGGGGAAGCGCGTGGCCAAATCACGGTAAACATCCAGGAATTCGGCCTCCCGGTCCATCACGAAGCCGTGGCTTTCGCCATGCACCAGCAAAGGAATATCCATTTCCTGCATGATGGACAGGGTAGCTTCCGCATCTTTCATGGCCTTCACGCCGCCTTCGCTGTTCGTGGTGGCTCCTGCCGGGTACAGCTTGATGCCGAACACCAGTTCCTTGAGCCGGGACAATTCCTTTTCTGAATAGGAGCGGAAAAATGCCGTCATGTACGGCTGGAATACATCGTCTCCGCAAGCGTCCAGCACCCGCTGCCGGTAAGCCTGCACCGCACCCGCATCAGCCACCGGAGGCACCAGGTTGGGCATGATGACCGCCCCGGCAAAAGAGGCGGAACTTAACGGAGCGACCAGCTTCATCATATCGCCGTCCCTCAGGTGAAGATGCATGTCCAACGGGGAGTGCAGTTCCAGAATCATGCCGACATCATGAGGGAAGATTGCGCCCAAATCAAGCACGCTCCCCTGCCCTGCAGGAAAGCAATTCTCCGACGGTAAGGGAAAACGGGCATTTTCCCGCAAACCGGAAGGGATGCGGTACATTTCGCGCTGTTGAGATAAAGTCAAATTCCGGAAAACGCATCGTCAGCGGAGTAAAAAGCAAATTCCACCCCCATGCCTCAGAAGCAGGGGCCATCCCGGACGATTTTCCTGAAACAGCAAGCGGAATACGGGAACAGCAGCAATCCGGGCACAAAAAAGCCGCTTGGAGGCGGCTGTTTCTTCTGAACAAGGTGGCGAAGCGGACGGGGCTCGAACCCGCGACCTCCAGCGTGACAGGCTGGCGCTCTAACCGAACTGAGCTACGTGGAAGCTTATACACGCCTTTATACCCCGGTGACAAGAAAAAAAGACTTTTTTTGCAACTTCTGCAACCGCCGGCGGTTTGTACGGTGAAGAAACCGTAACTTTTCAGTTACCCGATTTATTTCAATACAGCAATAACTTCTCAACTTTATTTGTTTTAGTTTGACAACAATTAACCGGTTTTGACATAACACCCTCATGCTTCAGACTGCCGCGGATATCACAGCCTCCGTTCACAAATTCGAGACGATCCTCCACCAGTTCAAAAGGGATAACCTGAATGAGGTGGATCAGAGCCATTACCAGAAAATCATGGGGCTTTCCGTCCGGCAGATGAACGCCCTGGGTGCCCTGAACCACCTGATGACCAACCGCCAGGAAGGCATTCCCCTGAAAGAGCTTGCCTATTATCTCCGCATGAGCATTCCCTCCACCTCCCTGCTGGTGGACAGCATGGTGAAGAAAGGCCTGTTCGACCGCAAGGAGAATCCCCGCGACAGGCGTTCCCTGTGCATCCGCCTTTCCGAGGAAGGC
Source organism: Akkermansia sp. 54_46 (assembly GCF_001917295.1). Lineage (NCBI taxonomy): Bacteria > Pseudomonadati > Verrucomicrobiota > Verrucomicrobiia > Verrucomicrobiales > Akkermansiaceae > Akkermansia > Akkermansia sp. 54_46. Next base: position 113,452 of record NZ_MNUD01000001.1, read on the forward strand.
GAATCCAGGTTCCAAATGCTTTTCAACGGCATGAAGGAAAAACAAAGCGGGAAGGGGAAGGAGAGAGTGCGGCGGTTCCAAATGCTTTTCAACGGCATGAAGGAAAAACTGGATACCCTGTTCAACACTCTGTCGCAAGAGGACAAGGAGAATTTCTGCCGTATTGTGGATACCCTTTACAATCACGTTTACAGTAAATAATACCATATGAAAAAACACACGCATCATCGGAAGGCGCCCCTCCGTCTGCTGGCCGGCTCCGGCCTGCTTTTTTCCCTGTTTGTTCCGGGTTATTCCCAGGGAACGCCGGGAGGGGTTGCAGCCAAACCCAGTACCGTACTCGTCCAGAAAGCCGCCGCTATTGACAGTGCGGTGAACAAGAAGTACATCGGCCAGGTGGAAGCCATTGACCGGGTGACTGTGCAGCCCCGCGTCTCCGGCAACATCGTAGCCACCCGTTTCCGGGAAGGAAAAGTCGTGAAGAAGGGGGATCTCCTGTTCGAAATTGAGGATACGCGCTACAGGGCGGCTGTGGAGGAAGCGATAGCCAAAAAGGCCCAGCTTGAAGCCAAACTGCTTTACGCAAAAAACAGTTTTGAACGCTATAACAGGCTGCTGGCCTCCAAATCCGTCTCCATGGACACGGTGGAAAACGCCAAGAGCACCATGCATGCCCTGGAAGCGGAAATCCAGTCCGCAAACGCCGCCATTACGGTAGCGAAGGACGATCTTAACTATACCAGGCTCACGGCACCCATCACGGGCCGCACAGGCCGCGTCACTTTTTCCACGGGCAATTACATTACCCCCACCTCCGGTTCCCTGGTGACCATTACAGGCATCGATGAAGTGTACGTGAAGTTCCCTATCAGTGAACGCGATTTCCTTTCCCTGTTCGGCACCCAGGAAAATATGAAGAAAGACGCTCTTGTGTCCGTCAACCTCGCCAACGGCAAGGCATACGACCAGCCGGGCAGGATTTTCATGACGGACAATACCGTCCAGACGACCACGGACACCCTGAACGTCTGGGCAAAATTCCCCAATCCGGAAGACGTGCTGACGCCCGGCGGCGTAGTCACGGTTAATCTTTCCAAGAAAAATGTGGACCGCTTCCCGGCGGCCAACATTTCCTCCGTGATGCACGATGCCTACAAGAGCTACGTTTACATCGTCAACGACCAGGGCGTCGTGGAACGTCGGGACGTTACGCTGGGCAACACGGTCAATAATGAACAGTGTTTCAGTTCCGGCGTCAAGGAAGGGGAAGTCGTCATCATCGACGGCATGCACAAGGTGCGTCCCGGCGCCAAGGTGAATCCGGTATATTCCGTTCAAAACTGAGCTACCCATGATTGCGGACCTGTTTATCAAACGCCCCAAATTCGCCATCGTCATCGCTATCCTGATGATGCTGGCGGGCGGCATCTGCCTGAACCAGCTCCCCATTGCGGAGTATCCGGAAATCGCGCCCACCAGCATCAACGTGCAGGCTACCTATACGGGCGCCAGCGCCCAGGTGGTGATGGAAACGCTGGCTTCCCCCATTGAGGAAGAACTCAACGGGTTGGAAAACCTGCTCTATTTCTCCTCCAAATCGGATAACACCGGCGGGTATTCCCTGTCCCTGACGTTCAAGAGCGGTACGAATTCGGACATCAACATGGTGAACGTTCAGAACGCCTTGAAACGGGTGGAATACAAACTTCCCAAGGAGGTGACAGACCAGGGCATCAAGATCAGGAAACGCTCCTCTGACATCCTGGGATTCTTCGCCTTCCGGTCCACCAGCATGAGTTCCCTGGAGCTGAACAACTTCGTCAAGACCAGGGTGAAGGATGAGGTCGCCCGCGTACCGGGAATCTCTGCCGTCAACCTGATGCCGGAAAAGAATTACAGCATGCGCATCTGGCTGGACGCCCTGCGCATGTCCGCCCTGAATATCACGCCGGATGACGTTTCCAACGCCATCAAGGCGCAGAACGTTCAGGCCGCGGCCGGCTCCATCGGCTCGGAAGGGGAAAACAACTTCATCCAATATAAGGTAAACGTCACCGGACGACTGCAGACCGTGGAGGAATTCAGCAAGATTATCGTCCGCACGGGCCAGGACGGCCACGTTACCCGGCTGGATGACATTGCCCGCATTGAGCTGGGCGCGGAAACCTACACGGGCAGCAGCCGCAACAACGGGGAAGACTCCGTGAACATGGCAGTGTACCGCCTGGATGACGCCAATGCCCTGGAAGCCATGAACGGCGTGAAAGACACGCTGGAGAAGCTGGAAAAACGTTTTCCGGAAGGTGTGAGCTACGTCGTGAGCTACGACCCCACGCAATACATTTCCGCCACCATGGCGGAAATCGTGGAAACGCTTGTCATCGCCCTGATTCTGGTGGTGGGCATCACGTACCTGTTCCTGCAGGACTGGCGCGCCACGCTCATTCCGGCGCTCGCCATTCCCGTCTCCCTGATAGGAACCTTCGCCATCCTGCTGCCCCTGGGCTTTTCCATCAATGTGCTGACCATGTTCGGCCTTATTCTGGTAATCGGGTCCCTGGTGGACGACGGCATCATCGTGGTGGAAAATACGATGCGCATTCTGGAGACGGAGGATCTCTCGCCGGAAGAAGCCACCAGGAAGAGCATGCACCAGATTACAGGCGCCATCATCGCCACCACGCTGGTGACGGTAGCCATTTACGTGCCCATCGCCTTCTTCGGCGGCATGGTGGGGAACATTTACATGCAATTCTCCGTAACCATGTGCGTGGCCCTCTGCCTTTCCGCAATCAATTCCCTGACGCTCAGCCCCGCGCTGTGCGTTCTGCTGCTGAAAAGGAAGCAAAAGAAACAGAGCAGGTTCAGCCTCTTCCGCCCCTTCAACGCCTCTCTGGAATGGGCGCGCAAAAGCTATATCAAATGCGCCGGCATCATGGTGCGCCGCGCGTGGCTTACGCTGATTCTGCTGGCCGCTGTCCTGGTCGGCAACTGGAAACTGTTTGAGACCGTACCCAAATCCTTCCTCCCGCCGGAAGACAAGGGCACCGTTTTCTGTGATATCCAGCTGGCCCCGGGCGCCACGCTGGGCCGTACGGAACAGGCCATGCGCAGTGCGGAACAGAAGCTGATGAGCATCCCCGGCGTGCGCCAGGTTTCCTCCACTTCCGGATTCAGCTTCATGGGCGGCAACGGAGAAAACCTGGGCATGTGCATCGCCCAGCTTGACCCCTGGGACAAACGCAAGACGCCGGAGCTCTCCCTGGATTCCATCATGCAGAAAGCTTCCGTTCTGTGTGATGAAATTCCGGCGGCCAAGGCCACCGTGTTCAGCCCGCCCGCCATCATGGGGCTGGGCCTGACGGGTGGCGTCTCCTTCATGCTCCAGGCCAGCGGGGAGGAAACTCCCAAAGACCTGGAACGAGTGACCAACGACCTGCTGGACAAAATCAACAAACTGCCGGGAACCATGTACGCCCGCAGCGCGTATGAGGCGAACACCCCCCAGCTTTTCCTGAACATCGACCGTGAAAAGGCTCAGAGCATGCACGTGCCCGTCAGCCGCATCTTCACGACGCTTCAAAGCAAGCTGGCCTCCATGTACATCAATGATTTCAACCTGATCGGCTACACGTTCAAGGTGAAGATGCAGTCTGCGGCAGAGGACCGCACCACCATCAATGACATCATGAACACCTACATTCAGAACGATCAGGGCCAGATGGTGCCGCTCAGCTCCGTAGCCACCCTGTCTTACATGGTGGGGCCGCGGCAAATATCCCGTTTCAACCAGCTCATGTCCGCGGAAGTGACCGCCCAGGCAAAACCCGGCGTCAGCAGCGGCGAGCTGATGAACCAGATTGAGGCTATTCCGCTGCCGGAAAATTACTCCATCACCTGGACGGACATGAGCTATCAGGAACGGCAGAACGATGGGAAAATCGTCCTGCTGATGGGGATGGCCCTGCTCTTCGGCTACCTGTTCCTGGTGGCGCAATATGAAAGCTGGACGGTCCCCATTTCCGTCATTGTTTCCGTCTCCGTGGCCCTGCTGGGCGCTTTGCTCGGCCTGATTATCTGCAACACGCCTCTGAGCATTTACGCTCAGCTCGGCCTGGTGATGCTGGTAGGCCTGGCCGGGAAAAACGCCATTCTGATGGTGGAATTCTCCAAGATGGAGCGGGAGCGCGGCGTTCCCATCCAGGAAGCCGCCCTGGAAGGGGCCCGGCAGCGCTTCCGCGCCGTGATGATGACGGCCATTTCTTTCATCATCGGGGTATTCCCCATGGTCATCGCCTCCGGAGCGGGAGCGGCAAGCCGCAAAGCCATTGGCATCTCCACCTTCTACGGCATGATTCTCGCTACAGTGGTGGGCATTCTGTTCATTCCGGCCCTGTACGCCATGTTCCAGCGTTACCGCGAATGGGTGAAAGGCCTGTTTGCCGGAAAGGCGGAATAAATGTAAAGGAAAACTGCTCCATGAAGGACGGGGCGGCCCTGGCCGCTCCGTCTTTTTTATGCTTCAGCGCCTCCAGCGGAGTTACGGACAAGAGCGGCTATTTGACCTGCTCGTACAAATACAGGTCAAAATCTTCAAACCGTTCCTTCAGGACAGCACGCTCCAGCCGGTTCTCAAACGGAGAAAGAAAAGTGTCCGCCGGATATTCCCCCTTTACTTTGGAAACCCACATGCGGGACATGGACGGCATCATCAGGGAAAAAATCTCCGCCCCTCCGATAACCATGATTTCCGGATCCATCAATTCCAGACATTCCAACTCCCCTGCGGAATGAACCACCTGAACGCCTTCCGCCGTCCACGCCGGGTCACGGGTCAGCACGATGTTCTGCCTGCCGGGAAGAGGCCTGCCTATGCTCTCATACGTTTTCCGGCCCATCAGCACGGGGTGCCCCGTCGTAATGCGCTTGAACGTCTTGAGGTCGTCCGGCAAATGCCAGGGGAGCGCCCCCCGGTAACCAATGCCGCGGTCGGGAGCCATGGCGACCACTCCTGTATAAGTAACGGGTTGTGACATGATGGATTAAGGGATGAATGTTCTAAACGGAGATGGGAGCCTTGATGTGCGGCAGGGGATCATACCCCACGAGCTCAAAATCCTCATAATGGAATCCGTCAATGGTTTTTACCTCCGGATTGAGCTTCATGACCGGGAGAGGACGGGGCGTGCGGGAGAGTTGTTCCCTCGCCTGGTCCAGATGGTTCCGGTACAGGTGCAGATCTCCGAACGTATGGATGAATTCCCGGGCTTCATACCCGCATACCTGGGCGGTCATAAGCAACAGCAGCGCATAGGAAGCAATGTTGAAGGGAACCCCCAGAAAAAGATCCGCGCTGCGCTGGTAAAGCTGGAGGGAAAGGCCGTGCTTTTCTTCTCCCGGCTGGGCGGGAATCACGCAAAACTGGAACAGGGAATGGCACGGAGGGAGGGCCATGTCATCCACCAGGGCCACATTCCACGCACTGACGATGTGCCTCCGGGACCAGGGATTATGTTTCAGGCCGTCAATCAGTCTGGCAATCTGGTCAATGGGTTTTCCGTCGTTTCCCGGCCAGCAGCGCCACTGCGCGCCGTACACGGGCCCCAGATCCCCGTTTTCGTCGGCCCATTCATCCCAGATGCTGACGCCGTTGTCTTTCAAAAACCTGATATTGGTCTCCCCTTTCAGGAACCAGAGCAGCTCATAAATGATGGAGCGCAAATGAAGCTTCTTGGTCGTCAGGCACGGAAAACCGTCGCGCAGGTCATACCTGCTCTGCCGCCCGAACACGCCGATGGTGCCCGTTCCGGTACGGTCCTCCCGCCCCGCCCCATTGGTCAAAACATCCTCCAAAAGTGCCAAATACTGCTTCATTCCCTTAAATTACGCTTTTCTAATCCCTGGACCCGTGATAATACGAGCATGCGCCACCTTAGTATCATCTCCTGCTCCAAAAGCCAGCCTTTTCACTTCTCCCCGCCGTTTTCCTCCCCCCGCATCTTTTCCGGTTTTCCGTTCCATGATCATTCCTGAAGAGCCATATTTGGGATTTGCCGCCTTTTGCCACATTGCAGGCGCCTTCTGCCTGATTCCGGCCCTGCTCCATACGCGCACGCCTCAGGGAACAATCGCGTGGCTCATTTCCCTGCTGGCATTTCCATATATTGCCGTCCCCTTTTACCTGATCCTGGGACGCCGGAGATTCAGCGGATATGTGGAAACGCGCCGCCGCCAGACGGACCCCGAATCCGCATGGGGGGAACTGACGGATAAAATTACAAACTGCATGGTTCCGTATGCCGTACAGTCATCAGACACGGCGGGAAAAATCATGCGCACGCTTTCCAATATCGTGCGGCTGCCCGTCTGCCGCGGCAATTCCTGCCGTCTGCTTATTGACGCGGCCAATGCTTTCCCGCGCATCTACGACGCCATCAAGAACGCGGAGCATTACATCCTGATTGAATTCTTCATCATCAAAAACGACTCCGTGGGGCAGAACCTGAAGGAGCTGCTGATTGAACGGGCCAGGGCCGGCATCCGCATTTACATGCTGTATGATGAAATAGGCTCCCACAAGCTCCCCCCCGGTTACATTTCCGCCCTGCGGAAAGCAGGAGTGAACATTGAACCTTTCAACGGGAAGCGCCATTTCCTGAGCAACATCCTGCGGCTGAACTTCCGCAACCACCGGAAACTGGTGGTGGTGGACGGCTCCACCGCCTTCATCGGAGGCATGAATATAGGCAGGGAATACCTGGGCAAGGGCGCTCTGGGCTACTGGCGCGACACGTTTGTTCAGCTTGAAGGGCCTTCCGTCCAGCAAACGCAAATCAGCTTTCTGGAAGACTGGAACTGGGCCATGCTGAAATGCGCCCCCTCCTCCCTTCCCCGCCTCCGCTGGGAAATCACGCCCCAGCCGGAAGATGAAACCCTGCTCATCCTGCCCTCCGGTCCCGCAGACGTCATTCCCGCCTGGAAAACCGCGCTCATCGCTCTGGCAAACAGCGCCACCCGCCGGCTCTGGATCGCCACGCCCTACTTCGTCCCGGACGAGGGGGTCATGGCCGCCCTGCAGGCGGCGGCTCTGCGGAATGTGGACGTGCGCATCCTGCGCCCGGAGCGGGCAGACCATATTCTGGTGAAACTGTCTTCCTTTACCTTCCTTCGGGACCTGGACACATACGGCATCCAGCTCTGGGCCTATCAAAAGGGGTTCCTGCATCAGAAAGTGGTTCTGATGGACGATGACATAGCCACCGTGGGAACCGCCAATCTGGACAACCGTTCCCTGGCCCTGAACTTTGAAATAACCGCCGTTATCCATTCCCCCTCCGCCTGCGCGGAGGTAAAAGCCATGCTGGAGCGGGATTTTTCCTCCTCCAAGAGGGAATCCCTGGCGGATTACAACAACAAATCCCTGGGCTTCAAAATGCTCTGCAACCTGGCGCGACTGACGGCCCCCGTCCAGTAGTTCTTCCGGCGAATCCGCTGTTGTATGCTTGACCTGCAAGGGAGGCTGTGAGAAAATCACCCTCCAGAAGCCACCTCTTCAATTTTTAACAACAGTTAACTAAATAATGAATCCTGTTACATTCAACTGCACCGTTCTGCGCGACGGGCATCAATCCCTGGCGGCAACACGCATGAAGACGGCAGACATGCTGCCCATCGCCCCCATTCTGGACTCCATGGGCTTCAGCGCCCTGGAAACCTGGGGCGGCGCCACCATCGACGCCGGGCTGCGCTTCTTGAAAGAATGGCCTTTCGACCGGCTGGACGCCCTGAAAAAAGCGGCCCCCAAGACGCCGCACATGATGCTGCTGCGCGGCCAGAATATCGTGGGCTACACCAACTATGCGGACGACGTTGTGGAAGCCTTTGTCGCCATGAGCGCCAAGCACGGCATGAACATCTTCCGCATTTTCGACTGCGTGAACGACCCGCGCAACATGGAAACCTCCATCCGCGCCGCCAAGAAAGCCGGAGCGCAGGCCCACGGCACCATCTGCTACACGACTTCTCCCGTGCACACCACGCAGACTTTTGTGGACATGGGGCGGGAACTCGCGGATATGGGAGCGGACGCCATCGTCATCAAGGATATGGCCGGCCTCATTCCTCCGTATGTCACCCAGGAACTCGTCAGCGCCCTGAAAAAGGACCTGAACATCCCCGTCTGGATCCACACGCATGACACCGCCGGCCTCGGCGCATCCACTTACCTCAGCGCCATTGATGCCGGAGTGGACGCGTGCGATGTCTCCATCTCCCCCTTCGCCAACGGCACGGGCCAGCCGGACTGCCTGCGCATGCTTGCCCTGCTGAACGGCAATCCCCGCAAGCCGGATTACGACGCGGACAAGCTCATTGAAATCTCCGAAATGCTCAAACCCGTCTATGAAAGTCTGGGCAAATTCGCCTCCCACCGCAACGAAGTGGTGGACTCTGACACGCTCCGCTACCAGGTGCCCGGCGGCATGCTTTCCAACTTCCGCACCCAGCTCAAGGAACAGGGCATGGAAGACAAATTTGAGGAAGTATTCGCGGAAATCCCGGTAGTCCGCAAGGCCCTGGGCTGGATTCCGCTGGTGACCCCCACCTCCCAGATCGTAGGCGTGCAGGCGATGCTGAACGTCAAGTTCGGCCGCTGGAAGAACATCACCCCCCAGGCGGCGGACATTGCCCTGGGCTACTACGGCCGCACCTCGGCTCCCGTGGACCCGGAAGTGCAGAAACTCTGTGCGGAAAAGATGGGCAAGGAACCAATCACCTGCCGCCCGGCGGACCTGATCAAGCCCGGCATGGAAGACCTGCGCAGGAAACTTGCGGAAAAGGGGCTCCCCACGGACGACGAACACTGCGTCATCTACGCCATGTTCCCGCAGCAGGTGGAAGACTTCTACAAAAAGCCGGAACCTAAGGAAGAAGCCCCCGTGCAGGTGAACACCGCTCCCGCCGCGGCTCCGGCGGCCGCGCCGTCCATGACCGTCATTGACAACGGAATCACCGCCCGGGTGAGCGGCCCCTCCGGTTCCCGTGACCTGACCATCATCATCAACGGCCAGTCCCACTCCGTGAAAGTGGAACGCATCGGCTAAAATCTCCGAAGCATCTGCTCAAACCGTTTGCGGGCGGTTCCCTCCATGAAAGGGACCGCCCGCTTTGCATGAACGCTCCTGCTTCTTATTCAACCACTCTGTTTTCCCACAGATAGGGGGACTTACGCCGCCAACCAGAAAGCACGGGCATCCTGCCTTCTGATTTCATCCATATTCAGATATCTGGTTTTCAATAAATGGGCGTTTTGGTGCCCCATCTCCCATTGCAAGCCGGCATAATCCCGGAATTCCAGCGCGTGGTAACTGGCAAAAGTGTGCCTTAACACATCCTGCACCCATGGCCGGCTGTTATTCCAGCCGGCACGGGCGCGCACCAGCCGCCACTTGCGTTCCCATCCTGCCGGGCACAACGGTTCTTCCCCGGAATGATGCCGGAAAGCCCGCAAATACCGCAACGCCGCCGGCCGAAGGGTCACCCGCCGCGCCCCTCCCGTCTTGGAATGCCGCGCCGGAATGAGCGCCGCTTTTTCTTCCAGCCTGATATGCCGGAATTGAAGCCTTCTGACCTCCTGCGGACGCACTCCGGCATACAGCATCAGCACGGCTGCCGGCAGACACTCGCCGCCGCACACCTCCCGCGCCGCCGTCATCAGCTTCCGGCACTCCTCCGGCGTCAGCACAGGCACCCTTCTTTCCTTCACCAGCGGGCACGGCGTCTCCGCTGCCGGGTTCTTCCCCGCCCATCCTCTGCGGCAGGCAAAAGCGCATATTCCGTGCAGAATGACGCGCGCCTTGCGCCGTCCGCTGGCCGTCGGGAATATATTCAGGATGCGCTGGCAATCCTCCCGCCTCAGTCCCCGCATCATCTTATGCCTCAATTCCGGCCATGACTTCACCATCCGCGCCGTAACGCACCGGATTTCTTCCAGCGTGCGTCGCCGCCGATGCGCCCGGGCTTTCAGGGACTCCGCCACGCAAACGGAAAAACTGACCGTCTTTTTCATCGCTTTCCATTCCTTAATCCCCAGCTCCACGCATTGCAGCCGCCCGGCCATCCCGGCCGACACTCCCCGGAGCAAGCGCGCCATGACCATCATTTCCGCGGCCTGCACGCGTTTTTTACGCATCCAGCAAATGAGCAGGGCCTCTTCTTCCGTCAATTCCTGTTGAGTCATGAAGCAAAGATAAGCAAACGGATTCCTAATCAGCATCAAGTCTAAAACGGAAAGAACTGAAAAATAATAAGGAAATACGTGCATAAATGGGAATTTGATACTTTCACCCGCAGATATGGAAATTTTATTTTCCCTCATTTTATCACTGTAAAAACACTTAAAAAACATGGATAGGACTCTTGCTGATTAGGAATCAGCCTATTTTCCCCAAGTGGGTTCCTTATCGTCAGAGTTATCTCAAATTAAATCCCGTAAACGGGTAGCGGAACACGGAGAAGTATTCACCCCTGACTGGCTGGTGAATGACATGCTCAACCTGGTGGCGCATGAAGCGGAACGCATTGACAGCCGCTTTCTGGAACCGGCATGCGGAGAAGGAGCCTTTCTGGCCCCTATCCTGTTGAGGAAGCTGGCAACCGTCCGCCGGCAATACGGCAGTTCCCCGGCGGATTATGAGTTCCGCGCCGTGCTGGCTCTCATGTCTATCTATGGGGTGGAATTGCTGGCGGATAACGTCCGCTCCTGCCGGGAACGCCTGCTGACCCTGTGGCTGACGGAATATGAACGGCGTTTAAAACGTCCGCCCTCCGCGGAATGCCAGAAAACCGTCCGCTTTATCCTGGAACGCAATATTCTTAACGGCAACGCCCTGAGCATGAAAAAAGTAGATGCTTCCGCCCAGGATACTCAGGAGCCTATCCTCTTTTCCGAATGGTCCGCCGTGGGCGGAACCCTCATCAAACGCCGGGATTTCCACCAGGATGAACTCCTGCGTGATCAAAGCGCCCGGACTTCCCTGGAACAGGCGGAAGGGGAACTTTCCCTGCAATACGTTCCCAAATCTCCGACGCGGGAATTCCCCCCCATGGATTACCGCAAACTGCCGGAAGCGGAATCATGAACAATAACATCCATAACCCTGACGTATTGAGCTGTCTGGCCAATCTTTCCAGTGACGAGGTGTTCACGCCGCCGGAGATTGCCAACGCCATGCTGGATCTGCTCCCGCAGGAGCTTTTTTCCGACCCTTCCGTTACCTTTCTGGACCCCTGCTGCAAGAGCGGCGTCTTTCTGAGGGAAATTGCCAAAAGGCTCAACAAGGGGTTGGAAGCTCACCTCCCAAACCGGGAGGAGCGCCTGGAACACATTTTCAGAAATCAGCTCTTCGGCATCGCCATTACGGAGCTGACGTCCCTTCTCGCCCGCCGCGGAGTGTATTGTTCCAAATACCCCAATGGGCCTTACTCCGTCGTTCGTTTTGACAATGCCGAGGGCAACATCCGCTACAAACACATCACACACACCTGGAGGGGCGGCAAATGCGTCTTTTGCGGCGCCTCTCAAGCCGCCTATGGAGAACAGGCACGACAAGAGGGACTGGAAAGCCACGCTTACGAATTCATCCACGCCAACAATCCGAATAACCTGTTTCCTATGAACTTTGATGTCATCATCGGCAATCCCCCGTATCAACTTGATGATGGAGGCAACGGAGCAAGTGCTATCCCCATTTACAACTTATTTGTAGATAGTGCACAAAAATTACAACCTCGTTATTTGTCTATGATTATACCTGCGCGCTGGTTTTCTGGAGGTAGAGGATTAAATATGTTCAGAAAACAGATGCTGAACGATAGACATTTAAGATTTATTTGTGATTATTTCAATTCAACAGAATGTTTTCCAGGAGTAGATATTTCCGGCGGAATTTGTTATTTTTTATGGGATAGAGATAACAAAGGTGACTGTTTGATTAGAACTATCTTAAACGATAAAAAAGATGAACTTATTCGCCCTCTTTTAGAGAAACAAGCTGACACATACATTCGTTTTAATCAAGCTATTCATATTTATAAAAAAGTTAAACAAAAATCAAATTTTAATAATATAATAAGTTCTCAAAAACCATTCGGTTTACGTACCTATGTACAAGGTAAAGAAAAGACTGAGAGCAGAAGCGTAAAAATTTATTCTAACAAAAATATAGCTAAGTATCCAGGGTATATTAAACCTTCCGAGATTACTCAAAATCAGGAATGGATAAACAAATATAAGGTATTTATTTCAAGAGCATACGGAGAACGAGGAGCATTTCCTTATTTTGTATTGGGGAAGCCCTTCTTAGGAGAACCCGGAAGTTGCTGTACAGAAACTTACCTAGTAATAGGCCCTTTTAATGCCAAGGAAGAAGCTGAAAACGTAATAAGCTATATTAAAACAAAATTCTTCCGCTTCATGGTATTATTGAAAAAAAACACGCAAGATGCTTCCAAACAAGTCTATTCCTTCGTACCAATGCAGGATTTTAGTAAGGCGTGGACGGATGAAGAACTTTACGCAAAATATGGTTTAACGGGAGAAGAAATAGAATTCATAGAAAGTATGATCCGTCCGATGGAAGGTTAACGGGAGCAAGAAAAAGAGGAGCAAAAGTCATGGAAAAGAACGGGCGTTTTTTTGAAGGGAAGACGAGCGCACGGCCAATGATTTATGCCTATGAGGACGCCAGCTATCCCGGTTGTCTAAAAGTAGGATATACGGCGGTGGATGTGGAAAAACGCGTAGCGCAGCAGTACCCTACCTTGAGGCCGGAAGGGAAGAAACCCTACCGGGTTATCTTCGCGGAACCGGCTCTGTATGAAGATGGAAGCAGCTTTACGGACCATGCCGTACACCGGATGCTGGAGAAAAAAGGCGTGGAGGGAGTGGGCGGAGAATGGTTCCGCTGTACGGAGAAAGAAATCAGGGCGGCATGGCTGGCGGTGCGCACCCGGACGGCCAACATGGAAAACCGTACCAGGGATTTTACCATGCGCCCGGAACAGGCGGAAGCCGTGGAGCGGACGCTGAACTACTTTAAAGCGGAACGCGCGGATGGACGCACGCCGCGTTTTCTGTGGAACGCCAAAATGCGCTTTGGCAAAACCTTTGCCGCTTACCAGCTGGCACGGCGGTTGAACGCGCGCCGGGCGCTCATCCTGACCTTCAAGCCGGCGGTGCAGACGGCGTGGAAGGAAGACCTGGAAACGCACCTGGACTTTGAAGGCTGGCAATTCATCTGCCGGGAACAAGGGCCGGACGCCCAGCCCATTGACGAGCAATACCGGCAGGCGGACGCCGGACAGCCTATTGTGTGCTTCGGCTCCTTTCAGGACTTTCTGGGGGTGAATAAGGAAACGGGCGGCATCAAGCCCCAGCATGAATGGGTGCGGGAAATCAACTGGGATCTGGTTATCTTTGACGAATACCACTTTGGGGCGTGGAAGGAAAACGCCAAAGCTCTGTTCCTGATGGAGGATGAGGAAGAAGAATACAACACCGCGCCCCCGGAAACCAACACCGGCAATGTCTGCGATGAACAGGATCTGCCTATCACTGCGGACCACTACCTGTACCTTTCCGGAACGCCGTTCCGCGCCCTGAACTCCGGCGAGTTTATTGAAGAACAAATTTACAGCTGGACGTATTCCGATGAGCAGCGCGCCAAGGCTGCCTGGCAGGGGGAAAATAACCCGTATGCCGCCCTGCCGCGCATGGTGCTGCTCACTTACCGCATGCCGGAGGACATCCGGCAAATCGCTATGGGGGGAGAGTTCAACGAATTTGACCTGAACGTCTTCTTCCAGGCGGAAGGGAAAGGGAATAAAGCCCGTTTTATTCATGAAGAATACGTCCAGAAATGGCTGGATCTGATCCGCGGCTCCCATCATGCCGCGGCGACGGATGAGCTGAAGCTGGGCGGCAAAAAGCCCCCCATGCCTTACTCGGATACCCGGCTGATGAGTTTGCTCAACCATACCCTGTGGTTCCTGCCGGATGTGGCTTCCTGCCACGCCATGAACAACCTGCTGCAACAACGTCAGAATACCTTTTACCACGACTATCAGGTCATCGTCTGCGCCGGACCGGAAGCCGGCACGGGGGCGAACGCCCTGCCGCCCGTGTTGAAGGCCATGGGCGGCAATCCGCTGGAAAGTAAAACCATTACGCTCTCTTGCGGCAAATTGACCACGGGCGTTACCGTCAAGCCCTGGGCCGGCATCTTCATGCTGCGCAATCTCTCCAGCCCGGAAACCTACTTTCAGGCAGCCTTCCGGGTGCAAAGCCCGTGGACGGTGGACAGTGATCAGCCGGGGAAAAAAGAAATCGTCAAACCCAACTGCTACGTCTTTGACTTTGCCCTGGACCGCGCCCTTAAGCAAATAGCTGACTACAGCTGCCGCCTGAACGCCAACCCGGGCAATCCGGAAACCAAGGTGAAGGAGTTCATCAGCTTTCTTCCCGTGCTGGCCTACGACGGCAGCGCCATGAAACAGGTGGAAGCCGCGGAAATACTGGATATGGCCATGGCGGGAACCAGCGCCACCCTGCTGGCCAGACGCTGGGAAAGCGCCCTGCTGGTCAATGTGGATAACGTCACCCTGCAGCGCCTGCTTGCCAGCCGGGAAGCCATGGATGCCCTGATGAGCATTGAAGGCTTCCGCAATCTGAACAGTGATCTTGAGACCATTATCAACAAATCAGATGCCGTCAAAGGAATGCGCAAAGGAAAAGACGATCTGACCCCTAAGGAAAAAAAAGACCTCTCACAGGAAGAAAAGGAAATCAAATCCCTGCGCAGGCAGATACAGCAGAAACTGATCAAATTTGCCGCCAGAATCCCCATCTTCATGTATCTGTCAGACTTCCGGGAATACTGCCTGAAAGATGTGATCACCCAACTGGAGCCGCATCTGTTCCGGAAAGTAACCGGGCTGACGGAAAAAGATTTTGAACTGCTCGTCAGCCTGAACGTCTTTAATGAAGCTCTGATGAATGATGCCGTGTACAAGTTCAAACGGTATGAAGACGCCAGTCTTGTTTATACGGGTATCAATCGTCACGCGGAGGAAAACGTGGGGCTGTACGCTACCGTCCTGAGCCGGGAAGACTATGAAATGATGGCCGGGGCCCAGCAGGATTCCATGGCCGGCGCTGTAGAGGAAAAAGCCCTTCCCTCCCCAACGGCGGATGACCGCATCGCCTGCCGTCCGGAAGAGGAAGAAGAGGAACCTCCGCCCGCTCCGAACGTGCGTATTCGTAAAGGGACGCTCCTTACCCACCGGGAATACGGCACGGGCATTGTAGTAAAGTTGGACGAATCCTCCGGCCGAATGACCGTAAAATTTGGCGAAGAGAAAAAACTCTTCCCCTACCCGCGAAGCCTGGAACAAGGAAAACTCATCCCTGCTGAGAAGGCAATCCCGGAAAAAGAGGGGAATTAACCTCTCCATAAAAACAGGAGGGGGCGTCCCTTACTGTTCATGGAGCCGCATCATCTTAAACTCCCGTTTAACGGTACGGACGACGCGCCAGAGCAGCAGCACCGCCGCTACAGACAAGCCGATGATGAATCCCGTCCAGATGCCGCGCGCTCCCATGGCCGGGACAATCCAGTCCGTACGGGCGAGGATGTAGCACGCCGGAAATCCTACCATCCAATAAGAGAAGAACGTAATGAAGGTAATGGACGCCGTGTCCCGGAATCCTCTCAGAACCCCGACGGAAAGCACCTGCAAACAGTCCGGAAGCTGGTAGGCCGCCGCCAAAACCAGCAGGACGGAAGCCGTGCTGACAATCAGCTCCGAGTCATTGTACAGGTGCACAATCTGCTCGCGGAACAGGGTGATGCCTCCAAAGGTGCACAGACAGATGGTGAGCACCAGCACGTAGGAGGACAGAATGGCGGATCTGGTGCCTGCCAGGTCATTCCTGCCGTGATGGTACGCCACGCGGATGGAAGCCGCCAGCCCTACGGAGAGCGGGAGCATGAACACCAGGCCTCCCACGTTCCCGGCAATCTGGTGGCTCGCCACCTGAGTCTCTCCCAGCGGAGCCAGCACCAGAGCCGCCGCGCAGAAGAGCATCACCTCGCACAGCTGGGAAACGCCTATCGGCACGCCCAGACGCACCAGGTGCGTGATGACGGAAGGCGTAGGCCGCCGCCAGGAAATGATGTGCCTGCGGTACGGCCTGTGCTTGGGATTGAAGTAAACCAGCAGGAACATCAGCAGGAATTCAATGTAGAAAATGACTGCCGTGGCCGCGCCGCACCCCGCTCCGCCCATGCGGGGAAAACCGTACATGCCGAAGACGAACATGTAGTTCAGGGGAATGTTGAGCAGCAGGCCGCACAATCCCACGTACATGGCGGGACGCGTCATGTTGGAGCCTTCGTTCAGGCTCTTCAGGGCCACGAATCCCAGGTTGGCGGGAAGGCCCCACATAATGGCGAACATGTAGGCGGAAGCCATCCGGCACATGGCGGCGTCATCGGAAATCCAGCCGAATACATTTCTCAACACATAAATGACCGGCATGGAAACCAGGCTGAGCATCAACGCCAGCCACAGGCCGTGGTTGGTCATGTAGCCCACGCGGCTTTCATGGCTTTTCCCCCGCATGTTGGCAATCACGGGGCCGATGATCATCAGCACGCCGCAGGCGAAGAGAGCCACGGGCAGGTACACGGAAGACCCCAGGGCCACGGCGGCCATGTCCGTCACGCCGGCGCGCCCGGCCACAATAGCGTCCACCGCCCCCATGCCCACAATGGAGAGGTTGACCACCAGCACCGGAAGGGCCAGCGGTATCAACTTTTTCATTTCCTTCAAATTCCACGTCTTATTCATTTTTTATTTCCTTCCATGCATTCCTCATTCAAAGGAGCCGGAACATGCCGGCAAACAAGCCGGACCGGAGCGGCAGGCTCCAATCCGGCTTCAAATTTAAGGGTTACCAACCGTACCGGGCCTTCCGCCCCGTCCGGGACATTCAGCGGTCAAGCACCACGCGGGCACATTGTTCAGCCACCTGGCGGAACGCGGCGGAAACCGGATTTTGCCCGGGATCTTCCAGGGCCACGGGGCGGCCTTCGTCCCCGCCGAAGCGGGTGGAAATATCCAGCGGAATCTTGCCGAGCAGGGGCACTCCCAGTTTAGCCGCTTCCCGTTCGCCGCCTCCTTCGCCAAAGATATGGTAAATCTTGCCGTCAGAGGGGCACTGGAAATAACTCATGTTTTCAATTATGCCCAGAATGGGGGTTTCCACCCGTTCAAAGAGGCCGATCGCCTTGCGGGCGTCAATCAGCGCCACTTCCTGCGGGGTGGTCACTACCACCACGCCGTCCAGTTCGGCCGTCTGGACAATGGTCAGCTGAATGTCTCCGGTGCCGGGAGGCAGGTCCAGAATCAGAAAATCCACATCCCCCCATGCCACGTTGCGCAGGAACTGCTGGACGTAGCGTGTCGCCAGAGGACCGCGCACCGCTACAGGATCGGATTCATTAATCAGCAGCCCCATGGAAAGAAGTTTCACGCCATGGGCCGTTACCGGGATAAATTCGTCATTCTCATTGGCTCCGGGGCGTTCCTTGGTGCCGAACATCAGGGACATGGAAGGGCCGTAAATATCCAGGTCCACCAGACCGACGGAATACCCCAGCTTGCTCAGGGCCACCGCCAGGTTCGCGGAAACGGTGGATTTGCCCACCCCGCCCTTGCCGGAAGCCACGGCAATGACGTGCTTGGCGCCGGGAACGGAGGATTTCCAGGTAGAGGGATCGTCATTGATTCCTTTTTTGGCTTCCGGAGCCTTATGCTCGATATTAACGTCGCAGTGCTTCACGCCGGGCAAATGCTTCATCACGCCGTGAACGCCTTCAAAAATGTAACGGGGAATATCCGCATTTTTGCTCTCAATCACCAAATCAATCGTGACGTTGTTTTCAGCGTCAATGTCAATCTTTTTCACCAGCCCGAAAGATACGATATCGCGGCTGAACCCCGGAAATTTTACCGTGGTCAGCGCAGCCCGTATCAATTCCGGAGTCAATTCCTGTTGTGTCGTCATATCTCTGAAATATTCATGGTTGCATCAACATTCCGGCCCCGCGCCTCCGGAATGCAGAATGCTCCGGGATATGAAAAAAGGGGACGGCAAAACCGGGAAGTAAAAATACTCCCTTTTTTATTTTTGACAACGCCTAATTCAGACAAAACGGCTTTTTGCCCGCCGGATTTGCAATGCCCCGGATACTAAGAAATGGCGGGACGGCCGCAGCCCCGCTATTGGTGAAATAAAAAACAGGAGGGAGGGGGAAAATTTATTCCCCCTGCTGCTTCAGGGTCTCCCGGATATCCTGGAGAGCGGCGATGAAATCATCCAAAATTTCCGCAGGCACCATAATCCGGTCCCGGTTGGAGCTCACCTTTTCCGTAATACGCACCACTTTGCCGCGCGCATTCTGTTTGAGATCAAGAAAGAACGTCTTGCGTTCCGCAATGATTTTTTCTGTACAAATAATATCGTCCTCCACGGCTGTAATCTACCTCTGGTTGAATGAGGATTTCAGGATAAAGCTTCCCCGCTGGCGGGTCAATGTTTTATTTATCCCGGCAGATGCGGCCGGGAAGCAAAAACCGGAAAAATAACGGTATTTTCCCGGCAGGGCATCCGTTCTCCGGGCAAACTGGCAGCAATCCAGCGTTAACTGCGGCAACGTGGTTGACCAACATGAATGGAGAACAGGAAAGAACACAGGAGCCGTCTCAAAAAAGGACACCGTCGCCCGAACCTGTTCACGAAGCTCATTGCTCCTCTTCCTGTTCATTTTGAGCCATTCAACCGACAGGAGGAACCTTTTCCGCCCTTCAGCTTCCGGCCCGCCCCTCGCAAAGGAACGGGAAGAAAAAGGAAAAGCCATGAGGGGCGCCCACGTCCCCTGGGAAGGAGCGCCGCACCTCAGCATTCCGCACGCCATCTGGCCTGCTCCGTCTTGTAGAGCTTGTACGTGACGGCGTCCGCCAGGGCTTCCAGGCTGGCCTCAATAATGTTGTAGGAAACGCCCACGGTGGTCCAGGTGGCGACGCCGTCCGAGGACTCAATAAGCACGCGGACATTGGAGCCGGTGCCGTTTTCATCCTCCGCCTCCGGAATGTTCGTCCGGGTGGGGGAAAGCACGCGCACCTTGTAGTCGATGAGGTGCATCTGTTCCAATTCCGGATACCAGCGCGTCAGGGCGCGGCGCAGGGCCCTGTCCAGCGCATGCACGGGGCCAAAGCCCCCGGCGGCGGTGTGCTCCACATTGCCGTGGACATCCAGCTTGAGGGAGGCTTCCACCATCATGTCCGGGTCCATTTCATGGCGTGAGGTCAGCACCACAGTGCGCAGGATGTTGAAATACGGTTTCAAGGCATTGTCCGGCATGTGCCGCAGGAAGAGCAGCTCCGCGCTGGCCGGGGCGGCCACGTAATCATACCCCAGTGCGGCATTTTTCTTCACGGCGGCGGAAAGCACGTCCAGAAGGGGGTCCCCCTTTTCCAGTTCAAAACCCAGGGTGCGGGACAGGGAAAGGATGTTGCTCCTGCCGCCCTGCTCCGTCATCAGCACGCGCTGGGCGTTCCCCACCAGGGAGGGGTCGATGTGCTCGTACAAAGCGGCTTCCTTCATGATCGCGCTGACATGCACTCCGCCCTTGTGGGCGAAAGCGGCGTTCCCTACGAAGGGCTGCCGCCGGAAAGGCGCCAGATTGGATACTTCCGAGACAAAGGCGGCAGTGGATTTGAGCCGCGTCAGGGAAGCGCCGCTGAGGCAGGAAAATCCTTTCATCTTCACCTGGAGGTTGGGGATGACGGAACAAAGATTGGCATTTCCGCAACGCTCCCCGATGCCGTTTACGGTCCCCTGCACCTGGATGGCTCCGCTGTTTACCGCGGCCAGGCTGTTGGCGACGGCCAGTTCACAGTCATTGTGGGCGTGGATGCCCAGAAGGGCATGCGGCAGGCGTTCCCTGACCGTCCTGATAATGGAGCTGATTTCCTCCGGCATGGTGCCTCCGTTGGTATCGCACAGCACCAGGCAGTCCGCTCCATGTTCCCAGGCTGTCCGGAGCACAGCCAGGGCGTATTCCGGCTCCCGCTTGAAGCCGTCAAAAAAGTGTTCTGCGTCAAAAAAGGCTTCTTCCATATTTTTCTTAAGGAAGGAAATGGAATTGCCGATGATTTCCAGATTGCGTTCCCGGGAAATGCCCAAGGCCACTTCCACATGGCGGGGGCAGGATTTCCCAAAAACCGCGGCCACCCGCGCGCCGCTGGATATCAGGGCGGCCAGCGTGGGGTCCGTCTCCGGAGTATGGGAAGGATGGTGCGTGCTTCCAAAGGCGGCCAGCTTTGCATTCCTTAGTCCGACACCTCTCATGGCGTTGAAAAATTCCGTTTCCACCGGATTGGCGCCGGGCCAGCCGCCCTCAATGTAATCCATGCCCAGATAATCCAGCTGGCGGGCGATGCGGACCTTGTCCGTCGCGCTCAAATTGACGTCTTCACTCTGCGCGCCGTCCCGCAACGTAGTATCATAGAGAAAGATTTTGGTGGACATCCCCTTGATTCATACATGCAAACGGGAAGCCGTTCAAGACCGGGCCCCGGCTTTTCCCCTGATGCAGACACGAAAAGCGCAAGGCTTGAAGGAGAAACCGGCTTCCAGTAGAATGGCCGCCATGAGTTTACTCAGGCAGTGTTTCTACCTCCTTTTCCTCTTTTTCTCCATGGCCTTCCCCTCCCCGGCGGCCTCTTCCGCCCACCCTTTCCTGGACAAGGGGCGTCCCATCCGCTGGAGCCGGCTGACTCCGGACAAACTGGAACCGGATATTCAGGAAGCCATGCGCCGCACCCGGGCCTCCGTAGAGGAAATCAGCCGCCTCCGTCCGGAGGAAATGACGTATGAAAATACATTCGGAGCGCTGGAGAAAAGCAATGGCCTCCTTACGGAAGGCATGTGCAAGGCCTATGTCCTGAAAAGCCTGTGCGACAGCGGGGAACTTCGCAAGGCCATGGATTCGGTCGCTCCCCGCGTGTCCGCCTTCCTTTCCTCCGTCACGAAAGACCAGGCCCTGTGGAAAGTCCTGAAAACCGCGGAGGAACGCCTGCGGCAAACCCATCTGACTCCCGAACAGAAACGGTACATGGAACTAAGCATGCAGAGCTTCCGGGACAACGGCGCTGATCTGCCGCCGGACAAGCGCGCACGGCTTGAGGCCATTGACAGGGAACTGACGCTCGCCTCCCAGCGTTTCAACAATTTGTACATGGACGCCAGGAAATCCTGGACCTGGACGGTGCGGGACGCCGCTCTTCTGGAAGGGATAGACGGAAGCGCCCTGCAACAGGCGCGCAAGGAGTTCCTGAGGCGCCATCCCGGCCAGTCCGATCCGGGCTGGACGTTTACGCTGGATTCCGCGGCTTCCGCCCGGGTCATGGAAAAAGCCCGGAGGGAAGAATGCCGGAAAGATTTATGGGAACACCGCCAGTCTCTGGCTACGGGAGCATGCGACACGGAACCCGTCATCAGGGAAATCCTTTCCCTGCGCCGTGAAAAGGCGCATTTGTGCGGATATAAGGAATACCCGGATTACGCCCTGCGCGAGAGCATGGCGGAAAATGGGGAAAACGCCATAAAGTTCGTCAATGAGCTGCTGGACAAGATCAAGGCCCCCTTTTTCCGTGAAATGGAAACGCTCCGCAGCCTGAAAGCCCGCCTTACGGGGCAGGAAAACGCCCGACTGAATCCCTGGGACGTGGCCTATTACGCCAATCTCCGGGCAGAAGAACATTTCCGGCTGGACCAGGAAGAACTGCGCCGCCACTTTCCCCTTCCCCACGTGCTGGACGGCCTGTTTTCCCTGGCGGAGCGGCTGTACGGCATCCGCGTGAAGGAGATTCCGACGCGGCAGTCCCTCTCCGGCATCCCGGCAGGCGAATCCGCCGGAGCCGTGGAAGTCTGGCATCCGGACGTGCGCTTTTTCACGATTGACGACGGCAACGGCGACCGACTGGGTTCTTTTTACCTGGATATTTTCTCCCGTAGCAATAAACGGGCCGGAGCGTGGATGAACACCCTGGATACGGGCAGCCCGTCCACGCCGGAAACCCCGGGCAAACCGCGCCTGGGCATGGTCTGCCTCAATATCCATCCCCCCTCGGCAGGAGACACGGTGACACTGTCCCACCGGGAAGTCAGGACTTTATTCCATGAGTTCGGCCACTTGCTGCACCTGATGTTTACCAGGGTTTCCATTCCTTCCCTGGCGGGAACCAGCGTGCCGCGGGATTTTGTGGAAGTCCCCTCCCAATTCATGGAAAACTGGTGCTGGCGGCCGGACGTGCTGAAAAGCTTTGCGCGTCATGAACAAACGGGATTCCCCTTTCCGGAGGAAATGCTGAACGCTCTGGACGCCTCCCGCGGCAATACGCCTGCCCTCGCGCTGGCCGGGCAGCTCCTGTACGCAAAGATGGACCTGGCCGTGCATTCGGAACCGGAACGCTTCTCCGCCGGCTCTCTCGATAATGTGGATTCCTCCGTAGCGGGAGATATGGATTATTTCAAAGATTTCAAAAGAGCCGGCAAGCTGCGCACGGCGCGTCACTTGTTTTCCTCTCCTGCGGGCTATGCCTCCTTTTATTTCTCCTACCAATGGGCGGAAGTTCTGGACAAGGATATTTTTGAAGCCTTTGAACGGGCCGGAGGACCGGACAGGGAAACGGCAGGAAAATTCCGGAAAACCATTCTGGAAAAAGGCTATGCGGTCCCGCCCATGCGGCAGTTCATGGATTTCATGGGAAGAAAGCCGCGCATGGACGCCATGCTCCGCAAGAGGCGGCTGGCATCCTGAAATAAAGGAGCCCCAAACCGCAGCAGCCGCTTCCAAGCGGTACCGGGACAAATCACATATTATACATTTGTTTAATTAAATTATCCTTTCATTATGCAAAGGTTACAGATATTTTGCAGAATTCAGAACACATCTTTGCGTTGACTTTGTAAGAAAAAGAAGAGAAAATTCTTTCGCTTTGCCGCACCTTCCGGCACCAGCCGCAACCAACCGCATTCATTTATGTATAACAAGCCTTTGACGTTTGCCGCCACAACCCTGCTCCTTTGCTCCCCGGTGATCATGTTAACTTCCTGCGAAGGGGAAAAGGATTCCGCAGCCCAGGCGCCGGCGCTCGTTCCCGAAGTGCAGGTGACCAAACTGGTCACGAAGGATGTTCCCATCAGGCAGGAATGGGTGGGCACCCTGCGCGGCACGGAAGATGCCGAAATCCGTTCCCAGGTCACGGGATACCTTCTTTCCAAGGATTACCGGGACGGCGCTTATGTCAAGAAGGGCCAGGTGCTTTTCCAGATTGATCCCCGCCCGTTCCAGGCAACGCTGGACCAGGCCCAGGGGAGACTGGAACAATATGAAGCCACGCTGAAAAAATACAAGCTGGACGTGGAACGCTACACCCCGCTGGTGAAAACCGGCTCCGTCAGCCGCAAGCAGCTGGACGACGCCCTGCAGCAGGTCCAGGAAACGGAAGCCGCCATCGCCACGGCAAAGGCCCAGGTAGATGAAGCAAAAATCAATCTTAAATTCACCACCATTACAGCCCCCATTTCCGGCCTGGCCGGCCTGGCAACCCCTTCCATCGGCAACCTGCTGACGCCCTCCAGCCCCACGCCGCTGACCACCATTTCCTCCATTGACCCCATCCGGGTGGATTTCTCCGTGAGCGAACGGGATTTCCTGAACTCCATGGACAATAATCTGACCAGGCAGAAGCACCTCAAATTTGACGTGATTCTTGCCAACGGCACGGAATATCCCATGCAGGGCGAACCCGTGGCCATTGACAGGAATGTGGATGCCCAGACCGGCACCATCAACATCGTCGGGCACATTCCCAATCCGAACCTGACGCTGCGGCCCGGCATGTTCGTCCGCGTCCGCGCCACGGTGAAAACGCTGGAAAACGCCGCGCTGGTGCCTCCGCGCGCCATTCTGTCCGCCCAGAGCGCCAAATTCATCATTTACCTGGATGACAAGAACATTCCCCACATGCAGGTCGTCAACCTCGGCCCCGTTGTTGACGGCATGCAGGTAATCAACATCATTCCCATGCCGCACTCCACCTTCACGAAGGACAGCCCCATCGTGGTGGAGGGAATCATGCAGGCGGCCAAGGTGCAGGGACAAGCCCCCGTCAAACCGCTTCCCTACAAGCCCGTAGTTTCCCAGCCCGTCATGCCCTCCATAGGGGCCCAGTCCTTTGAAAAGGCCAGGACGCCGGAAGGCATGAAGGATGGAGAAGCCCAGCCGTCCGCCAAGTAACCTCCCTTATCCGGAGACCCAGCATCTTCCCTTTTCCCGCGCATTTTCATGATTTAACGCCATGTCCAGCTTCTTCATCAAACACCCGACCATTGCCATCGTCATCTCGATCGTGATGATCCTGCTCGGCGGCCTGTCCCTGATGGGGCTGCCCATTGAGCAGTATCCGAATATCGTCCCGCCCACCATCAAGATGCAGGCGACCTACCCGGGCGCGAATGCGGAGACGGTGGCCAATTCCGTAGCCTCCCCCATTGAGCAGTCCATTTCCGGCGTCGTGGGGATGGATTACATGACTTCCACCAACGCCAACAACGGCATCTGCTCCCTGAGCATCGTCTTTGAAGTTGGCACGGACCCCAACATGGACCAGACGCTGGCCTACATGCGCTACGGGCAGGCCACCGCCCAGATTCCCGCGGAGGTCTCCCAGATGGGCATCACCATCACGCAGTCCACAGGCAGCCCGCTGGCCGTAATCAACCTGTATTCTCCGGATGACAGCCTGAACGCCATTTTCCTGAGCAACTATGCCTACGTGAGCCTGGTGGACCCCGTGAAACGCGTTCCCGGCGTGGGCGACGTGCAGGTATTCGGCGCAGGCCGCTACGCCATGCGCATCTGGCTGGACACCACCAAAATGGCCGCCCAGAACATCTCCGTGGGAGAAGTCCAGTCCGCCATCCAGGCGCAGAACACCGTGATTCCCGGCGGCCAGATCGGCGCGGAGCCGGCCCCTCCCGGAACGGAATTCACATACAGTATCCAGACCAAGGGGCGCCTTCAGACGGCTGAGGAATTCGGCAACATCATCATCCGTGCGGAGGGGAACAAGCTTCTTTACCTGAAAGACATCGCCAAGGTGGAGCTGGGCTCCCAGACTTACAACGTATCCAGCAAATACAACGGCAGGGATTCCGGCGCCATCGCCGTGTACGCCGCTCCCGGCTCCAACGCCATCAACACGGTGGACGCTCTGGTCAAGCTCTTTGAAGACCGCTCCCGCAGCTTCCCCGCCGGAATGGAATACAACCTGACGCTGGACACCACGCTGGCCGTGCGCGCCTCCATTGAGGAAATTGAGCACACGCTGGTGGAAGCCCTCCTGCTGGTGGTCCTGGTGGTGTTCGTCTTCCTGCAAGGCTGGCGCGCCACGCTGATTCCGGCCATCGCCGTTCCGGTATCCATCATCGCCACCTTCGCGCTGTTTCCGCTCCTGGGCTTCACGTTGAATACCATCTGCCTCATGGGCATGGTGCTGGCCATCGGCCTGGTGGTGGATGACGCCATTGTGGTGGTGGAAGCCGTGGAATCCCACATGGAGCGCGGCCTCACGCCCCGCCAGGCGGCCTTCGCCGCCATGGAGGAAGTTTCCGGCCCCGTCATCGCCATTGCCCTGGTGCTTGCGGCGGTGTTCCTGCCCTCCCTGCTGCTGCCGGGCATTACAGGCACGCTCTTCCAGCAGTTTGCCGTGACCATCGCCATTTCCATGCTTATTTCCGCGTTCAACGCGCTGACGCTCTCCCCGGCGCTGTCCGCCATTCTGCTCAAACCCAAGGACCCGTCCAAGGGAGGCCCGCTGAAATTCTTCTACCGCGTTTTCAACCGCAGTTATGACGCCACGGCCAGCGGCTACACCAAAGTGTGCCACTTCCTGACCCGCAAGCTCATCATCTCCATTCCGCTGCTGGCTCTGATCGCCTACGCGATTGTCCCCGTAGCCAAGAAAATCCCCAACGGCTTCCTGCCGGACGAAGACCAGGGCTACCTGTTCGCGGCCCTGATCATGCCGGAAGCCCGCTCCCTCCAGCTGACTACGGCCGCCGCGGACAAGGTCTCCGAACTCATCCGTCAGAACCCGAACGTAAAAGACGTGATTGCCATCTCCGGCTTCAGCCTGCTGACGGGCGTGCAAAGCACGAACAACGCCTTCTTCTTCGTCATGCTCAAGCCCTGGGAGGAACGCCCCAATCCGGACCAGAGCGCCCAGGCGGTCACCGCCCAGCTGAACGCCCTGCTGACCACGAAAGTTTCCGAAGGCATCACCATGTGCTTCCAGCCTCCGGCCATTGCGGGGGTAGGTTCCGCCAACGGCGTCACCTTCATGTTGGAAGACCGCGACGGCAAGGGTACGGAATACCTGGCGGAACAAACGGACATCTTTGTGAAGGAAGCGAACAAGCTTCCGATATTCGACCCGAACAACAACGGCGGCGTGCGCAGTGTGATGTCCTTCGCCGTGGAACAGAAAGATGTGCGGCTGGATGAAGAAAAATGCGCCACGCTGGGCGTCAGCATCAGTGAAGCCAACAGCCTGCTCCAGGCCTACATGGGTTCCCTGTTCATCAACTACATCACCCTTTACGGCCAGCAGTGGCAAGTGTACATCCAGGCGCAGGGCAGTGACCGCACCGGAACGGACATGCTCAAAAACTTCTATGTGAAGAACAACACGGGAAGCTCCGTCCCCCTTTCCACCCTCGTGAAAATCACGGATATCAAGGGGCCGGAATTCCTGCTGCGCCAGAACCTGTACAACTCATCCAAGCTCATGGTCACGCCCGCCCAGGGCTACTCCAACTCCCAGGCCATGGAGGCGCTGGAAAAAACCTTTGAAGCCAGCATGCCTTCCGACATGGGCTACAGCTATGCGGACATGAGCTACCAGGAACAAAAAATCCAGAACGGTATCGGCATCGTGCAGATTTTCCTGCTCTCCTCCGTCTTTGTCTTCCTGATTCTGGCGGCCCTGTATGAACGGTGGTCCCTGCCCCTCAGCATCTTCATGACGGTGCCCATCGCGGCCCTCGGCGCGTTCCTGGGCCTGTACTGGTTCGGTTATGAATTGAACCTGTACGCGCAAATCGGCCTGGTGATGCTCATCGGACTGGCGGCCAAGAATGCCATTCTGATTGTGGAATTCGCCGTCATTGAAATGGAACGCGGCAAGACGCTGATGGAAGCGACGCTTTCCGCCGCCAGAATCCGCCTGCGCCCCATCCTGATGACTTCCTTCGCTTTCATTCTGGGCTGCGTTCCGCTGGCGCTGGCCTCCGGTTCCGGCGCTTATTCCCGCAATATCATCGGAATCGTGGTCATTGCCGGGATGACGATGGCGACGGTCGTGGGCATTTTCCTGATTCCGTGCTCCTTCTATTTCATCATGAAACTCTTCCGCGTCCGCGTCGCCCGTAAGACGGTGGAAACGGAAGACCCGGATGAAATCATCGCCCGCAAGCATCTGTTCCACGAAGCCCATGAATCATTAAAAGGGTAACCCCCTTTGCAACCATCTGAAAACAGACTCAACGCATATGCGAAGAAACCCATACATCACACGCGCCATCCTTCTGGGAACGGCTTTTGCCGCTTCCTCCTGCATGATGGGCCCCGACTTCAAACCGGTGGACATGCCCATGCCCGCGGCATTCAGGGGAGCCCCCGCGGCGACGGAATCCATTGCGGACCTGCCCTGGTGGAAAGTCTTCAAAAACAAGGACCTTCAGGACCTCCTGACGGACACCTACAACAATAACCGCGACTTGAAAGCCGCCATGGCGCGCGTGGAAAAGGCACGCCAGTACATCACCATCACGGAGGCCCCGCTCTTCCCGTGGGCGGATTATTCCGGCTCCGTCAGCAAAGGCTCCAACTATACCGGAGGCGGCATCGTCCAGACTACCGGAAACACACTGACGCCAGGGGCGATTGACGCCGGCATTTCCTGGGAACTGGATATCTGGGGCAAGACGCGCCGGATGACGGAAGCTGCCCGCGCAGACTACCTGGCTTCCGAAGAAGGACAGCGCGCGCTTATGCTTTCCCTGCTCCGCCAGGTGGCGGACTCCTACCTCCAGCTCCTCCAGCTGGACGAACAGCTTGCCATCGTGCAGAAATCCGTGGAATCCTATTCCGAAAGCCTGCGCCTGTTTGACGAACAGCTCGAAGGCCAGGTGGGCGACAGGCTCCAGGTGGCTTCCGCCAAGGCGGCCCTGGCTTCCTCCCAGGCCCAGATTCCCGCCATTCAGGTGCAAATCGCCAATCTGGAAAATGCGGTCTCCGTCCTGGCCGGACGCGCTCCCGGCCATATCCGCCGTTCCGGCAGCACCCGGGACATCGCCTATAACGTTAAGGTTCCCGCCGGCATTCCGGCCTACATCCTTTCCAGAAGGCCCGATGTCCGCCAGAGCGAATACAAGCTGCGCGCCGCCAATGCCGAGGTGGGCGTAGCCATTGCCAACTACTTCCCGACCATCTCCCTGACGGCGGCGGGCGGCCTCGCCTCCGCAGACCTGCGCCACGTGCAGGGGCGCCGCGGCGGCTGGGGCCTGGGGACCAATCTGACCGGCCCCCTCTTCCAGGCGGGCAAGCTGACGGCTTCCGAAAAAGCGGCCAAGGCGGAATTCCTGGCGGCCAGCAACGACTATGAGCAAACGGTTCTCAACGCCCTGGCGGAAGTCTCCAGCACGCTCATCCAGAGGGACAAGCTGCGGAGCATCACCGCCACCCAGTCCGAGGCCGTGGAAGCCTACCACACGGCGGTAAAACTCTCCTTTGAGCGCTACCGCACAGGCCTTTCCAACTACATTGAAGTCCTGTACGCCCAGCAGAACCTCTACCCCGCGCAGATTCAGCTTTCCCAGTACTATTACCAGCACGCCAGCACGCTGGTTTCCCTGTACACGGCCCTGGGCGGCGGCTGGAACATGAGCCACAAGGCTATCATGGATGGCCCTTCCGGGCGATAAAGGCGCTTCCCCTGACAACAGGCAATATACCTGACTGTTTTTCTCCCTCCGGCAAGCACAGCTTGCCGGAGGATTTATTTTCCGGCCCGGGAACAACGGAGGCTCTCCAACCACCTTCTCCGTCCCGGCAGCAGGAACCACGGGACGGAAATTCCCAACGGAGGGGCTCTTTTCCTGTTCCGCCCCCATCCGGAAAGCGCCAAGCCCTCAACCACTCCTTCTCCCTTTTCCCCGCGGAAACGGAGGCCATGTTGAAATTTCCCCAATTCCCCTTCATTCACGATCAACAGGCCGCAGAACAATTTCATCGCGTTTTTCAGGAATTCATGGTCGTTGATTCCGATATCCCGCCGGTTTCAATAAGACAAGCCATCTCCTGCTTTGACAGCTTATGCGCCACCTTTTGCCGGATTCAAAATCCGCCGACAATTAAAAATATTGACGATAAGTGTGTTGTTGAATATAATACGTTGATTTTCAGTAGTATTTTCGGGATCTGGTCTTTTCACGTCCCATTTCTTCCGCCATGGTTTTCCGAACTTTACCCCTGTTGGGAAAATCAAATGCCGCAAACGGATTTTGAATCCGGTAAAAAGCGGAAGTTTCTTACGTGGAAACATTTTTAGTAATTATTGCAATAACTTAGATGAAGACTAAATATCTTGCTCTCCTGGTCGCCGCCATGGGAAGCGGCCTGTCTTTCGGGGCTTCCATCGACGGTCTGGATGCGGCTTATTCAAAAAACCTCACCGCCTATAACGGAACTACTGGAGATGTGCTAAACGTCTCCTCACCCACAACGCTTGGTGTAAACGCCAACGGCTCCTGGACGATGGCATTCACCATTTCCGATCTGGGAGTCACTCCAGGTTCAAACGTAGGATTGCTGTTTACCTACAACACCGGCTCTTACAAAAATCTGGAAGGTCTGGGATTCCAGCTTACGGAATCCGGAACTCTCACTCTGTGCGCCGGAGGTTTTGCCTACAACGGAAATCCATCTGCTTCCTCTTCCTGGAAAACGCAAACGTTTTCCGATTATTCCACCAGCACCCCCCTGACCCTGTTTTACACATTCAACAGGGGAAATGTTTCCATCTCCGCCATGCTGGGGGACGACATGTCCACGCTGACCACGCTGAGCAGCCTCAGCAGCGGAGCCACCTTCAGCGGCCAGAACATGACCCAGATCAACTTTTCCGCCAAAGACGCCTCCGGAAACACATGGACCGCCCCGAATGGAATCACGGGGGAATATACCCTGAACAATTTTGATCTGTACACGGAGGTTTTGACAGAAGAGCAGATGACGGCATACGCCCTGAGCTCCGTTCCGGAACCGGCTGCGGCCTCCCTGGGCCTGCTGGGCCTGGGCATCCTTCTGATGCGCCGCCGCAGGGCCTGACTTTTTCCTTACCGCGTCCATTCCTGCTCCGTTCAGGGATGGACGTTTTCTTCACTCTTTTTCAAATATCCTTTTCATTTTTCCTTGACGCTCTGATGAAAGTCCGGCTCCCTCTCCCCCTCCTGGCTGCCCTGGCGGCGGCATTCCCCGCAGCAACCGCTGCCCCGACGGGCACGGAACTGGGAAACGTCATGTTCGTTGGGGATTCCATCACCCACGGGGTCAACAGCGCCTCCTACCGTTGGGACCTCCATAAAATATTTACAGACAACGGCATTTCCTACCGGGCGGAAGGCGTCAAAACCGGCAATTATTCCGGGGGAGTTACTGCGGGCACTTCCTACGGGGGCCAGATATTCAACAATGAACATTCCTCTCAGGCAAGCGCCAGGGCATGGGAAATATCCGGCAGGAGCAACGGAAGCAGGTTTGACGGCTCCAACATTAACAACTGGCTGGGGCTTTCCGGCACCAAGGCAAACGGAAGCGCCTATTCAGGCCAGACATTCACCGGAGACAATACGCCGGATACCTTTTTCATGATGATCGGCACCAACGATCTCCTTTCTGACGGAAACAATGCCACGCTGGCGAACCGCCTTGACTCCGTTTCCCAAAACCTCCTGAACGATATGGACACCATCGTGGAGGCCATGTTCCAGGCCAATGAACATGCGAATGTCATCATCCTTACCATTCCCTGCTGGACCCGGCACTCCAACGGCAATTCGGACGCCACCCACCAGGCCGTGGCTGATTACAATGATCGTCTGAAAACATGGGGGAATGGCAGGCAGAACGTCACGGTCATTGACGTCAATGCCGGCATCATTGACGTAACATCCTCCACGCCGTTCTACGGCGTAAGCTCCATGTTCAACAACCCCGGCAGCGACGGCCTCCATCCCAATGCCCAGGGAGATCTGCTTATGGCCGGCAATATCGCCAGGGCCATGGGCTACGCGGGGCGCACCGCCGGACAGGAAAGAAAAGCAGCTGGCGGCCTGGCCATCAATTTTCACCAGGGCGGGCAATCCCCCGCATGGAGCTCGAACAGCCAGTTGGAAAATAAAGGGTTTTCCCTCGCCAATGTCACTGTGGACGAGAACGGCATCAGCCTGGGGCAATCCGGGGAAAGCTCCATTTCCTATTCCTGGGCGGAAGGGACGGATCTGCAAAACGGCTTTACCTTTGATTGCAACCTGGTTCTGGGAAACGGCGCAGCAGACGGATGGGATACCGCCTCCGATTTCAGCATCAGCCTGGGGAACAGCTCCTTTTACGGCACGCTCAATATTAATGAGGCCTACATCAAATGGGGCGATGCCATTCTGTATTCCCTGGACATGTCCGCCAATGCGGAAAACCTGCGTATGGCATATATCCGCGGCAATGAGCTGGAAGGGCTGAAAGGCGGCTATTACGTCTGGCTGGGGGACATGCTGATTGGGGAAGCGCTTTCCGTTACCTCCGGCTCCGGCTGCAACGGCCTCACCATTCAATACAACGGCAGCGGAACCGCTGTTCTGCACGACCTGGCCCTGGACGGCACGGGTTCCTATGCCCCTGCCACTTCCGGAACGCTTAACGCGGAAAAGTCTTTTATTTCTTCCGGCTCCTTCACCCAGAGTGGAACACCGGAAGGCAATATTGAGTGGAAAACGGAGGGATTCACCAAAACCGCTGATAATCTGGCCGGCTCCGGTACCTTTAATGCCCGCGCCCAGGCGGATTCCTCCGCAGGGGGAACGGGGAATTCCGTAAACGTCTCCATTACCTCCGGAAACGCCACTCATATTTATGCGAACAGCGGCAACTACACGGGGGACGTCTGGCTGACCATCTCCAAGGAGGGACAGGCCTCCGCCTGGTACGGAGCTCACGGAGCTTCCGGCACGCTCAACGGGAACGTCTTCCTCCGTTTCACGGATGCCGCCACAGGCGGAAGCACGGTCTTCGGTGCCGTGAACGCCGCCGGCGTCACCGGAAACGTTTATCTGGAATTCTCTGCGGAAAACGCCTCCTTCGGCACCTTCACCAGCAGTAATTCCTCCTCTGTGGTCGGCTCCTATGCCACGGATATCCAGGGGAATGTAGACATTGTGGTCAACTCCGGCACCTTCAACCATCAAATCATGGGCGGCATCTTCGCCAATGCCAGGATCGGAACCACCACCATTGGAGGAAACACGCATGTTTACATCAATGGCGGCTCCGTCACCGGAAATGTTATGGGCGGCGGCCTGACAGGCTCCATTTCCGGCGGCGCCAACGTCACCGTCACAGGCGGCGTTATCAGCGGTTCCGTTTACGGCGCGGGCCAGGGAGGCTCTATCCTGGCAGGAAGCTCGGTTTGCTTGACAGGAGGCCTGGTTAAAGGGGACGTTTACGCCGGTGGCAAGGCGGGTTCCATTCAGGGGGACACGTCCGTCACCATCACCGGAAACACGGCCACGCTTTATAACGGGAGCTCCTGGGGCAGCATCTCCGGCGGCGGGTCCGGCGGAACGGTGGATGGAAACTCCACCGTACGCATCCAGAATCTTTCCTCAGGAACGACGGCCTACGGCTTTGACAAGTACGCCGGAAACATCAGCGGCGGAACCAATGTAAGCGGAGACAGGAGCCTGGTGCTGGATTATGTAACCGTGGACAGCCTCCAGGCTTCCCTGAGTAACTTCACCCATGTTTCCGCCGTCAACCAGACCCGCACCTCGCTGGATTCCCTAGGCGGGGCGCTCACCGTAACCATTGAGGCGGGAAGCAGCCTTATCCTGAACGGAACCTCTAACCTGACCACGCTTATTCTGGGGGAACACGCCTCCCTGACGCTTCAGGGGCTCACCGCAGATGCGGTCGTCGTGGACATCACGGGAACAAGCAATTACACACTCTCCCTGACAGAGATACCTGCCAGCCTGGACAACATCAAATTCCTGAACGACGGCGTTCTGTACGACGCGGCCATGTCCATGGATCTTCAGGCCAATTCCGCCATGCTTTTCGCCCAGGTGCCGGAACCCGGAAGCGCCGCCCTGGCCCTGGCCGGACTGGCCCCCCTCCTGTGGAGGAGGCGCAGAAAAATGTCCCATTGAGGCCCTTCGTTTTCTTCAGGCCCTGATGGACAAAAGAAGCCCCCGCCGGCGTAACGCCGGCGGGGGCTTCCCATGCGGAAAAACGGCGGAGAAGAAAAGGAAAAGCATCCATCCCTCCCCGGGCGTTTTTCATGGAACGGGAGGAGATCAGGCCCCTCTGTTTTTAAACAGTTCCAGTGCGAGCTGAGACCAGGTCTCCAGTTTCTCAAACATTTCCCCGGACAGTTCCTCCGGAGAAACAAAACGGAGATTGGCCAAGGCTGCTTCATTCGCGCGCACACGGTCCGTATCCAGCTCAAACAGGTGGACAATGCCCAGATGCACGGTCCCCACGTCATTGGTATCGTCATTAATCACGCCGAGAACCCGCTGGGTGCAGTTCCCGTCAATAACCAGTTCCTCGCGGATTTCGCGCTCCACTCCGGCCAGATAGGTGGAAACGTCGTCATGGCCGGATTGGCGGTCCACCGGATTGATATGGCCTCCGATGCCGATGGAGCCCTTGTCATGCAA
This sequence comes from Akkermansia sp. 54_46, assembly GCF_001917295.1. NCBI lineage: Bacteria > Pseudomonadati > Verrucomicrobiota > Verrucomicrobiia > Verrucomicrobiales > Akkermansiaceae > Akkermansia > Akkermansia sp. 54_46. The sequence continues at coordinate 147,641 of NZ_MNUD01000001.1, forward strand.
GCGGGCCTCGCCGCCGGAGCCTCCGCGCGTGTAATGCAGAATGCGGCCCTGGTGGCAGAAAATGGCATAGGCGATGATCTGTTTGTGGGAAGGATCATTTTCCGCAGCCTCCCGGTCCATGAACGAGGCGACGCCCGGCTTCATGAACGCATTCAGATAATGATCCCCGCCTTCCCGGTGTCCCTGGAAATAGCCCGCTTCCTCAAAGGCGGCGCGGGGAACCACCAGAACCTGTTCTCCATGGTAACGTGACATGGAGACACCCTACCCGTTTTCATCCCGCGCTCAACAAAAAAGGCGCTGAAACGGCAAATTTGCCCCTTCCTTCAGGAAGGCGCGGGCTGCCCCTCCGCATCAGGAGACATCCCTCACTTCCACGCCATGATTCCGGAACCTGCGCATGATGCTTTCCAGCTGTTCCGCATCCATGAGATGGAGCGGCAGCCACAGCACCAGCTTCTTGCCGAACAGGAACAGCAACGCGTGGCGCGTCCTGCACAACGTGGAAAAACGGTCGTAGGGAATATTCATGGGGGCAACGCCCTTGCTGGAGAACGTCAGGTAATCCTCATGAAAAACGTAATCCTTTTCCTGATGGTACATGGGCACCTTTTTATTGGCGGCCAGAGCGGCCTTTGCCAGAAAGGGGACGTAAAACCAGGACAGGATAATCGCCATCAGCGCCCCGGCCAGGGACAGCCAGGCGAATAAGGGCAAAGGGCGCAGGGAAAAGGAATACAGCGCCATCAACACAAAAAAGGCCGTAATGGCCAGGTCCAGCGGCTTTTTCCACCTGGGGCGCACCGCATGGTACCATGCCACCAGCACCTGGGTTGCCAGGCGGTCGGAAGGTACGGGCTTGACGAGTTTGATGACTTCTGAATCCTGCATCATGGCGGCAGGGTAGCTTCATTCCCGCTGAAGAAAAAGCCTAAAAGCAGGCTCTTCCGCCGCCATGGTGTCAAAAAAGCCCCTCCGGAAAGGTCTCTTCCCCCTTTTTCCCGCCTCCCATTCACGGGGGAAAACCTCCTTCCCCCGTATGCAGGCCAGAATTTCCTTGATAATCATGCCTCCCTTCATAGAATGAAAAACCAAAAGCCTTCAGAAGACCCGGTGGCAGACAATCTTCAAATTCACGTACGCACGTTCCAGCCCTCAACCACTCAGGCACAGGCTCTGGAAACCCTGACGGATTCCATGGCGGAAGTCCTTGACGACCGACAGCTAAGACACATCAAGAATGCGGTTCTTCTGCGTGAGGAAACGCAGACCACCTATCTGGATCACGGCCTGGCCGTCCCCCACGGACGCACCAGCGCGCTGGATTCCATGCAGGTCACCGTAGGCATCAGCCCAGAGGGCGTCCTCTGGCCGGACGATTCCCGCAACGCTCATCTCATTGTGATGCTGGGCGTGCCCGCCGCCATGGTGACCGGCTACCTGACCACCATGCAGAAATTGCTGCGGTGGCATAAAAACGCCCCCTTGGGCCCCAATGGGGAATGGACGGGAGATGAAGCCAGCCTCCTGGCGTCCCTTCAACAAGCCCTGCAATGACGGACAAGAAAAACCAGCCTGCGGAAAAGACGCGCCTTTCCTGGTCATGGCTGCGCATGGCGTTGAGCCTGCGTGAAAAAATCAAGCTGGGGGACAAGCAGGTCATCTTCATCTGGGCGGTCGTCGTCGGAGCGCTGGGTGCCCTGATGGCCCTTGTCTTTGAAATGGGCGTGGAACTGGTGCAGGACGTCCTGACGGGGCGGACCAGCTACAGGCAAATTCAGGTCTTTCAGGAAATGGCCAGCCAGGACCCGGCCTGGTGCATCTTCGTTCCGGCGGCGGGCGGCCTTTTGGCGGGGCTTACGCTTCTCTTCACCCACCGCTTTGTGCCGGCCAAGGCGACGGAATACATGGAAGCCGTGGCGCTGGGCAATGGATACGTGCCTCCCAAGCCCAGCCTTCTGCGTTCCCTGTCCGCCGTTTTCTCCGTAGGTTCCGGCGCATCCATCGGCCGTGAAGGCCCGCTGGTGCAGGCCGCCGCCGTAGCGGGCTCCGCCCTGGGGCGTTTCTTCCACCTCTCAGCTCCTCGCCTGCGCCTGGTAGTGGCCTGCGCCGCCGCCTCCGGCATGTCCTCCGCCTTCCATACGCCCCTGGCGGGCGGTCTGTTCGTAAGTGAAATCGTTCTGGGCGCGCTGACTATTGATTTCCTGGCTCCCCTGCTGGTTGCCAGCTGCGCGGGGTACTTTACCATGGGCCTGTTCCATGAACCCGCCCCCATCTACCAGCTCCAGCAGGAAGTTTCTCTGGCGGGCAACCAGCATGTGCTCTGGTGCGTGCTGCTGGGAGCCCTGGCCTCCCTGGTCGCCAGTTTCTGGCTCCTCATCCTCAAAAAATCGCGCCGGTACCTGAACGGCAAGCGCCAATGGCTGCCCGTGCGCCTGACGGCGGCAGGCGTGCTGGTGGGAGCCATCGCCATCTTTTACCCGGAAATCGTAGGGAACGGCAAAAATATCATCACCTCCCTCATTCATTATGAATTCGACGCCGCGAGAGCCGCCGTCCTGCTGTTCCTGAAAATATTCACCGTCGCCATCGTCTTCGGCGTGGGAACCGTGGGGGGCGCCCTGACCCCCAGCCTGACTATCGGGAGCGTCTGCGGCTTCCTGTTCAGCGCGGCTCTTACCCAGCTGGGGGTGCCCGGGGACCATGCCATCGCCTATTCCCTGGTGGGCATGGCCGCCTTTTTCACTACAGCTGCGAACGCCCCGATCACCTCCCTGGTGCTGGTGGTGGAATTCACCATGGCCGGGCAAATGATGTTCCCCCTGATCATCGGCGTGCTGGTTTCCTATGGAATGGCCAGGCTCACCAAAGCCCAGTCCATGTACCATGATTCCCTGGCCTTCGGCCCCAGAAGCACCTTTGACAAACCCCTGGCCCAGGTACAGCTTCAGGATGTAGCGCGCAAGGATCCGCCCGTTGTGCATCCCCTGGACAAATTCGGCACCATTGCCGCCATGCTCATTAAAAACCCGGCCCAGCCCATCTTCGTCACTTCCCCGACCGGCAAATACCTGGGAAGCGTGGTGGCGGAAGACGTGGCGGCCTTTGCCCGCAACAAAGAGCTGGCCCAGGCCGTACTGGCCATGGATGTGCTGCGCAGCGACATGCCTACGCTTCCTGCGGACATGCACCTCCCGGAAGCCCTGGGCATTTTCTCCCGCCCCCACTGCGCGGAATCCCTGGCCCTTGTGAACCCGAACAACGATCTGCTGCTGGGCGTGGTCAACAAGACGGACCTCTACCTGGTGCTCTCCGAAATCATGCGCAGGGAAAAGCTGCAATAAGGGCTGCCTTTCCGCATTAACATCCGTTGAAATAGCGGAAAAAAACGCCGCTTCCATCCTCGGATTACGGGAAATGTCCGTTCAAAACCGAACACCCGGCCCGTCCAAAGGACATTTTCCTTTCTCCGTGTCCGCAGCGCCCCGCCTTCCTTTCACGCCTTATCCGGGCATGGCATCAGAGAGACGACGTATTCGGGGATGTTTCTCCATCCCGTTCATGAAAAAACACAGGGCAAAGGCATGCTTTCCCCGGCACAAGCGCCCTGCCGCCATTGCGGAAAGTGAATCCGACTTCTTCCAAAGACCTTTGCCCGGAGCCTCTCCGGCAAAATTTACTTCCTCCGGAAAACGCGGAAGAGCCGGGAAGCGTATTTTTTTCCTCTTCTTTTTTCACAATAGGGGTCAGGTTAAAAATAACAACAAACTTGCATTTCAGACCTTTTCCGGTACGCTTCCGGCATGAGCCGCACCCTGAGAATAGAATACCCCGGAGCAGTCTATCACGTGCAGAGCGAGGGCAACCGCGGAGACGCCATTTATCTGGATGACGAAGACAGAGAAATCTTTCTGCGGACTTTTCAGGAGGCGTCCCGCAGAAGCGGATGGACCGTGTACGCCTACGCCCTGATGGCCAATCACTACCACATTCTTTTCCAAACCGCGCGCGCCAATCTGGTGGATGGCATGAAATGGCTCCAGACCGCTTATACCCAGCGTTTTAACGCGCGCCACCGAATGCGTGGGCATCTGTTCGCGGGCAGATACCACGCCATGGTGGTGGAAGCGGATAACGCCCACTATTTTTCAACTATCATTGACTACATCCACCTGAATCCGGCCCGGTCCGGCCTGGCGCGCCGCCATACGTTCCTTTCCGGCTGCAAATGGACGAGCCTGCCCGCATGGCTGGACTCTCCCGCAAAAAGACCCAAATGGATTCATCCGGAACGCGGCCTCGTCTGCTTCGGCTGCGACGACACGGAGGACGGACGCCAAAAGTACCTCAACCATCTGATGGGCCGCTTTGAAGCGGAACGCATGGATGAACGCTCCCTGCTGCCCGCCGGCCACGTTGGCCCCGGCACCGTCCAGCGGGGCTGGTGCTACGGCTCCAGCGCCTTCCGTGCCAGGCTGGTGGGGGAACTTCCCCGGCTGGCGCGCAGAAAGCCCGTCACGACGGGGATGCGCGCATCGGAGATCGGGGAATACCAGGCGGAAATCATCGTCAAAAACGGGTTGAAAGCATTCGGCCTATCGGAGGAGGAGCTGCTTGTCACGCCTTACAGTCACCCGTCCAAGCTCATCATCGCCCTGGCCGTCCGGCAAAGCACGCTGGTACCGTATGCCTGGATCAGCAACCGGCTGCACATGGGCATTCCCAAATCCATGGGAACCTTGCTCCACCGGGCAAAAAAAATGGCGGAAACGGATTTGAAAACGAGGGCGTGGATCGAGCGCCTGAGCTCCTGACCTCCGTTCCTCCCACGGAATAATTTGAAAAACTTTCCTCCCGCCACAAGGATGCGCCGGGCATGAAACCGTCATCCCGCGGCAGGAAGCACTCAAGGTCAGCCCCTTCTCCGGCACATCATCATGCAGACCGGCCCAAGCAATCCCACGGATGCCGCAGCCGGTTCCGGAACTACTGAAAAAGCCATGGCGGCAATTCCGGCTTTCTGCCACCAATGCGGAAACCAAGATGGCTCCCACCCAGCGTTGTTTGTAACATTCCATCTCTGCCGCCTTGTCTGTTCCTGATAATTTTTTCCTTTGTCATCCATTCTGCATGGACACCGGATTCAAAATCCGCCTTATGGAAACAGGAACCCGAATAACCGCATACAAACTCCATGTCCCCAGCATCCGAAACACGCAGTTCTGGCAGGCGTCAATCAGCAAGAACGGGGTCAGTTTACAAATCACAACATATAAACATATTTTCTATTTTCTTACTGACCCCTGAAAGCCGCCAGGGAAAAAAATGATTGCCAGCCCGCTTCGCGGAATGATAAACGGAAAGCGCGTGCGAAAAACTGCGCGTAAAGCGTCAACCCAAATACAACAACAGAAAAGATGGCACAGACATATTCCCAGCGCGTGCTCGACTTGGTTAAGGCCAAGCATAGCCACGAAAAAGAATTCATCCAGGCCGTTCAGGAAGTGCTCAGCACAATTGAACCGGTTTTGGCCGCGAATTCCAAGTATGAAGACCACGCGATTCTGGAACGGATCGTGGAACCGGAAAGAACCATCCTGTTCCGCGTGCCGTGGATCGATGACCAGGGCAAGGTTCAGGTGAACCGCGGGTACCGTGTGGAATTCAACAGCGCCATCGGACCGTACAAGGGCGGCCTCCGCTTCCACCCCAGCGTCAACCTCGGTATCCTGAAGTTCCTGGGTTTTGAACAGGTTTTCAAAAACTCCCTCACCACCCTTCCCATGGGCGGCGGCAAGGGCGGTTCCGACTTCGACCCCAAGGGCAAGAGCGATAATGAAGTGATGCGCTTCTGCCAGAGCTTCATGACGGAGCTTCAGCGCCACATCGGCGCGGATACGGACGTTCCCGCGGGGGACATCGGCGTGGGCGGCCGCGAAATCGGCTACCTGTTCGGACAATACAAGAGAATTCGCAACGAATTCACCGGCGTTCTCACCGGCAAGAGCCTGAACTGGGGCGGCTCCCTCATCCGTCCGGAAGCCACCGGCTACGGTTGCGTATACTTTGCCCAGAACATGCTTGCCACCCGCAACGACGGCCTGCAGGGCAAGGTCTGCCTGGTGTCCGGTTCCGGCAATGTAGCCCAGTACACGGTGGAAAAACTTAACGAACTGGGCGCGAAAGCGGTCACGATGTCCGACTCCAACGGCTATGTTTACGATCCGGACGGCATTTCCCCGGAAAAACTGGCCTGGGTCATGGAACTCAAGAACAAGCGCCGCGGACGCATTGCGGAATACGTGAAGCAGTTCCCGAAGGCCCAGTACTTTGAAGGCCAGCGCCCCTGGAGCGTTCCGTGCGACTGCGCCTTCCCCTCCGCCACGCAGAATGAAATCAACGGGGAAGACGCCCGTACCCTCATCAAGAACGGATGCACCCTGGTGGCGGAAGGCGCCAACATGCCTACGGACCTGGAAGGCATTGAAACCTACCTGGCCGCCAAAATCCTGTACGGCCCGGCCAAGGCCGCCAATGCCGGCGGTGTGGCCACCTCCGGCCTGGAAATGTCCCAGAACAGCCAGCGCCTCTCCTGGACGCGTGAAGAAGTGGACCACAAGCTGAAAACCATCATGGCCAACATCCACGCAAACGCCGTGGCCCACGCCCAGGAATACTCCTCCGACAAATCCTTCACCAACTACGTCACCGGCGCCAACATCGCCGGCTTCGTGAAAGTGGCGGATTCCATGATCGACCAGGGGGTAGTCTGACCCCGGCCCGACATACTTGCTGCCAATGTAAAACACACCAGAAGCGCCGGGTTCGCCCGGCGCTTCTCTTTTCTACGGAAATGTCTCCATTCCGGAAGTTCCTTTTTCCCGTATGGGCCAGACATGGCGGCGGAAGGACTTCAAAAGCCTCCCGGCATTGGGGACAACCACCCTCAGGACTTTTTCCCGGCTGCAGGGACTTTATCTGCTGCATCACGGCAGTCTCCGACTATTCAGACTGGGCGGTCAAAAGCGAGCCAGATGACCTGCTTCCGGAATTTGAAGGGCTATTCTCTTCCCCCTTTCCCATTTTCCTGCATCAAGAACCGGAAAAACGCTTCCCCGGCTCCAATTCTTAAAAGATACTGTTATTCCTTTAACAGGCGGCAGACGGCCTGGGCCGCATGTTCCGCCGCCCCTCCCTGCCCCAACTTGTCGGAGGCCTGTTTCATTTCCTTCAGCAGGGCATCCCTGTTTTCCGGAACAAGCAGACGTTCTATTTCACCAATCACCTTGTCCGGCGTAAAATCAAACTGAATCAGCTCCTTCACCACAGGTTTCTGCGCCAGGATATTCACCATGCCGATGAAGCGTATCTTGATGAGCATGCGGGCCATCCAGTACGTCAGCAGGGGAACCTTGTACACCAGCGTGTACGGCAGGCGGTGCAAGGCGGCCTCCATGGTGGCGGTGCCGGAAGCCACTACCCCCACGGCGGCGCGGTCCATCAGCTCATGATATCCCCCCACCGTAATGTGGAACAGCTCCGGCGGCATGCCGGCCTTCCGCGCCATGCCGCGCATTCTTTCCGCCAGAGCCTCCGTGGAAGCGGCGGTTTCAAAGGACAGTTCCGGCCGTTCCCGGGAAAGACGGCTCACTACCTCTATAAATACCGGGAAATGCCTGTCAATTTCACGGTTCCGGCTGCCGGGAAACAGACCGACCAGTGACGGCTCCCGGACGCCCTCCTTACGGATGGATGCAATTTCATCCACCAGGGGATGCCCCACAAACTCCGTTCTCAGGCCGGCTTCCTGGAACAAGGGAGCCTCAAAAGGGAAGATGCACATCATCAAATCCAGCATGCGCACCATCTTGGGAATGCGCCCGCGATGCCATGCCCACACCTGCGGGGAGATAAAATAAACGATTTTGGTGTGGGGACAACACTTGCGGACCCTCTCCGCCAGCCGCAGATTGAACCCCGGATAATCAATCAAAACAAGGCAATCCGGCTGGTCCTGCCGTATCCTCTCCAGAATGGAGAGAAAACGCCTTCTGAACCATCCGTATTTTTTGAGCACCTCCACCACGCCGATAACGGCGGCTTCATCCGCCCAGTCTTCCACGCCGGGACATAACGCGTGCATGCCTTGGCCGCCCAGCCCTGCGACCTCCATGCCGGGCATCAGGCGCAGCAGATTCTTCAACAGCAGGGCGCCATGAATGTCCCCGCTCTTTTCGCCTGCTATGATATAAAGCTTCATCACTATCTGCATCGGCGCACGCCGGACGCCTCTCTACCTTACCAGCCCCGTTCCCGGGACGCAATAAAAGACTTTCCTTTCAAGGATTTTAATGCAAGATACGCGCCGTTATGCATGAGTTGATCTCACTTTGGATGTCCTGGGTGCAGGACTGGGGATATGCGGGTGTCATCGTCCTGATGGCCATGGAAAGCTCCATCTTTCCCGTTCCCAGCGAAGTGGTCATCCCGCCCGCGGCCATCCTGTCCGCCCAGGAAGGAGCATCCATGAGCTTCTGGGGAGTGGTGGCTGCCGGAACGTTCGGCTCCTGGCTGGGTTCTGCCATTACCTACGCCGTGGCCCGAATCGTGGGCCGCCCGGTCATCATGCGCTGGGGCAAATTCTTTTTCATGCCGCCCCACAAGGTGGAAAAGGCGGAAATCTTCCTTCAGCGGTACGAAGTTTCCGGTGTCTTCTTCGCCCGCCTTCTGCCCGTCATCCGCCACCTCATTTCCATTCCCGCCGGCATTGTCCGCATGGGATTCGGCATTTTCTCCCTGGTCACCGTGCTCGGCTCGTTTGCCTGGTGCACGGTACTCGCCTGGTACGGGCACCGCATCGGGGAACGGCATCCGGAATTGCTCAAATCTCCGGAGGAGCTGATCCGCACCGTCAAGAGCGAAAGTCTCCCCCTTATTCTGGCCGTGCTGGTTCTGGCCGTCTGTTACATACTCATGCTTCGTCTGACGGACCGCAACAAGCCGGAAAAAGCCGCAGCGGACACGTCCGCAGAAAAAGAGCAGTAACCCCCCTTTTTCCCATGATCCCTTCCAAGGAAGACCGGGCAGCCCGGGCGCTGGATTATTTCCACCAGGGATATAATTGTTCCCAATCCGTTTTTGCTGCTTTTGCAGATGTCTGCGGCCTGACGGAAGAAACGGCCCTGAAACTGTCCTCTCCCCTGGGGGCAGGCATTGGACGCATGCGGGAGGTATGCGGCGCTTTTTGCGGAATGAGCATGCTGGCGGGAAGCCTGTACGGAAACAGTTCCCCGGAAACCGGGGAAAAGGAAAAAATCTTTTCCCTAGTCCAATCCCTGGCCGCCTCCTTCAAACAGGAATTCGGCACTCTTTACTGCCGGGAACTACTGGGGCTGTCTCCGGAGAGCTTGGCAGCGGAAACGGCGCGCCCCGGAGAAAGGACTGCCGCCTATTACGCCTCCCGCCCCTGTGAACGCTGCATTGCCTTCTGCGCCCGCTGCGCGGCCGAGCTGGAAGCAAAAGCCCGGCATCATGAAAATACCCGGCCCCCTTTGCAGGGGAACCGGGCGCTTTAACCATACGCAAGGCGCCGTCAATGAGAGGCGGAACTGCTGCATGCGCCGTCCGGGCAGGACGCCTTCAGCTTGTCTATCTTTTCATTCGTTTCCCCCATCCCCTCGTCATAAAAGCCCTGCTCGTCCGGGGCCAGCACCTGGAGGAGGCGGAGAAATTCGCCCGCGTGTTCCTTTTCCTCATTGGAAATATCCAGCAGAACTTCCTGGGCCAGCTTATGGTCTATGGATTCTGCAAGCTGGGTATAAAGCTGGATAGCTTCATATTCCGCTGCAATCATGAACCGGATGGCTCTCACCAATTCGCCATGGGTGAGTTTCCGGTTTTCCTTTAATCCGCTAAATGCATTTGTAAATTCAGGCATGCAGATGGGACCTGATACGTAACCCATTCATTCAATATGCTTTGTCATAAATTTTATACGATGGTGGCCTTAAAGCAGTCCAGCGAACAAATTTCCAGCCTCTCTTGCCGGAACAAAAAAAGAGCGCCGGATTCTCGTCCGCCGCTCCTGTTAATCAAGCTCCTCTCCGGAACACCTGCCTTACTTGCCTTCCGCAGTCTTGGGTGCGTATTTCTTGAAAAATTCAACGTACTGGGCGGGAGTACGGCCGGGAACATAACCCGTGCGGCCCAGCTCCTTGCCATCCGCATCCACCACCACCATGGCCGGCACGCCGGTAATGTTATACGTCTTGGCTTCCTTGGACTTGCTGAAATCCGAACTGCCGAACTCAAATTTGACGCCAATGGCCACGCCGTCCATGCCTTGTTTGAAGTCCTTTTTGGAAAGGATTTCTTTCTCCAGCTTAACACAAAAGCCGCACCAGGACGTTCCCGTGAAAAGAAGAACAATGGGAAGGCCGGTTTCCTCCGCCTGCTTTTGAGCGCTTTTCAGGCTCTTGCCCCAGCGGAATTTCACTTTCGCCGCCTTGGCAGCCTTGGCTGCGGCTTCCTTGTCCGTGGGAACGCTTTGAGCCATGGAAATGCCGGAAACGCTGAACCCCAGCACAGTACACAATGCAAAAATAAAATGTCTGTTCATCATACTCTGTGAAATGTTCCTCTCAGACTAGCAGAAATACTTTGTATAGGAAGAGAAATCGGTGTCTTTTTCCTAGAAGGAACGCTTCCGTCCCCTGTCCCCAAAATGAGGCGTTCTCAAAAAAAGTATTGCTCTTTCCTCCTTAATCGGGTAATAATCCGCCCGCACTTACAAACGCGCGGTTAGCTCAGTGGTAGAGCAACACCTTGACATGGTGGAGGTCGTAGGTTCAAATCCTATACCGCGTACCATTTTTCTTAAAACCCCGTTCCTTTCCGGACGGGGTTTTTCATTGCCTCCCTCCAGTTAATAGACATAGCATCTTCTTTTCCCCGTAACAGGCTCAATTGAAAAATGCCGGCATAAAGAGACGGTTAATGCAAAAGTTTGCGTTGATAAGAAAAATACGGGATAATCCTATCTTTACTCACTTACAGTGAAAGATATAATGAGTATTTAACCTCATTGGTCTCCCATACAGGGAAAAATGTTTTTCCAACTTTTTTTGAACACAAGCCCCTTCCCGGGACGCTAATGGTAGGAGGGCAGCTTAAGGCCCCAGCCCTTACCCCCTCCTTCCCTGATGAAACAATGACTATTAAAAGCCCGGCGGAAAGCATTCCGCCGGGCTTGCTTTTTATGAGACTCCACCGGTTAAAACGTCCGGGAAATTAACGGGTAGTCAAACGATCATATAACTCATTGGCATATTTATGATTGGGATGGTTCACATTCATATACGCCTCATAAAGAGGATGGGATGGATCCGATTCCATCCGCATGGCTTCCTCCGCGGGGGAAGGCACCGCATTTCCTGTATGATGGAGAGGAGCTTCATCAAGCAGGCGTGATGCCTGGTACAACAGGCGGATTGCATCCGGATTGGAACCGAGTCCCGGATTATCCAGTAAAGCGTCCGCATCCACCCCTGTTTCAGAGGCAAGCCGCCGAAGAACGGCAGCAGCCCTGCCCATGTTGCGTTCATAATTGGAACCCCATTCCTGCTGAAGGGACTGTTCCGCCTGCATTTCCATCTCCATCCGGGCATCTTCCATGTGCTCGCGGGCCTCATCATATGCCTGGGCCATCGTCTCCTGAAGAGCGTTCATTGCCTCCGGCGGCACTCCGTAACGATAGGCCGTGCGGGCCATGCGTTCTGCCAGGTCAGCATTCCATTCGCTTTCCGGCGTGGATTCTGGACGTTCCAGGCGATATTCTTCCTCCGACTCCGGCAATCCGGCCAGCCGGCGGAACCGCGCCATCTGTTCTTCATTCTCCACGCCGGGATAACGTCGCAGGCGTTCCAGCTCCGCGTAACTCTTCGCCAGAGCCTCCGGCGTCTTAAACTTGGAAAGAGATTTCTCCATCCCTTTCAACTCATCAAACCGGGCGTACCAGTCCGGAGCAAAACCACCGTCCTCACCCAGAAGGGGAGGAAAAGGTTCAGTTTGAACTTCGGTTTCGGACAGTGCGTCCGTCTCCGGGGAAACGAAACCGGAACCCTCCGCATCCCTGAAAGGAGCGGCCATGCTGTTATCAATGGAATCAATCATTTTTCTCTTCTTCTGTGGTTTCTTTAATGGCTAATTGAAGCTGGCGGCGGATGTACAGAAAGATCTCCCTGTAGGCATCCCTCCTCATGGCGTCCAGAGGGTCGTAATTCCCCGGACTTCCTTGAAAAACGGGCAAATCAGTCTGGAAACGGGTTTCCAGAAAGGTAAGCGCCTCACGCCCGTCCGGGGTGTCAAACACCCGGAGAAGCTGGCGCCTTTTGAGACGGGCCTCCCGGACGGAGGCCTCCTGCTGCAATGTCGTATCCTGGTTCATTTTTGAATCGCGGTTAACTGGTCAAGCAAAGGATTGAGGGAAGCATAAGGATCCTCTTCCGCCGGAGCCAGGGAGGCTCCCTGCTGGAGGTCCGCCCGTTCCTTCCGCATGGCACGGACATCGGCCCAGGGCCTCAGCATGCTCTCCGGGGCGCCGTCCACACGGGCGGACAGGCGGAAACAGTGGTCCCAGTCCACATGATCCGCCAAATCCGGGGCAGCCTGCATCATCATATTCAGCCGCTGAAGGCTGCGGTCCATCCCTTCACTCTGCAAGCGCCTGAGCACCAGGGCAATCTTTGACTGATAGACAACCCTGGGTTCTCCCACGGCAACGGAGCCGTCCCTCCCTACCCTCAATACCGCACGGGGTGGCCTGGGAAACTTGCCCATCCGGAACAGCAGGGAAAAAATGCGTGTCATTGTGGAATACAGATCACTCACAAACAGCGTGAAGGAAGGAGAAAACATCAAGACGCGCTCATTCTCCCGCGCCATGACCTCCGTGGCAGTCATATTGCCGCGGTGCCCGCTCCAAAGCTCCAGCATGGGCAGATAATAGGCACGGCGTATCGCATCCTGCTTCTGTGTCAGACGGTCCATCCCAACATCATACCTGCCCTGCGTAGCCCATTCCCGGGGAAGGTGAAGGGAAGCGGCCTCCGGGGTAATGACGGTCCTGCCGCCGGCCCGCAAATCCACTTCCCCAATCTGGTTGGCGAGCTCCAGAATACGGGGAAAGGCGGCCACCTCGCCAAGAGTATCCAGAATACGGTTCAGGAACTGCACCTGCTGGATGGCGGGAAACACCAGCCTGCCGGGAGCCAGACCGTACGGGCCGCTGCCCCACTTCAAAAAGCGGGTCACCAGATAAGGGAACTCCATGTATCCCCCTTCCTCCACAATCACCTGGTCGTCCAGAGACAGGTAAACGCTTTCAAACGGCATGTGGGAGGCCTGCTCCCTGCGGCGGCTGCGCCGGGTGCGCGGGCGCACAACATGCAGAAACCTCAGAGTTGTGGCATACGGATTGCCTCCGCGCTCCAGAACTTCCCGAGCCTTGGGCCCCAGAGCTTTCACCCCGAACATGGAGCGTGCCTGATGAGCCGTGTAGGTAAACTCCCTGACGTAGGTATCCACCCGGCCTTCCGCATTCTCCGCACAGGCGAACTGTCCGCACGGAATATTGGTAAACAACAGCCTTCCGTCCGAGGATATGCCCGTAAACAGACTTCCGGTCCCCAAAGCCACCCGGTCCAGAAAACACTCATGAATCTCCGTATAAAAATTGGAAACGGACAATTCTTTCAGGGCAATTTCCGAACACTGGTTATACCAGGCCTCCGCCTCGTCGCCTCCCCGGTCATCCGGAGCCGACCACTTGAACCATACGTCATGGCTGGGCGTAATATAGGACATATGGCCGCTGGCCAGCTTCTGGCATGCCTCCACAGCCGTAGTATCCGTCATGCGGTCCATGGCGTCCCTGTTGGGTAGGGAAACATCCCCTTCCCGATTCAGGCGGCGAGGCAGCACGTAATCCCTCAGACGGTCCCACCACGTTTCCCATGGCGCGCGCTGGGCGGCCAGGGACTTGTACACGGAATTCAATTCCGCAGTTCTTTCTTCCATGGCAGCGCCTATCCCAGAGTTTTCCTAAGCAGAGTCCGCGGATTGACCTCCCCCTGCCCGGCGGAAGAATGACGGCGCGCCAGAATGGTGGAAATCATTCCCTGCCTCTGCCGTTCCCGGGCCTGATAATCTTCCCCTACTTCTTGTTCCACGCTCTCCGCCTTGACCGGGATGGTCTGCTCCGGAGCAGAAGCGGAAGGTGTGGACGGTTTCATAAATCCCATAATTTCTTTTGCTTTCTATTCATGGTTGATACTGATTCCCCTTCCCTTCTGCCGGATATAAGGCTCCAGAGGATGCCGGACGCCCGCCTCACAGACAATCCATGCGGCGGGAGCGTTCTTTTCCCATGGAAGGAAAGGGAGCTCTCTCCACCTGCCCGGACAATCCGGGCAAGTGCTTGCATTTATCAAATAAACAAATCGGCAAAAAATGCACCTGAGGAAAAACCGGACGCATACATGCCATTGGTGGCATCAAAGAGGTCGCCTCCAAACGTGATGCATTCCGCATCCGTTTCCTCCAAAACATAGGGCGCTATGATCAATGAATCCTTACTTCAGCCGGATACGCCATCCGCGCTGGACATATGCAACGCGGCCCTCTCCAAAATAGGGGAGGCACCTCTGGACGCGCTGATTGCCAATGAATCCACGGCATCCCGCCTTTGCGTTCTTCATTACCATCCGGCCCGCAGGGAAACCCTTTGCATGGCGCGCTGGACCTTCGCCGCCACGCAAACCACTCTGGACTCCGTTTCCGCACAGGCGCCCAATTCCCTGACCCCCTATCAATTCACGCTGCCCGCAGACTGCCTGCGCGTGCTGGATGTGGAATGCTCGGAATGGAAAATGCAGGGACGCCGCATTCATGCTTCCTGCGCCCCGCTTCCCCTAAGCTACATTGCCGATATTGAAAACGCCGACCAATTCGATCCCCTCTTCATGGACGCACTGGCCACCCGGCTGGCAGAAAAACTGGCCATGCCCCTGACGGGCAACCAAAGCCTGCGCCAGAATCTTAACCAGGAATTCCATAAAATCATTCTTCCGCAGGCGGCTACCGTCAATGCGGTGCAGTGCTTTTCCAATGATTCCCACCCGCTGCTGGATTTGCTGAGAAAAATCAAATCGCCCTCTTGCCCGGAAGAATGTGAATAACATGAGAATAATAAGCAAATAACATAATAATAAATTGTGAATACATACTCATGAAAGCACTGGATTTCATACAGATATTTGCCTCCAACGTCCGCAGGCTGGACTTTCGCCTCAGCAGTGCCCAGGTCATCCTGGCCGTCATTGCCGGGTACAGGCGCCACAGCACCATTACGGAAGCCACACGCCTGCACCCTAATACCGTCACCAATATCCTGCAGGATCTCATTGCGCAGGGATATGTCAACCGTATTGGAGACGGTCGCCCTTATGTTTACCGGCCCACTGCGGATGGAGAACAGCTTGCCGGAAACCTGCTGGACAAAAATACATTCCCCGGCACATGAAAAATCCCCTGCTCAGTACGGAAGAAAAACGCCGCTGGTTGGCCCGCGTTTTCCGGGACGAGGACGGGGAATACTCTCAGGCGGACAAATTCAAGGCGCTGGTGGAAGACACCAAACTGGCAGCCCTGCAGCAGGAAGAGGAGGAATTCAAACGCCAGCGGGAAATGGGCGCTGCACCACAGGACCCCATCCTGGCTCTGCTCCAGTCCCTCCCCCCGGCAGAACTCAATCTCAATAATCACCCCTCTTCCTGACAACTTAACAAGATGATGGAACAAAAAAGCTCTCTAGACCAAACAAGCTCGGAGAGCTTTTTCTTTTTCAATCCACGCACTCCTTGCGGAGTGCGACAAACGGGAGGGGAAATAACATGGACGCGTTGCTGGTTTCAATCCACGCACTCCTTGCGGAGTACGACCGGGTTGCCGGATGACTAATTGCACTCTTGAATTCGTTTCAATCCACGCACTCCTTGCGGAGTGCGACCCCAGTGCACGCTTTCACGCTGTCAACCGCGCTGTTTCAATCCACGCACTCCTTGCGGAGTGCGACTGAATATTGAATCTTCCAGTGAAGAAGAAGAAGAAGAAGTTTCAATCCACGCACTCCTTGCGGAGTGCGACCACCAACCAGGATGGGGAAACGACGACGGAACTTGTTTCAATCCACGCACTCCTTGCGGAGTGCGACAATCCCTGGGACTGGGTGCGGTCGATCATGGCCTGTTTCAATCCACGCACTCCTTGCGGAGTGCGACGCAAGTTACCTACGTTGGCGGCAACTGGGACCAGGTTTCAATCCACGCACTCCTTGCGGAGTGCGACCAAGACTGGCACGTACCACCGCCACAGATAAGCGGTTTCAATCCACGCACTCCTTGCGGAGTGCGACGCCCTGTTCGATTCCCTGCTTGACAAGCTGGATGTCGTTTCAATCCACGCACTCCTTGCGGAGTGCGACGCTGCGGGAATAAGCTGGTGGTGGATGCTTATAAGTTTCAATCCACGCACTCCTTGCGGAGTGCGACGTGAACCACGGAATTCCACCGCTTATACGGAGACGTTTCAATCCACGCACTCCTTGCGGAGTGCGACGTGGCGTTCAGGTCTTCCGTATTGCCTTTGTCCGGTTTCAATCCACGCACTCCTTGCGGAGTGCGACGGAGGATGGTTAAGGAGGGGTGCGCTGTGGTGGAGTTTCAATCCACGCACTCCGTAAAACGGCTAACGCCTGAACAGTGGTGAACGTGGGGTGCGCTGTGGTGGAGTTTCAATCCACGCACTCCTGCGCCCAACCTTATACATTGCTACTCAACAAAGCAAATCATACTTTGCGCCAACCTCCCTAAAAAGACCGTCATTGCACGGTTGCTCTTTCTGAGTATTTATCTGTCAATCTTCTATTCCCAATGCATTACACCAATCGCCGACCTACCGGGGAATTCGTGTGAGCTTGAGGTTGGCGCACAGGCCATGTTCAACAGTCTTTAAATAATCAAGGAACCAGAGATGTCATAGCTTTTCTCCTTACCCAATTGTTCTATTTTATGATGCCAATTGGACCCCATATGATAAATTCTGAGGCTGTCACTCTCGCTATCAATAATCTTAAGCAGCTTGTTCCTGATGTCAACCAATTGAGCAGGAGGCAATTCACATTCAAATACGGAATTCTGCACTCTCTGTCCGACATTTTCACAGGCTCGGGCCACTTGCCGCAACCGCCGCTGTCCGGCCTTGTCATCCGTAGCTACATCATACGTAATGAGAATATACATGACAACAGCTCGTTTTACTTGCCGATGAACGGAGGGTAGCAATCCAGATCCCCACGCAAATGGCGTGCCAACAAAAGGGCCTGAATATGAATCAGCAATCCCAGGGTGGTTTTTTCCTGAAGAAAAGGATGCACCAGAACGGTCTTTTTCCGTTCCTGCCAGGCATTTAATACTTTTTTACGGGAATCTTCCTTCAAAAAAACGGCTCCGGATTCTTCCTTGTCAAAATCATCTGAGGATATCTGCTTGCGGTTAATCAGGGTAAGGGCCAGGCGATCGGCAAGAGGAGCCCGGAATTCCTCCATCAGATCCAAAGCCATTCCGGGACGCCCCGGGCGGTCACGGTGCAGAAAGCCTGCGGCGGCATCAATGCCGGAACTTTCAAGGGCGGACCTGGAGTCATGGCACAACAAACTGTATAGAAAAGATAAAAGAGCATTAAAACAATCTTTGGGAGGACGTCTATTGCGGCTTTCAAACACCAGCTCCGGATCTTCCGTCCTCTGGCAATGGGACAAGCAGGAAAAATAGGTTTCCGCTGCGGAACCTTCAATGCCCCGCAACATGTCTCCGGAATTGCATCCACGTGCCATGCGGCAAAAAGCCGCCAGACGATCGATCGCCTCCGACAAATCTTTCCCGTATGTTCTTTGCGCCCTTAAAAGCAGACTGCGGCAATTCGCAATTTTGGCTCCTATCATTTCCCGGGCAACGCCAACCCATCTTGCCTCATCATCAGCCCAGCGGTATTGCTCCCGGCGCAACAGGATATTTCCCTTCATGAAGCCCTGTACGCCAGCCAGAAATTTACCGTAAGGATTGCAGAAGGAAAGCGTGATGCCGCGTTCCGCACAGGCTCCCATCAAATAAGGGGAAACTCCTATGTCCCATCCCAGCGTCACAATACCCTCCAAGTTATGGAGGGGAACCCTCAGCAGACACGTTCCTTCCGCATTGACTTTTACAGTATCGCCATCCTTGGACAGCCAGCATCCTTCCAGCGTCACAAACAATGTATTTAAATGCTTCTTCATAAATCATCGGCTTCACTTGTTTCCAAGCTGTCTTCAAACACACTATCCACCCGGGCTTTCATGGTCTGCCTGTGCTCCCGGCAAACGTTAGGAAGACAGTCATTGACCAGGGAACAGGATTTGCAGGCTTTGGAATACATGGGCGGCGGCGTCACTTCCCCGGTTAAAACCTCCCTGGCATTCCTGATAGCCTCGGCTGTCAGAATACGCAGCTCTTCATCAAATACCACCTCCATCCTTTTCTGGGTCTTTCCATAAAACAGAAAACCGGAGGGAATCTCCAACCCAAACATTTCTTCCAGGCACAAGGCCTGGGCGCACACCTGCACTTCATCCGCACGGTGCGGTTTGGGCTTGCCAACCTTGTACTCCACGGGCGTCATGGATACGGGAATGCCGCCTTTCTCAGCATAAACAACCTCCACGACATCCGCAATGCCGTGAATTCCCCATTGGAGGGAAGAAATATGAAGAGAACGCAGGATCCTCTTTCGCCCGCGGTTTTCCGTCATGCCGGAATCCGCCCGTTCATGAAATACATTCCCCTCCGCCGTAAATTGATTATCAGCCCACGCGCATTCCAGATGAATCAGTGCGCATTGCCTGGGACAATACAAGTAATGCTGTAATGCCGCCAGGGGCACTGAAAAAAAGGAAGAAGACATCTTGGAAATTCTGTTCAGGGTGAAACACTAAATAAAATACTAAATTAATCAATTCATATATTGCAAATGATCATATGGAACCTATGATAGTTTCACATGTATCAGGCTCGCCCCCATCAGTCTCTTTCCACTCACGAACAAGAATGTGCCCGTACGATGTCCACCCTGCTTGCTCCCTTAGGGCTATCGCAATTTGGAGCCTTGATCGGCGGCATGCACGACTTCGGCAAAATGAGTGCAGACTTTCAGCAATACATGGATGCTCTCTCTCAACATATCAGTCCTCCAATTCCAAAAGGCGGCATAGACCATTCCACTGCTGGAGCCCAGTTTGTCTGGAATTATTTCCCCATCCCGGAGGACTCTGAAGAATTTTTTATCTTCCGGCAAATCATTGCTTTATGTATTGCCTCCCATCACAACTCTGCTCTCATTGACTGCTTCCGTGGCACGATGCCCGGAGATGACGTATTCTCCAAGCGCATGGAAAAATCCGGCGAGAAAACCCATCTTGATGAAATCCTGTCCAAATTGACGTTTCAGGAGAAAGAGCATTACTACTCTCTCCTGAAAAAAACGGAACTGGCCACGGAATTCAAGAATGTTTACACCCTCCTTACAACACTGTTTGGCCACTGTCCAAAAAAACAAGCATTCCATGCCGGACTAATCGCACGGTTCTGCTTGAGCAGCCTTATCGAAGCGGATTACACTAGTGCTTCTGGAAAAGGAAGCTACGAAAGCATTCCGGAACCGGATTGGGAAGGAATGTTAAAAAACTTGAATAAACATCTCGAACAATTCAAGGCTGATACTCCCATCAATCAAAGCCGGGCAGCCATGTCGCAGGAGTGCCTTCAAGCTGCGCCAGGACGAGTTGGCAAGTGGAACCTTACACTTCCCACCGGTGCAGGCAAAACCCTCTCAAGCCTTAGATTTGCCCTGGAACATGCACGGCGGCACCATTTGTCACGCATCATTTACATCATTCCCTATACCTCCATTCTTGACCAAACGGCCAATGCCATCCGGAAAGTACTTGGAAATGAATATAAAGACTGCATCCTGGAGCATCATTCCAATCTGGTGAAGGAAACCCTTAACAAGGAGGGAGAAATGGAACCATGGTCACCGGAAAGAAAAACCTGGTACATGGAAGCCACTCAAACATGGAACGTTCCCATTGTACTCACTACATCCGTCCAATACTTGAATGCCTTATATGCATCCGGCAAACAGTATGTGCGGCGCATGCACTCCCTGGCAAATGCCGTTGTTATTTTTGACGAAGTGCAAGCTATTCCCCCAACCTCACTACGGCTTTTTGAACATTCGCTGGATTTTCTCGCCGGCATCTGCCACAGCAGCACCATCCGCTGTACGGCTACTCCTCCGGAAACTGCCACGGAAGACGGAACGCATGCTCATCTCATCGAAACACCTATTATTCCGGACAGCCAAGCTTACTTCGATCAATTTAGCCAATTCCGTCAATGCGAGGTTGTCTGTGAACGGAAACCCTCCAATTACTGGACTGTAGAAAAAATGAGGGACTTCATCATGGAGCAAGCTTCTTCCAAAGGCCCCACCCTCGTCATCGTAAACACCAAAAAACTGGCCTCCAAACTGGCCTGCGCCTGCCGGGACCTGAATACAGAGGCGGACGTTTTCCACCTCAGCACCAATATGTGCCCTGCCCACAGGAAAGAAATCATCACGAACCGTATTGACAAAAAATCTCTGGAAAAGGCCAGAAGGAAGGGAAAAGCCGTTGTGTGCATCAGTACCGGCCTCATTGAGGCCGGAGTGGACGTAGACTTTGACGTAATCATACGGAGCGTGGCCGGCCTGGATTCCTGCACTCAGGCGGCAGGCCGATGCAACAGGGACGCCAACCGTTCCGGGGGAAGAGTTATCCTGATTAATCCCGCAGGCAATCTGGAAAGACTGGATTTTCTACCGGAACTTGAAATCGGAAGGGAAATTGCTATGGGAATGATTTGTGATCCTGAAGAAGGAGGAATTCTGGGAAATAAATCCGTTTCGCTCTATTTTAAGGAATTCTACGGCAAGCTCACCCGCTCTCATAATCATGATCATCTATCCTACCCGTTTATATGCTCCGACGTCGCCACCAACATGGAGGATGCGCTATCTCAAAATTCCAAACTGATGACACATTCCCGTCAGCAGTCCAAATATGCTCCCCTCCGTCTTTTCCAGGCCTTTGACTCGGCAGCACGCCACTATCATCCAATCAAGGATGATACAATAGCTGTTATCACCCCTTATGGAAGAGGGGAAGAATGCAGGGAAAAACTCTGGAACATGAATCCTCATACGGATGAAGAATGGGAACAATGGAATGAATGGATCCAAAAAGCCAGAGCCTATTCCGTCGCGATTTCCAGCCAACTTCTTGAAAAATACTTGAATTCTGGAGACATCATGCGTATACAGGAAGGAGTGGATATTTATACAACAGTACCTAATAAATATGATCCATTTCTGGGCTTTCTCACAGACCCCGGAGAGACTTCCGGTGCGCTGACCGTTTCCCGGATTTAAAAATTTCAACAGCTTCATATTCATGCTTAATCAAATCGAATTTAAGGTCTACGGGAAATATGCGCTTTTCTCCGACCCCCTCACCCGGATAGGCGGAGAAAAATGTTCTTATCAAATCCCCACTTATGAAGCCCTGAAAGGAATTGTAAAGGCGGTCTACTGGAAACCCACCCTGATCTGGTTAATTGACGAGGTGAGAATAATGCGCCCTATCCGCCTGGTTCCCAAAAATATGAAACTGATCAAATATCATGAAGCTGGGGCGGATTTATCCGTATATACCTACCTTCAAGATGTGGAATATCAAGTCAAGGCTCATTTTGAATGGAACATGTACCGTCCGGATATGTCCAAGGACCGGATCGACGGCAAGCATTATGAAATTGCCCGTCGCATGATTGACCGCGGAGGACGTAGGGACATCGCGTTGGGAACCAGGGAATGCCAGGGATACGTGGAACCATGCCGGTTTGGAGAAGGAAAGGGATTCTATGACCAATATGGAAACACGTCTTTCGGACTCATGTTCCATGGTTTCAATTATCCGGATGAAACGGGAAAAGAGGAGCTTTCCATACGTTTTTGGCGTCCGGTCATGGAAAATGGAATGATCCGCTTCGTGCGCCCTGAAGCATGCGAAATTGTCAAGCATGTACGCCCCATGGCGGCATGTCCGCCAAGATCCAGCGGACTGAATGATCTGAGCCTGAGAGAATGAAAGGAAAAAGAAAAAGATGAACTGGATGTACGCCTTATACGCCACCTATGAACAAAACCGTGATTATGTGGGTCGTATTGACAAAGAACCGGCCCACGGCAACAGGAAAGAACGCCTCATTACCCCTCTTCTGCCGCTGTACCACAGCATGCAGAATGCTCACATCACCATCACACTGAACAAACAGGGAGAGCTAATTAATGCATCCATCAACAATCAGAACAGTCAACCCACCATCATCCCCGTTACGGAAGCCTCAGGAGGCCGCACCAGCGGAGCCTGTGCCCACCCTCTGTGTGACAAGCTCCAATACGTGGCAGGTGATAACGCTGACTATTTCCCTCCGGAAGAATCCCCGGCCAAACGGACAAAGCAACTCAAAACCCTTCAGGAATCCTACGAACAATATGAACAGCAATTATCGGAATGGGCGGCATTTGATCCCGGTAATGTTAAACTGAACGCCGTTCTGGCCTATATTCGTAAAAAATCCCTGATCACGGACTTGATCAACGGGGGAATCCTATATGCGGAAGATTCCACCAACACTCTGCTTCCTGTATGGAAAGGGGACAAACGGGAAATGCCCGACATCTTTGAAATCCTGGGAGCATCCACCCAGGAAAATGCGTTCATAAGATGGAAGGTCAACAGCAGGGATGGAAGCCCTCCGGAAGTGTATGAAGACCCCGCCATGTACGAATCCTGGCGGATTTATACGGAATCCAAGGCCAACAAAGAAGGGATGTGCTATGTCTTGGGAAAAACAGCGCCTCTGGCAACCACTCACCCGGCACGCATCAGAAACGCCGGCGACAAAGCCAAACTCATTTCTTCCAATGACAGTTCCGGCTATACCTACCGCGGCAGATTCATTGAAGCGGATGAAGCGTGCGGAGTAAGTACGGAAGTCACCCAAAAAGCCCACAGCGCGCTTCGCTGGCTTATCTCTCGCCAAGGCTGGTATGATGGAGATCTTGTCGTTCTCGCCTGGTCTCCCGGTCTGTTGAAAGTTCCGTCTCCCTGTGGCAATGTGCAGGAATGGGAACACTACACGCCCGACCAGCCAACACCGAATGACCAAGTTACCCAATTGATTAAGCAATTTAAAAAAGAACTCTCCGGAGGAGGAAAAGAGCTGCTGCGGACATCATTGAATGAAAACGATATTAAAAACCGTGTTCTTGTTCTCAGCTTGAATTCTGCGTCGCCGGGGCGCATGTCCCTCTCGAGCTTTCAGGAATTCACCGTCTCCGAATACCTTAACAACCTGCTTTCCTGGCATTCCAAAGCCAGATGGAAACAACGCCTTCCTAAAGACAAAGAAGGAAATGACCGATCTTATATTGGCGCGCCGTCTATCTCCATGATTGTCAAAGCAGCGTATGGAATAAAGGTAGACGATAAACTACGCAAACACGCCCTCTCCAGACTACTACCCTGTATTCTTCACAATCTTCCCATTCCTCCGGACCTGGAAAAACAATGTGTTCTCCAGACATCCAAACGACATGCCATGGAATGGTGGGAATGGGAAATGACCTTGGGAGTATCCTGTTCCGTTTATCTTTATAATCATCCACAAACAAATACTTCGTCCTCAGATACCATGAGCCTTGATCCAAAAATCACAGATCGCAGTTACCTCTTCGGCCGTCTTTTAGCCGTTGCAGAAGCCATCGAAACATCAGCATTAAATATCACGAAAACCTCCCGCCCCACCAATGCGGAAAAACTTATGCAGCGGTTCCAGCAAAGACCGTCAGAAACATGGCCCATGCTGGAAAAAAGCATTCAGCCCTATCGCAACATTTTGAAGAAAAATGAAAACACCGTTTCTTTCTTGAAAAGCTATGATGCTTACATAGACAATATCATGGAAACATTCCTCATGGGACAGTTCATGGATAACGGACCATTAACCGGCGCCTACCTCCTCGGTTACCACTGCCAGAGAGCCTTCATTTACAAAACTAAAGAAGAAAAAAATGCTGAACTGGCAAAATAAATCTTAGAATAAAACATTAATTCAACACTATAAAACCACATCATGAGCCTTAATCATAAAATCGACTTTGCCGTCATCTTTACCGTTACGAACGCTAACCCCAACGGAGACCCTCTCGATGGCAACCGGCCCAGAACCACCTTGGAAGGACTCGGAGAAATCTCCGATGTCTGTCTTAAAAGAAAAATCCGCAATAAACTGATGGACATGGGACAAAACATCTTTGTCCAGTCAGACGACAGACGTATAGACGACTATAAAACATTGAAAGAACGTGCTACTCCCATCCTGAAACAAAAAGGTACGTCTGCTGAACTGGCACAAAAAGCCTGTCAGGAATGGTACGATGTGAGAGCTTTTGGACAGGTCTTTGCCTTAAAAGACAAAGATGCGGCAAAAGGCACCGGCGTCTCCATAGGAATCAGAGGCCCAGTCACCATTCAACCAGCCTTTAGCAAAGATACAGTGAATATCACTAGTACACAAATTACGAAAAGTGTCAGCAATGACGGAGACGGCAGCAAAAAATCTTCCGACACCATGGGCATGAAGCACCGGGTGGACAAGGGCACCTATGTCTTCTTTGGAGCAATCAATCCACAGCTGGCAGAACTCACAGGCTTCTCGGATGAAGATGCCTCCATTTTCAAACAAGTTCTTCCTCAGATGTTTGAAGGAGACGCCTCCTCTGCACGACCGGAAGGCAGCATGTCTATTCAAAAAGTCATTTGGTGGGAACATAACTGTAAAAGTGGTCAATATTCTTCTGCGAAAGTCCACCACTCCATTGAAGTCTCCGAGGACGGAAATATTGTAAAGAAATATGATCTACCGGGATTAACCCCGGAAATGATTGAAGGCTTCTGAGCTGTTTCTTTTCACGAATGTCAAAACACCCTTCACTAAAAATGAAGGGTGTTTTTAATGAGCGTTATAGCCAACAGCTCCTTCTTATTCCAGGGATATTAGGTCGTTCAGTCTACGACATCTAAATCCACGCACTCGTGAGAGTGCGACAATCGCGCCTCAGAGATTCCCCACGCTTTTCAGGGTTTCAATCCACGCACTCGTGAGAGTGCGACGCCGCCTCTCTTCCTCATGCCGTGCGGAAAGTTGGTTTCAATCCACGCACTCGTGAGAGTGCGACTGCCAACCAGCCTTTCTCCATCGCGGCGTTCCTCGTTTCAATCCACGCACTCGTGAGAGTGCGACCAAAAAATTAGTAAAAGGTACACGTAACCGAAAGGTTTCAATCCACGCACTCGTGAGAGTGCGACTTCTCCATTGTGGCTTCAAGATTGATAGCCTGCATGTTTCAATCCACGCACTCGTGAGAGTGCGACTC
>NZ_MNUD01000001.1:173376-296718 GCF_001917295.1 Akkermansia sp. 54_46
CATGTTTCAATCCACGCACTCGTGAGAGTGCGACTCGTAGGGCGCGGGTTGCCGAAGGTGACCATCCAGTTTCAATCCACGCACTCGTGAGAGTGCGACGTTCGCCCGGTCCCACCTGGATGGGCTGGACGGTGTTTCAATCCACGCACTCGTGAGAGTGCGACCTACATCGGGGTCGACACAGGCGAGAGCGTAGAGGTTTCAATCCACGCACTCGTGAGAGTGCGACGAGCCCCGTAAATTCTTCCTGCGTATTTCGCCCGGTTTCAATCCACGCACTCGTGAGAGTGCGACGGTCGGTGTAGGCATCCCAGTTCACTTTGATCAGGTTTCAATCCACGCACTCGTGAGAGTGCGACTAAGTACGATGGCCTAACCCTCGTTCTGTACATCGTTTCAATCCACGCACTCGTGAGAGTGCGACGAAGCCCGGGCGCGGCTGGTAGCCCAGGAGATGGAGTTTCAATCCACGCACTCGTGAGAGTGCGACTAGTCGACGTCATGATCCCCGCTCTTCTCGACGTGGTTTCAATCCACGCACTCGTGAGAGTGCGACGCCGCATCGCGCTCATTGTCAAACGTAATATCCAGTTTCAATCCACGCACTCGTGAGAGTGCGACGCTGGTTTGGGGGATAGTCACCCAGGAAGAACCGGTTTCAATCCACGCACTCGTGAGAGTGCGACCTGTGTACGACAATATATACGGAGCATCCACGATGTTTCAATCCACGCACTCGTGAGAGTGCGACTGGTCGGGTCAAGCATGTTTGTAATTTCCGTAACGTTTCAATCCACGCACTCGTGAGAGTGCGACCATGCGCCCAGATATAGAAGAGCCGTACCAGAATGGTTTCAATCCACGCACTCGTGAGAGTGCGACCAAACACTAGCTACAGGGCGCATCTAAACTCCTGGTTTCAATCCACGCACTCGTGAGAGTGCGACAGGAGGGGCCTTCAAGCATGTCGTCATACGAGGGGTTTCAATCCACGCACTCGTGAGAGTGCGACGCAGACGGAAGCCCGCACCCGGACCATGCTGAAAGTTTCAATCCACGCACTCGTGAGAGTGCGACATACGCCGCGCCTTTTTCATAATCAAACCGGGCGGTTTCAATCCACGCACTCGTGAGAGTGCGACTCATCCTTGATTACGCTTTCGCCACCGACGACGGGTTTCAATCCACGCACTCGTGAGAGTGCGACGGAAGTCCTTGAAACGGTCGGCTTCCTCGTACAGGTTTCAATCCACGCACTCGTGAGAGTGCGACTGATGCCCTTAACGCCAAACTTCCGCAGGGCAAGAGTTTCAATCCACGCACTCGTGAGAGTGCGACTGCTGGATATAGCCGTGGCAATCGTCGAACTGATGTTTCAATCCACGCACTCGTGAGAGTGCGACCGCACTACCCCGGCATCCGGCTCTCTTCGGGAAGTTTCAATCCACGCACTCGTGAGAGTGCGACCGGCCCATATCCCACACGATTTTCATCGCGGGGCGTTTCAATCCACGCACTCGTGAGAGTGCGACATAAACGATTCCTTCAACAGTGGGAACCTTACCAGTTTCAATCCACGCACTCGTGAGAGTGCGACGGGGCGGTGAAAGGCGATAAAGCCGCGGACGGAAAGTTTCAATCCACGCACTCGTGAGAGTGCGACCTATTGTCCCGGCGGCGTCGCCGTCGTAGCAAAGTTTCAATCCACGCACTCGTGAGAGTGCGACAAGCCCGGTGAACAATCCGTGTTCATGGCACGTGGTTTCAATCCACGCACTCGTGAGAGTGCGACCCGCATCTATCCCCAATTCGGCTAAAATTTCCCGTTTCAATCCACGCACTCGTGAGAGTGCGACTCCTGAACGTCTATGGTTTGATTATCAACAGTGCAACGGGTGTTTTGCGCCAACCTCCCATGGGAGGTACAAAGATTCCAGGCCGTGAAAAAGAGATGATAGTTGTCAAGATTAGAACCCCAACGGATTACGAAAATCGCCGGTGTCCCGGGAATTTTCTGTGAGCTTGGGGTCGGCGGAAGGGAGACCGGGAAAGGAGCTTTTCATGCGTTAAAAAGCCCGCATCTCCGGCAACCTAGGCCTGTACACGATGCTGGGACATCCTAGCCTGTTCCCTCTTTCCCGTCCAGAATTTTGCAGGCCTCTCCCCGGAAACCGTTTCATTCTCTTTTCCACAAAAGAAGAGACATCCCGGTACTGCCGTGTCCCCGAAGCGACCTGCGAAAAATATCTGCGGTTTACATGATGCTTTTGCGCGTCCACCTGTTCAGGCTCAACAGCCATACCAACGCCGCGGAGACAGCGGAGGCCAGACAGGCCATCAACGGAATTTTTACGGCGGAGGGCAGCCTTCCCAGCCCGATGAAGTTCACGAAGTCATAGGAGCACTGGACAAAGAAGAAGTGGCACAGATACACGCCGAAAGTAAGCGCCGCCACCTTGCTCAGCACTGGACCAGCCTTGATTCTGAGCCGGCTGACGATGGTAAAGATGGCAAAGGTCATCAGAAATACATTGATTCCGGAGAAATACCAGAGCACTTCCAGCTTGGAATATTGACCGGGGAAGTGCTTCTGCGTTTCCAGAAAGCCGAAGAACGTAACGGCAAAACCAATCAAAAAGAGGGGAATAGTAATGGACAGCGTTTTTTTCCAACTCCAGGCCAGCGGGTATTTGGTCAGGTAATGCGCCAGCACCATGTATCCCAGGAATCCGGAAAAGTTATAAAACATACCATACGGATTCCAATCGCAAACACCCAGAATACCCATATTGCCGTAATTGCCCTCATACCCCAGTGCCGGAGCAAGCATCTGGATGTAGGGGAGAGTCATGCTGAATATCCAGATGCCCAGGAAGATTTTCACATCCTTCCTCCTGGCTTGCGTCAGCCACGCGCTCATGATGGGCATGAAGAGGTACAGGCCCACCAGCATGTATACGTACCACAGGGGCGTGGTATCATAATTGAAGTTGAAGAAGAAGGTATACAGCTTGCCGACGGTGGCGCTCCATGTATAAGTGTCCATCACGATATTGGGGCTGGCCGTTTGAACGCCTGCGGCAAAGTATCCGAAGTAGAGCAAGGGAAGCGCCAGTGACCAGACAATGAGCGGAACCAGCACCCTCTTGAGGCGCCTGGAGTAAAAAGCGCCCATTTCCAAGGTGACGGGAAAGAGCAACACTCCGGAGATCATGGCAAACAAAGGCACGCACGGCCGTACCAGACTTCCCCAGAAGACAGCGGATTTAAAGTTGAAGGAACCGTCAAAACTTCCAACGAACGGATCACAGCAATGGGCCAGGACAACGAGGAAGCAGGCCAGGATACGCAGAAAATCCACCCAGACGATGTGGCTGCCGCGGGAATTCAATGATTGGTTGGTGTTCATGGTTACGTGGAAAAAACAGCGCCGCGTCATCGCAAACGTTCCTGATAATATACCCGTTTCCCGGAAACGTTCTATCATTAAATGGAGAAAAGAAGCAAAAAGCACCCAATCCCTCCCCCGGCAACAGGGGAAAGCTCTTCGGGAAAGCCTGCGCTTCCTGCAGACTTCCACGCCTCTTCCTCCATAAGGATCATGGAACCTTTTCCCGCCCCACCGGAATTGTTCACCGTGAGGCCTGGTGAAAATTTTCTCATTCGGCGAAGTTCATATTTCATTCAACAGGATACTCCTCTTCCCTCCTTGCAAGTGAAACTTTCCCCCCTCTCCTTTCGGTGAAGAGCTATTCCGAAACGAAAGGGAAACACCCCCAACACCCATGTTTTCCTTTTGAACCGGCAGGAGGATTTCCCTTCATTTTTATGGCTAAGATACCCGGAAGCCGGGATTCAGGCCTTCCCTACCCTTCACACGCTGTCTGTTTTAAAACTGCCCGGCGGCGGGATGAGATTGCCGTAGCGGTGAACGGTTTCGGAAACAGCCTGTTCCCGGAAATAACCCAGCAGCTCCAACCGCCCATTGGCAAGCACGGGACGGTCCAGTACTTCCACATCCCGGGCACGGGCGGCATTGGCCAGAGCCTCGGAAATATCTGTTCCACGCAGGAACCGTACGCCTTGAAGCGCTTCCGGCATCCGGACGATCAATTCCGCTTCCGTTTCCACCGTCAGGGAAGCATAGTAACCATGCATTTTCTGAACCCAAGGGCGGCTCGTCCCTATGCTCAGGTGCAGGAGCACCCCGCACAGTTTCGCCCCCAGCAGCAGAATGGCGACGTTATCGTCGGACATGTTTTCCACACGGGCCAGAATTCCCTTCACCGGGATATAGCGGAAGGTATTATTTTCTCCGTAAACACGGGAGGGATCATGTTCCACGCCGAATTCCTCCATCCACCACTTGGCCTGGGACCCGGCCGCAGAACGGATGCGCTTGGCGCAGTCCGGCAGCTCGGAACACAGTTTTTCCACCAGTCCGGAGATACGTTCACCCGGCGTACGCAGCTTTTGGGGCAGCGCCTTTTCCTCCCAACTTCCCAGCATGGTAAGGTAGTTGGGACCTCCGGCCTTGGCTCCAGGCCCCATGGAGGAATGGTTCCACCCACCGAACGGCTGGCGGCGGACAATGGCGCCGGTGATGACACGGTTGATGTACGCGTTGCCCACCTGCACTTTAGTTTTCCACAAGGCAATTTCCCGTTCATCCAGGGACTGAAGGCCGCCGGTAAGGCCAAATTCGGAGTCGTTCTGGATGTCAATGGCTTCCTCCAGGTTTTCCGCACGGATGATTCCCAATACCGGACCGAAGCATTCCGTCTGATGGAACCAGCTTCCCGGTTTCACCCCCAGCCGGATGCCGGGAGACCAGAGGCACGGGTTGTCTTCCGAAGGTTCCGGCTTGAGCAGCCATTCCTCCCCGGGTTCCAGCTGCGTCAGCGCACGGAGCAGATTCCCTTCCGGCTCCCTGATGAGCGGCGTCACCACGGAGTTGACTTCCCAGGACCCGCCTACCTTCAGGCTGGCGGCGGCATCCTTCAACTGACGCAAAAAGGCGGGATTGTCATAAACGGAAGCCTCCACAATAGCCACGCTGGCGGCGGAACACTTCTGTCCGGAATGACCGAAAGCGCTTTTCACCAAATCCTTTACAGCCTGATCCGGATCAGCCGTAGCGGTGATGATCATGGCATCCTTTCCGCTGGTTTCAGCCAGCACATGCAGGTCAGGCCGCAGTTCGCGCAACATTTTCCCGGTGCGGAAGGATCCCGTCATGATCACGCCGTTCAAGCGGGGGTCCATCAAAAACTTGCGGGAAATTTCATTGCGCGGCATCGGCACGAATTGAAGGACGTTTTTAGGCACACCGGCGCGCCAGAACGCCTGTACAATCTGCCAAGCCGTATAAACGGCCAGTTCAGACGGTTTGAACACCACGGCATTTCCCGCCATCAGGGCGGCAGCTACACCGCCCGTCGGAATGGCGAAGGGGAAATTCCAGGGAGACATTACGCAAATAGTACCCAGCGGGGACATTTCCACGCCGTCGTTCATTCCGTCGCGGTCCAGGCCTTCCGCGTAATAGCGGCAGAAGTCTATGGCCTCGCTCACCTCCACATCAGCCTCCGTGGGAGCCTTCCCGGCATCCCTCACCATGGCAGCAATAGCTTCCCCCCTGATTCTGGACAGCTCCTGCGCCGCCCGGTGCAGGATTTCAGCGCGTTCGCCAATGCTTTTGGACGCCCAGGAGGAACGGGCCCTGTCCGCCGTGACCAAGGCATGTTCAACCTGGTCAAAGTCCGCATAAGCGAATTTATAGGAAACTTCATTATGGCGGGACGGATCGCGCCCCACGCCCCACAGATTAGTCGTAATTTCCTCACCATCTATAACCAGAGGGATTTCCTCGCCGGATTTTTCCTTCTCCGCGGCAATCATCCCGTTGATCCATTCCGCATTCTGCCTCAGAGACCAGTCCGTATCCCGCTCGTTGGCAAAGGCATCCCGGTAATGTGAAGGCTGAATGGGGTCCGCAGCGCGGTTCTGCGTGCGGTTGGGTCCGTACTTCACCTCATCCTTTTCCTGACAGGCCTTCAAAAACCTCTTTTTCTGGACCTCCCAGCTCCGGGACCCCGGCGTCATGCCGAAGAGATCATGCAGGAAGTTCTCCTCACTGGTATTTTCATCCAGCCTCCGCACCAGGTAGGCAATGGCGCTGTGAAAGTCTTCCTTCAGAACCACGGGGGCATAAAGGAGCAAACCGTCCGCCGCCTGGCGGATGACCCGCGCCTGATGGTTCGCCATCCCTTCCAGCATTTCGAATTCCACCTGGTCACGCACGCCTTCCCGCTCACGCAACAGCATGGCATAACACAAATCAAACAGGTTGTGGGAAGCCACGCCGAACTGCACATATCTGGCATTATCCGGCATGCAGCCGTAATGGAGCATTCTCTTGTAATTGGCATCCACCTGGGCTTTCGTGCCATATGGGGCCTGCGCCCAGCCATGCATGGAGGCCTCCACCTTCTCCATCGCCAGGTTGGCGCCTTTCACCAGGCGTATTTTGATGCGCGCTCCCCCCTGCTCCACGCGTTCCTTCGCCCAGGCGCACAGCTTCATTTGCTCCTCCCAGGAATCCGGCAAATAGGCCTGGAGCACAATTCCCGCCTCCAGATGCATGAATTCATCCTCCATCAACGTACGTTTGAACGCTTCCGCCGTCAGATGAAGATCACGGTATTCCTCCATATCCAGATTCACGAACTTGGGCTTTCTGGAACCGTCCGGCAACGTTACCGCATTGGTAATGGCCGCCCGGTACAGGATGCGCAGACGCTCCTGAATCAATTTGACGGTTTCTTCAAAGGCTACCAGATGAATCTGGCTGAAAATGGCTGAAATCTTGACGGAAATATAGTCACAGTCCTTGTCTGTCAGCCGGTCCACGACCTGCTGAAGACGGTGGTGCGCCTCGCTTTCACCCAGAATGGCCTCCCCTAACTGGTTGATGTTCATCCGGATGCCGCCCTTGCGCCTGCGGCGCAGGTGGGGGCGCAGTTTTCCATCCTCGGCAGGAAGAATTACATTGGAGCTCTCCTTTCTCAACTGGCTGGTAATCACGGGAATGACCACACCCGGAAATTGAGCGGAAAATCTCCCCCCCATCTTCATGGCGAAACGGTCGGCCGCAGACAAATAACGGGGAACGCCATATCCGTCCAGAAGATAGCGGAACAACTCCGCGCCCCGCGCCGGAGAAGAAGGACGGAACACCCGATCCGCCAGCGCCAGCGTAAACGCCTTGCCCGCCGGATCATTCATCATACGCTCCATTTGCTGCGCCTGCCTCTTCTCTTTCCCTCTCATCCCGGCATTCGACTGCTTTAAAATGGACTCCGCCAGTTCCACAGCCTTGGCGGCCAGTTGCTGGTCAGTCCATTGGCCTCGGCGAGCCTCCGCCATCATGTCCGGGATGGATGAATCTGTCATAACGGTTCGAAGACTAGCCCCGGACAGGGGCAAAATCAAGCCAATTTGCCCGGTCCTTCCTGTGGAAAGAGGAATCACGGAGGAAAACGCATCCCTTGATTCCGTGACGGAAGCAGGGGGGCCTTCCTGTCCATTTCCGGCAACTCAGGAAAGACACATCAATCATACCGCGCAGCCGCCAGACGGGCTCTTCTCAGCTCTTCCCTGAGCTGGTGCGCCCGTCTGCCGCAAACGCTGGAACGGTTCATGTCCCGGACCTCTTCCAAAACCGCAACCGCCTGGTTGAAGGCATCCTCGCTTTCCGGAGTGTGGGCTTCCCGGTACAGAACCTCTTCCAGCCGCACCCAGAGGGGATGCACCATGGAGAGCAGAATTAACTGGCGCTCCTCCACGGATAACGAGGGGTCATCCGCGCAGGCACGCCATGCTTCCAGGCATGTTCGTATGGAAGAAGCTTTGCTGGCCCGGAAAGACTCGCCAAGCAATTCAGCCGTTTTCCTGTTTTTCTCCAGACGAAGGGCCACCTCCCGGGCGTTCAGAAAAGCCGGAACCGTACAGTTCAATTTTTCCAGACGCTTCATGGTGCCAGGATAATCCCGGAACCAGGCTTCCGGAGGCACCTGTTCCAGCTCCCGGCAAATGGCGGAGGCTTCTGCCGCAGGGTCCCCGCCCTTCGGAATATCATTCACCCGCGTCACCGGCCGCACGCGCTGCGCTTTTTCCGCAAGCAGGGACACTTTTTCCCGTAGGGAAGCTGCAGAGGCCCCTCCTTCCACCAAGTCGAATACACGTCCCTTGGAGTCAAGAAAAACCACGGAAGGCAGCATGCGCACACCATGCATCGCCGCACGGGACAGGCTGCCGTCTTCTTCCCAATCCTTCACGGAAGGATGTCTGGGAACCGTGACAAACTGCACGTCACGCACATATTCATCCAGCGCGCGGCGTTCTTCCGTGCCCGGCTGGAGAGCTTTCAACCAACGGGCTTCCGCTGAACCGGGTTCCTCTGAACCGTACACAACCAGAACAGGGGAGGGAAGGGAGGGAGCCGCAGAACAGGAGACGGAAAGGGCATCCATTTCCGCACGTCCCGGAAACGCCAGCGCCAAAAACGCAATGACCGCTAAAGCCCTCATGAATAAACTGCCATCCATCAGCCCTTTCTGATGGTAATGCGCTTGTAACGGCTGTCTCCGTCTTCGGACTCCGTCACAATTCCTTCCATGGACTGAAGGGCATTATGCACCAGGCGGCGGTGGTAGGCATTCAACGGCGGCATCTTCATCGGCCTGCCGCTCTCCTGGACGCGTTCGGCCAGGGAACGGGCCTTTTCCAGCAGGCGGGCTTCGTTGCGCTCCCGGTAATGGTCGCAATCCACCTTCACGCGGGGAGCATTCTCCATCTTGCGCTGGATCATGCGGTTGACCAGGTACTGAAGGTCATCCAGCCTGTCCCCGTCCCCCCCAATGATGTACTGTGAATCCGGAGAAGCAATATTCAGGCACACGATGCCGTCCGTCTCCGTTACTTCGATATCCGCGGAAAACCCCAGCGAAGCCAGAAGGTTCTTCAAACTCTGTTCAGCTATTTCTTGCACCGTCATTACTTTAAATTAACAGGAAAAAGGTTCCATACCGGAAAAACCGTCTCGCGCCGGACGGCGCGGGCCTTCTCTCCAATACCCGATTGACATAAAAATCATAACCTATTTATTCCCCTCGTCTATGAAAATTTGTGGAAGCTCCGTTCCATTTCATGTACGCAAAGCTGTCCCTGCCCTGCCGTTCCGGCAACGCGGTTCCGTTTCTCCCTTCGGCTCCAGATGCAGGAAACACCGCTCAGAAAGGAAATCGACTGTTTTCTGCCAGCCCGCGGCCATATCCCGGTTATCTCCGCTTCTCCCTGCCAACAATGAAACATGGGATACAGAGATCACAGACATGCCAATCAAAAAGCCCTCTCCACACAGCCCGTTCTTTATCCCATAAAATATTAAATACCAGTTTCTATAAAAAATTTTTCATCAGATCCGGAGAAATACTGATGACAAAACAGGGCGGAACATCCCCGGAAAAAGGGAAGTCGAACTATTACCCACATAGAAAAATTCGGTCCCTCATGAACAAGCCAATGAAAAAAAAGAAACCGCCCATGGAAAACAACATCGCCCCTTTTCCCAACGGAAAAGAAGCCGCTCCCCATTATACGGATACGATTGATCCGGAGATAATCAAACCCACTCCGAAACCTACGCCGCCCAATGCGGAACCTTCCGCGCCCGGTTCCATGAAAATGCCGGATAACGCTACGGAAAAAATCAGGGCGTTGGATGCCATGCGCTCCAACGGCATGGGACAGGCCCTCACAAGCAACCTGGGAATTAAAATATCCGATGATCAAAACACACTTAAAGCAGGAAGCAGAGGCCCATCTCTGCTTGAGGACTTCCACTTTCTGGAGAAAATGGCTCATTTTGACCAGGAGCGGATACCGGAACGCGTGGTTCACGCAAGAGGTTCCGGGGCACATGGTTATTTTCAGGTGTATAAATCCCTTTCCAAGTACACCAAAGCGGCTTTTCTGCAGGATCCGGGAGAAAAAACCCCGGTCTTTGTGCGTTTTTCCACCGTGCAGGGCTTCAGAGGATCTCCGGATACAGTAAGGGATATCCGCGGTTGGGCCACCAAATTCTATACCAAGGAAGGCAACTATGATCTGGTAGGCAATAACACGCCCGTCTTCTTCATTCAGGATGCCATCAAATTTCCGGATTTCGTCCATGCCGTCAAACCGGAACCCCACAATGAAATGCCCCAGGGACAGACGGCCCATGATTCTTTCTGGGACTACGTCTCCCTGCAGCCGGAAACTCTGCACAATGTCATGTGGGCCATGTCGGACCGCGGCATCCCCAGAAGCTTCCGTACGATGGAAGGGTTCGGCATTCATACGTACAAGCTGGTCAATGAAGAAGGAAAAAGCACTTTCGTCCGTTTCCACTGGAAACCGCTGTACGGGAAAAAATCCCTGGTGTGGGATGAAGCCCAGGTATTGACAGGACGCGATCCTGACTTCCACCGCAAGGATCTCTGGCAATCCATTGAAGCCGGAGATTATCCGGAATACGAGCTGGGGCTGCAGCTCATCCCGGAAGAGGACGCAGACCAATTCGACTTCGATATTCTGGACCCTACCAAGCTCATTCCTGAAGCACTGGTTCCCGTGGAAATCGTCGGGAAAATGGTGCTGAACCGCAACCCGGACAACTTCTTTGCGGAAACGGAACAGGCAGCCTTCTGCCCCGCCAATATCGTGCCGGGCATTGACTTTTCCGACGATCCTCTGCTCCAGGGCCGTATTTTCTCTTACAGCGATACCCAGCGGCACCGGCTGGGAGGAGCCAATTTCACGGAAATTCCCATCAACCGCCCCATTTGCCCCTTCCACAACAACCAGAGGGACGGCTTTCACCGTATGCAGATAGACGCCTCTCCGGCCAACTATGATCCCAATTCCATCGGGAACAACTGGCCGAGAGAAACTCCCCCGGAGAAAGGCGGCTTCACCACCAGCCCCCAGACGGTAAGCGGTGTCAAGGAACGTCTGCGG
Organism: Akkermansia sp. 54_46; assembly: GCF_001917295.1. NCBI lineage: Bacteria > Pseudomonadati > Verrucomicrobiota > Verrucomicrobiia > Verrucomicrobiales > Akkermansiaceae > Akkermansia > Akkermansia sp. 54_46. Next base: position 184,441 of record NZ_MNUD01000001.1, read on the forward strand.
AGCCCCTCCTTCGCGGAATACTATTCCCACCCGCGGCTGTTCTGGATGAGTCAAACTCCCGTGGAACAGGAGCATATCATCAACGCGTTCAGTTTTGAGCTGGGGAAGGTGACGCGCCCCTATATCCGGGAACGCGTGGTGGACCTTCTGACGCGCATTGATCCGGACCTGGCAAGCGGAGTGGCCCGCAACCTGGGAATTGAACTCACCAGGGAACAACTCGGCAGGGAACTGCCCAGGCCCGTCTGCGGACTGGAAAAAGATCCGTCATTGAGCTTGTACGCCCATACGGACGGAAACCTTAAAGGCCTCCGCGTCTCTTTACTGGCAGCGGACGGCGTCAGCCTGAAATCCGTGAAAGAAATCTGCGACGCCCTGCATGAAGAAGGTATCCATCCCCAAATCATTGCCCCGCACATGGGAAGCGTAACAACGGAAGAAGGGGAAAGTCTGCCGGTTAACGGGACTCTGTCCGGCACTCCTTCCGTCCTGTTTGACTCCGTCATCGTCCCGGAAGGGGAACAAAGCATCGCAGCGCTCCTGAAAGACGGAGATGCCAAGTATCATTTGCGCCAGGCCTACAGGCACCTGAAAGCCATCGGACTGCCCGGCAACGCCAGAGCCATGCTTGAGGCAGCCTCCCTGCCCCAGGATATGGATGATGCCGGACTGCTCATGCCGAAGGACACCAAATCCCTGATGCCCTCCTTCATCACGGCCATGAAACAGCACCGCGTCTGGAGCCGCGAGCCTAAAACCCTTGATTTCGGCGCCTAGATTCGTTCCTTATTCAGGAACCGCTTCCCAATACAGGCTGCCCCGCCAAAAGGCGCGGCAGCCGTTTTTTATCAGCAAACCCGGAATGTTAAACAACACTTCAGGAAAAATGAAAAAGGGAAGTAGAAACATTCAAAAAGGGAACGGAACCCGGCATACAGCATCATGATAAACCATCTCAAAAGAAAACCCCGCAAGCCTTTGAACTCGCAGGGTTTATTGATGGTACACGGAGAGGGATTCGAACCCCCGACCAACTGTGTGTAAGACAGCCGCTCTACCACTGAGCTATCCGTGCATGAGGTGGCGGGAATATATACCGGAAAACCGGACCCGGCAAGGAGAAAATGAGAAAAATGCGTTTTCATCTCCTTGTTCTCCGTATCAGTAAACTCCGGACACCGCAAATTCCGGAAAAAGAAAAGAAGGCAGGTGAAAATTTCCTGTTCCTTTCCGGGAATATGCTTGCGAATTATCTCTGAAACCTGTTTCCCTACCTGATGTCCACACGCCGGAGAGCACGGTAATGCAGGATAATGAAGAGGACGCACAATACAGCCTCGGCCCCATAGAACATGTCTAACGCATCCCGACCGGAGGTGAACCCGTAGGAGTGCAACCCCACTCCCAGCATATTGACGCCCCACCAGGCAAAGGCAATGATAACGCCGCCCACCACATTGCTGAAGTGGAGCAGCCAGGAAGACAGCCATCCGGCTTTCCGGGCATGCAATACGGTCAATTGCCACAGAACAATCATCAACGCTCCGTTTTCCTTGGGATCCCAGCCCCAGAAGCGCCCCCAGGATTCATTGCCCCAAATACCCCCAAAAACCGTTCCCACCAGCGTAAACACCAGGGAAAAACACAAGATGCCGTAAGCCATGCGGTCCAGGGATTGTTCCGTTTTTCCGCCGATCAGGCGCAGGGGGGAAGCCAGGAGGTATATATGGGAGAGCACCGCCGCCAGCAACCCGGCCGCGTACCCCAGCACAATGGTAATGACATGGGTGGAAAGCAGGAAGTTGGAGCGCAGGATGGCCACCAGGGGATCCATATGGTCCACAGCCTGGGAGGATTCATACAAAATCCCCATCTGACAGGAGAAAGCCCCAAGCAAAAGCCCCGCCGCCAATACGATTCCCTTTTTACTGAAAAGTTCCACCACAAGAGCGCAGAGCACCCCCATGCAGGCGATGAAAGCGATGGTTTCATACGTATTGCCCACCGGGGACCTCATGGTGATGAGCACGCGGATGAGCAATGCCGCAGCCAGCACTCCGGCTCCGCCCGCGCCTGTCAGCCACGCCAGGCTGAAACCTCCGGGCCGGAGAAAACGCCGCCAGAGGGGAGCGTTGGCGACCGGGCGGAAAAGCGCGCAGAGCAGCAGGCACACGAACGCCGCCACAAAGACAGCCAGGGAAACATAAAGCGGATCCAGACGATAGTAGAAAATTTCTCTTTCCAGGCCGTGCCGCTCTCCGGCGGAGGCGGCTTCATTGGGCTGAACCAGCTTTTCCAGCAGCAGGCCTTCCGCTTTCATCCGCAGTGCGGAAGCCTCCGCCCCTGCCATGCCAACTGCCTTGCGTTCCAGCAGGGACGCCATTGCCAAAAAGGCTCCGGCAGCTTTGTCCGGGGCAGCCGTCCACAGGCGTTCTCCATCACGGCCGACAGCAGGAAACCAGCGCGGGAATTCCATCCGTTCCATGGCGGCGGGGTCTTCCAGCATGATTCGGGAGCCAAGCATCCAACCCCGCACCACGTCAAAGTTGCGGGCAAGGGACAGAATTTCCTTCTGGGCTTCTGTCAGATTAGTTTCTCCCAGCAACCGGATTTCCCGGACGGCACGGGTCATTTCCTCCCAGCGTTCCGCAAGCTGCGCATAAGAGTATTTTTTCCGCTTGTCTTTCTGGTCCGGCAGGTGCAGGCGCCTGACCACCTCTTCTCGATTGACCAGAAAAACAGGGTATTGTTCCGCCAGCTCCGGACGGAACATGCTGTCCAGCATCCATTCCACTGGGGAGAGCTTCCTTTTCCCTTCCGGCGTATCAATCACCAAGCTTCTTTTACCCAGCGTCCGGAGCAGATGGAAACCCGCATAAGTAGAAACAGGTTTCAGGCGGCCGCCGTCCTGAACGGCCATGGCACCGGCCCGTTCCACCAAAAAGGAAGACCAGGGCACATAATGTTCCACCAGAACCGGATGGACGGCAGGCCGCGCCGCCAGCATGCCGATGCCGAAGATGGCCGCTACCAGCAGGCAAATGCCTGCCAGGCGCAGACGTTTTTTTCCGCCGGAGGCGGAAGCAGCCTGCGGTTCCTCCTTCACCTCCGATTCGGCAGCCGCAAGCCTGGGTTTGCGGCGCAGGTATCTGCCGAAAACACAGCCAAAATGCCACAGCAACCCTGCAGCGATGATGTAGGAGGACCATTTGGGCATCTGCTCCAGGGGATTATGGGAAGCGCGGAGAATGGAGATAAGCCTGCCCAGATGCAGGGAATCCTGACCCCAGCTCATCTGGTACAGCGTCCAGCCGGAAAGGCGCAGAGGCTCGTTCATGCGAATAACGGCGTCATACTGACCGCCGGATTCCGGGAAGACGGTTACCTGGGATTCATAGGATTTAGGTTTGGAAGTTCCCGGATAAAACTCCGGCACAAAGCGGTTCAGGCGCAAATCAAACGGAAGGGAAGATTCGTGCACCCGGTCCCCCTGGGGCAGTTCCACCTGTTCCACAGCCACCGTCATTTTGTTGCCCAGCATGATGCCTGCCAGCAGCAGCAAAATACCACCATGAGCCACCAGCACGCCCGCGTGCCTCCAGGTCCACCGGATGCGGAACATCCCGCCTATGAGCAGGTTGATGAACAGTAGGACGCAGGTAATGCCCATGCCGGGCAGAGGCAGGGAAATCAGGGAGTTCTCCCCGCCCAGCGGTATCAGCACATACGCCGCCCCGAAAAAAGACTCTATGGCAGCCTCCGACCCCATGGAGGAAGACAGCCTCACCTGGTACAGCGTTCCGGCAAAAGTCAGTGCCAGAAGAATCAGCATCAGGGCGATGCCCAACCCGTAGCTTCCGGCAACATTCCAGAGGCTGCGTCCATATTTTTCCCAAGCCGCATCCGTTCGTTCCCTGTCCATCAGCGTAAGGCGTCCGTAGTCCAAAAAGAGGGCCGATTGCACGATCAGCTCGTGAAACCGGCCTCAACCATATCTCTGGATAAAAAGTTATTAAAAATTGTCCGCCAATTCTTCAAAGAATGCCTGGGGATGTGCACAGGCCGGACATACCTTGGGGGCAGTGGAACCGGTATGTACATAACCGCAGTTGCGGCACTTCCACTGGATTTCCTTCTCCTTGGCAAAAACCCTGCCTTCGCGCACATTTTCAGCCAGCTTGAGGTAGCGGGCTTCATGGTGCTGCTCCACGGAGGCAATCTTGCGGAAAGTTTCCGCAATGGCGGGGAATCCTTCCCTGTCCGCTACTTCGGCAAACGCAGGATACATGTCGGACCATTCGTCATGCTCGCCGGCGGCTGCGGCCAGCAGACAATCCTCCGTAGATTCCAGGGGAGCCGTGCAGACGGCGTGCGTTACTTCAACGCAAGCGTCTTTCAGCAGTTTGAAAAATACCTTGGCATGTTCCTTCTCATTGTCGGCCGTTTCCAGAAAGATAGCGGCAATCTGTTCGTACCCGGCCTTCTTGGCTACGCCGGCAAAGTAGGTGTAGCGGTTGCGCGCTTCTGACTCCCCGGCAAAAGCCTTGAGAAGATTCTTTTCTGTTTCTGTTCCTTTGATGGATTTCATAAATTAGTCATCTGGTTGCGTAAGCGAAAGCATCCTAATAAGACGCCGTGAAAAAACAAGCAAATATTGAATGAATCTAAAAAATAGACATATCCGGAAAAACATACGGCAGTTTCCCCATTTGGGAAAACTGTTGCCATGCACGCTTCTGCTGTCCCCCCCATACGCGCCGGCAGCAAAACGGCATCCCGGGAAACAGGCAGGAACCCGTACCGCAACATCAGGCCTAAGCATGAACCGGATCATTTGACACCCCTTGTGTAAATAGTAAAATTAAACGGAAAAAAACCTTAAGCTCCATCCATGAATTCCGCCAATACCCCCTTATTGGAAACCGAGAGATTAATACTGAGAAAATTCACGGAAAATGATCTGGAGGCCCTGTTCAATATTTACAGCAATGAAGAGGTAAACACGTATTTGCCGTGGTTTCCATTAACCTCCCTGGAAGAAGCGGCGTCCCTGTTCAAAGAAAAGTACCGGGAAGTGTACAAACGGCCTTACGGGTATCATTACGCCATCTGCCCGAAAAACAGCAACCTCCCGGCAGGGTATATCCACGCAGGCACGGACGACAGCCATGACCTCGGCTACGGATTGCTTCAGGAGTTCTGGCACAGAGGCTTTGCCACGGAGGCGGCCAGGGCTGTTGTCGCCCGGTTGAAGAAAGACGGCATGCCCTACATCACGGCCACACACGATATCAGGAATCCCCGCAGCGGAGGCGTCATGAAACAGCTGGGCATGCGCTACCAATATTCCTATGAAGAGCTGTGGCAACCCAAAAATATTCCGGTCACTTTCCGCCTGTACCAGTTGAATCTGGATGGACAGGAGGATCGGGTTTATCAGGAATACTGGAACAGGTCATCCGTCCGTTTCAAAGAAACTGATATCTGAATTCCCAATACCTGGCCTCATCTTCAGGAGCTCCTTCCCGCCCTGGGAAACATTGCGGATACCTCCGCATCCGGTTATCTTTCCACCGGTTTTCCGGAGAAAGTCCTGCTCCACGGTTCTTCCAGCCTGTCCGGAACGCTTTCCAACTCCCGGAGTATTTTCTCCCGCTCTCGGGAAATCCGCTCCTGATCCGCAGAGGCCGGAACAGGCTGCTCCCCGGGCAGAGGCATCAGCCCGTCCGCCGTCCTGCCGCCGTCCGGGGCAATCGGCGGAGCAACAACCTTGCTGTCTTCATCCGTTTCCGGTTCAGGGCTGACCGGCTTCTGCTCATCCATCTTTCCGGTACTTTCCGGAACAGCCAGGTTCCGATACAGGAACACCAGGTCCCCCGCCTCCACAGCGCCACTGCGGATATCCGCAGGAATGCGCGCACGCCCCATTCGCTCCTCCGTCACAATCAGGTTGGCGACTCTGCATTTTTCTTCCCGGCCCGGAGATTGGGAGATAAGCACGGTTCCCGGTTCATAAACATTCCCGGCCAGAGCAATCAGCACATAATGATGATTAGGATACACCTGCTCCACCTTGCCCACATATACGGGGGGAGGGACTGCTTTCTTAACGGGCTGCTGCACCTGCTGGGAACAGGAGGCCCCCAGCACCACAAACGCCGCCAGAACAGGTAGGGAAACAATTCGTCTCATGGGGAGTTTTTTCATCGTTTCATTCCACCAGCACCTTGCGTGGACGGTTGGTATTATCCGCCGGGGCAATAATGCCGCGGGATTCCAGCAAATCCATCATGCGCGCTGCACGGCCGTATCCAATGCTCAAACGCCGCTGCAGCAGGGAGGTGCTTACCTTACGTTCCACAACAGCCACTTCCAGGCACTTGGCATAGCATTCCTCTTCCGCGTCATCCAGCGGACTGTCCGCACCTCCGCGGGAAGGCTCGTCCAGGGACTTCTGAACCTCTTCATGGAATTTCTGCTTGGCCTGGGAAGCACAGTGGGCCACCAGGGCTTCCACTTCATCGTCAGAGATAAAGGCTCCCTGCGCCCGCTCCACCTGGGCGGAACCCGGCGGCAAATACAGAAGGTCTCCCTTGCCCACCAGTTTTTCCGCCCCCTGCCTGTCCAGAATCACACGGCTATCCGTACCGCTCGCCACCTGGAAAGCGATGCGCGTCGGGATATTGGCCTTGATCGTCCCCGTCACCACCTGCCTTCTTGGCGTCTGCGTCGCCACAATAAGGTGGATGCCTGCGGCACGGGCCTTTTGGGTAAGACGTCCAATATTCGTTTCTATGTCCGCTCCTACTGTCTGCATCAGGTCCGCAAGTTCGTCAATAATAATGACGATGTAGGGGAAGCGTTCAGGAATAACTCCGTCGTCCTCCAGATCCAGTTCATCATCTTCTTCCACAGGCCATTCCCCCTGGGATTCCAGGTCTCTGGCAATGGATTCCGCCAAAGATTCATCCACCTGCCCGTCTTCCGGTTCCTCCGTCTCTTGCGCAGGAACATCCGGCGGGCGCTTGTTGAAAGCTTCAAAGTTTCGCACACCCACCTTGGCAAAGCAATGATAGCGGTGCTCCATTTCATTCACGCACCAACGCAGGGCATTGGGAACTTTCTTGGGATCCGTCACCACCGGAACAATCAGATGCGGCAGCTTGGAATAAGGCTGCATTTCCACCACTTTCGGATCCACCAGAATAAGCCTCAGTTCATCCGGACGGAATTTCAGGAGCATGGAGGAAATAATGCTGTTAATGCACACGGATTTTCCGGATCCGGTGGCGCCGGCCACCAACAGGTGCGGCATGGACGCCAAGTCCCCGATCACGGTACGTCCATACACGTCCTTCCCCAGCGCCAGCGGAATCTTTTTCTTGGGGGAACAAAAAGCGGGATCCTGCAAAAGTTCCCGCAGGGGAACGGCCACCTTCTTCCGGTTGACGATTTCAATACCTACCGTATCCTTGCCCGGAATGGGGGCCACGATGTTCACGCTTTCCGCCTTGGTCGCCAGCGCAATATCCTTCGCATACTGGTCAAAAGTATTTACGCGCACGCCGCGCGCGGGATACACTTCATAACGGGTGATGGTCGGGCCTCGGGTAATATCCCCAGGCGTCACGTCCACGCGGAATGTCGTCAGGGTATCAATAATCTTCTGCTGTATTTCCAGCATTTCTTCCTTGTCCTCTGCCGTAGGGCCTTCCGGCTTTTCTTCATAATGCAGCAGTTCAAAGGGAGGCAGCTCATACTCGCGGAATTCCTCCGTGGGAGGAGTGGACAATTTGGAAAAAGGCTGCTCTTTGGGCGCGGGCTTCATTTCCGCCGGTTCCGCAACGGTAATCCTGGGGCGCGGAGCCAGGGGAAGGCGGCCCTGGGTTCGCGGGGCGCTGGGAGGCGGAACAGAATCCTCCGGCTTGGACGGAGCAACCGCCGCCGCTTCATGATACAAACTTTCCAGATCGTCCCCGGTGCGCTGCAGACGGGGAACGGAAGCCCGGCCCTTTCTAACCGGCCTGGGAGCGGACAAAGCGGCATCTTCCATGCTGGCCCTCACGCGGGCAGCTTCCCTGGCAAGCAGAGCGGTCTGTCGCGCCAGTTTTTTTTCCTTCCTGTTCATACGCCAGGCACGCCATTCCCGCAGCATGGCCCGGCAAAACGGCCGGGGACGCATCCCGGCGGCATAAACCAAGGCCAGCAAATAGCCCAGCCCGGAAAACGCCAGCACAGCGGATCTCCCGGCCAACGGAAGAAACAGACCAGTTCCCAGCAAATGGCCCGCCAGCCCCCCGGCGCCCTGAATCTGGTGGCGCGCCACCCATTCATTCCCCGGCACATGCCCGGCCGTCAGAAACAGGCATCCGAACAACAACAGGAACAAACCGCCGTAAACCACGCTTCGGGGCAGCCTTCCATGGTGGAGCAGGCGGTAAAGCCCCCACCACTCCAACAGGATAACCAGCATCCAGGCCATGCCTCCCAGCATCCAATAAAAAATTCCTGCACCATATAATCCCGCCGTTCCCAGCACATTGGAGGTACCCGGTATAACCAGCCCGGAGCCATTTAAATAACTCCAGCCTATTTCCCGCACATCAAATGTCAGCATAGCAGCCAGAAGAGCCACCCCCCCCAACAAAGACACGGCACCCCATGCCATTCCAATCCAAACAGGGGAACGCCCCTCTTCATGCTCAAATGCATGACGTTCCTGCATATCCAATGCCATACCTGTTTCTATTCTAGCAATTCTTCGCCCCAAACTCAAGGCTAAACAGGGAAGAAAAAGAATTGCCCGAATCCGCTTCCCTCAAAACAGGAATTGCCGGCTTACGGACCGGAAATACGGTTTTTAAACACTTTTGCCACTCTGGAAGAGTATCGCCAGGAATTCCCTTTTTTACCTGAGAAAAGACCGCCCCTGCACCGCAAATCAATAAAACCGAATCAATTTCAATGATTATTTTTCATATCCATTTGATTATTTATTATTAGCCTAAATATCTATTAAAAAAAATGTGCCGTTCGACATTTTTTCATGAGTTATGAAACATCCAGCGAATTTCAAATCCGTTACTTACTGAAATCAGTTGCTGTTTACCTGCTATTTATGAGAAGAATCGCCTCTATTTCCATGTTGGCTGTGGTATCCGCGCTTTCCGCGAGTGCTGCTACTGTATTATTTGATTTTAACAGTTCTCTGCTTCCGGAAACTCCTGCCAAGACTGTTTCTGTAACCGATTCCGGTTCAGGATTTGTTGCAACCCTGGCTACGGCATCCTCTTCCGCGAATCTGGGTTCTGCTTCTTCCGCCGCTTCTGGGGACTGGGTTTCCTCCGGAACTTCTTTTGATACACAGGGATTGGATTCTTTCATGGAAAACCAGATTTCTTTCGGAAACTCTTGGCAGACCTTTATCTCCGGCCCCAAAGGAGCTTCTCTTTCCCTGACTATTTCCGGTCTGGTGGCTGGTGCTTCCTACCAGATTGCCCTTGTTACCGGGTGTCCGCTTGAGGGGGCCGGTGCCTGGAATTCCCTGGTGACTTCCAATACCTACGGCAGCGCGGATCCTTCCATAGGTGCGAACTCTCAGACAATTCAGGCCCGGACTCCCACGGGGTACACCATTAGTGACGTTATTGCCAATGAAGATGGCGAAATTATTCTGACGGTGAATACTCCGGGTTCCGCCCACACGCCTACGTTCAATGCTCTGGCTATTTCCGGAGAAACAGCCAGCGTTCCGGAACCGGCCACGGCGTCCCTGAGCCTGCTGGGGCTGGTGGCCCTGATGGCTCGCCGCCGAAGAGCTTGAGAATCTCTTTTCCGGCAGTTAAAAATGTTGTTGCCTGCAAGGTTCTGCCTTGCAGGCAATTTTTTGTAATCATCCGATTTGAGAAAACTGGGCCGTCCGGGTGACCGTTTTTTCCTGGCGGAACTCTTGCTCCGGAGGAAATAAGGCTCCTGCTTCTTTGACATTGCGGGAACGTTCTTCATCCGTTACTCTTTGCTCTGCCGTAGAGAGAAATGATCATCATTGCGTGGAACGCAACAGGGAATTGATTCCGCCGGATACGGATATGTTCCGGGTCATGGACGGGGCAGGGGATGGAATCCCCGGTGTCTTTGTGGATCAGATGGCGGATCGTATTCTCGTTTCCACACGCGGCTGTTCCATTCCTGCAGACCTGGAAAGCGAACTCCGGGATACGGGCATGCCCGTATCCCATAAAAAACTGGAACGAAACCAAAAAGAGACGTTCTGGACATCTTGGTTTTCTGTGGCGGTGTTATTCCCGTCCGGGACTATGACTTCCTGAAGGAAAACGGAGTTGTGGCTATCTTCGGCCCGGGTATCAACATTCCAGAAGCTTCCAGGGGAATCGTGGAAGCTCTTAACGAACAGTATGCTGAATAAGTATAAATCGTTGTTGGTCAATGTAATGACCTGTGAGAAACCGGATGAAAAATTCGGACTCTTTTTTTGCGGGCGGATTAACTATCCGCTGTCAAACTATTTTTTTAAAAAAAAGGAATTTACGCAGATTCACAGGCGGAAAAAACAGATTGGCAAATCATAGAGAATATCTGTGAATGTTTTTTGGCCGAGCTTATTTCAAATTTCATGATATATAATAAATATAATTTGATTTTCAATCAATTATGACATTTACCCATCATTGTGCGAGGACATTGTGCAATACATGGTTTTTTCCAGCGGATAGTTAATCCGCTAATTGAGAATGCTCTTCCTCATGGCATTGAAATTACAATCCGTTAACCAGTCACGACTTTCATGTGCAGGCAAGTCAGCGGCCACTCCCCGGCATTTTACCCGGCGGTACTGCTTCTGCCAGTATCTTTTCATTATTGATGATTATTTTCCCGATTTTTCCATGTGAGGGGAAATATATCCCCCTTTTTCAAATCCTTGCTTGTTTCAAACAAAAAAAATCAAAATCATCAAATTTAAAATGATGACTGAACATATAGCGGCCTTTTTCTTTCAAACTTCCGGAAGATTGAAAGCATGGAGGGCATCACGCCATTCCCGTGGTGCTTCCGGGGCAAGGAAGAAAATCCTTTGAGCCGGAATGGCCTCTTTCCCTGTTTTTAGCATCATCTTTCCTCCTAAAAGCAACGTTTCCTCCTTCCTCACCAAATGAATACAAACAACCTCATCAATAAAGCCATTCTGTGCTCCCTGGCCATGGCCGGAGCCGCTCTCCTGCCTTCCTGCGTCAGCCCCAAGGAAGTACTCTATATCCAGGATGTTTCCGGAAACTCCAGAGAAACCATCAAGGCAAACTACCAGACGACCATCCAGAAGGATGACCAGCTCTATATCGCGGTCAGCAGCAAGCAGCCGGAGCTCACCGCCCCCTTTGCCATGTCTGAAATCGGTTCCGCCAGCGGCACCTCCAGCAACAAACCCAAAGGATATCTGGTGGATGCCCAGGGCTGCATCGTCCTGCCCGTCATCGGCAAAATGAAGGCTGCGGGCAAAACCTGCTCCCAGCTGGCCTCCGACATTGCCGCGACTCTCAAGAACAATGACTACATCCGGGATGCCTCCGTCAATGTTCAGATCATGAACTTCAAATTTTCCGTTCTGGGCGAAGTCAATGCTCCCGGAACCTACACTATTGAAGGCCAGCGCGTAACCATTCTTGAGGCCATCAGCCGGGCCGGAGACCTTAATATTGACGGCAACCGGGACGTCACGTTAATCAGGGAAACCAACGGAACCCGTCAAATCGCCAGCATCGACCTGCGCAGCAAGGATTTGTTCACTTCTCCTTATTATTACATCCAGCAAAACGACATCATTTACGTGACACCCTCAGACCGCAAGGTCAACACGCGCAGCGACGCTGCTCAATGGTACGGCTGGGGTCTCTCCGGGCTTGGTGTCACTCTGGCCGTGATCGCCCTGTGCCTGTAACGGACATTCCGCCTCTTTCTCATCCGGCTTAATCATACCTGTGAACGGAAATATAGGGACGGTCCGATTGCATCGGACCGCTTCCCCAGGGGTCCAGTATTTCCAAACAACATTCCACCCTCTTTCCTCCATGGCAAATAATACCGCTCCCACTCCGCCTGTTACGGAAAACACAGAAGAAACAACTTCCCTGGACACGGTGCTGCTCGTCCTGCGCCGCTACTGGTTTATCATCATTCTGGCAGCCCTCGCCGGAGGTACGGCGGCTTACTACCTAGCCGGCCGACAGAATTACATTTACCAGAAGACGGCCAGCGTCCTGATGCGCGATGCCAAAACGAGCAGTGACGCATCTTCGGAACGCATTATGGCAGAGCTGGGCATCGATTCCGGCGCAGCCAACCTGGCCAACGAAAGCTTCATCCTCAAATCCACCGCATTAATGAAAAAAGTGGTGGAAGACCTCAATCTCAACACTTCCTATTGGCAAAAAAAAGATTTCAGGGAAATCGACCTCTACAAAACCAGCCCCCTGCTGGTCCATTTTGAACGGATCGATAAGCAACGAGCCTGTACCCTGCAGATCACGCCTCTAGATGAAAAGAGGTTCATGCTTAGCCATTCCAATAACCAGGGGGAATCAGTCCAGCTGGAAGGGTTTTACGGAAAACCTCTTACACTTCCCTTTGCCGTCATTTCCATCCATCCAACATCCCTGATGACCGATGCGTGGAATGAAAAAACTGTCATTGTCCGGCACAAGCCCGTGCTTGAAACTGCTAACAACCTGCTCCACGGACTGACAGTCACCCGTCCGGACGCCAAAGAATCCAGCCTTCTGGAAATGTCCCTGACGGCCAGTAATCCCCAGAAAGCGGAAGACGTCCTCAACCACCTCATCCAGGTTTACAACCAAATTTCCAAGGATGAACGAAACAAGGCGGCCCTTAAAACGGAAAACTTCATCCAGAGCCGCCTGAAAGAACTCGGAGCCGCCCTGAGTGACGTGGACAAAAAGATCACCGAATTCAAGACGAAAAGCGACATTGTCAAGGATACGGATACCACCATGAGCGCGGACTTCAGCACGTCCCAGGCGCTGGAAAAAGAAATTTTCGATCTCGAAACACAAATCAAACTGGCAGCCATCCTGGCAGACAATCTTAAGGAAACCGAACGCAAACAGGGCCTGATTTCCGTGGAAACCGGACTTCCCGATTCCGGTATTGCCCGGCAGATAGAACACTATAACGAAGCCTATCTGGAATATCAGAAAATTGCAGGAAGCGCCGGTTCCCAGAACCCAATTACAGTGAGCTTGCGCGACAGGATGAATTCCACCAGGGCGGCCGCCAACAAAGCTCTTTCCAACTACCGTAGCAATTTGAATCTCAAGCTCAACCAGCTCATCAGCAAACGGGATTCCCTTACTGAACGACTCACGGAGACAGCAAGCAGGGAACAGGAAATCATTCCCCTGGTCCGCGAACACAAGGTTAAGGAGGAACTTTACCTGATGCTCTTAAGCAAGGAACAGGAAAACGCCCTGGCTATGGCGGTAACGGAATCCAGCGCCCGGGTTCTGGAAACCGCCCATGGGCCCAACTTTCCCATTTCCCCAAAAACCATTCAATACATCGCGGGAGGAACGGCGGGAGGTGCCCTGTTCAGCATATTTGCCTTCATGGGAGCGGCCATGTTGAACAACAAGGTTAACAATAAACACGATCTCCCGTCCACAAACAGGCAGCCTGTCATTGCCGAACTGCCCCAGATGAACAAAAAAGAAAGTAGAAATACCGGTCTTTTCATTCAGGACGAACATTCCGTCATCGCGGAATGCTTCCACATCCTGCGCAATAACGTAGATTCCATGCTCCCCAGGCCGGAACAGGGAGGACACGTCATTCTGGTTACCTCTACCCTCCCCGGAGAAGGGAAAACCTTCACCTCCGCCAATCTGGCCGCAGCTTTCGCCTATGCCGGCAAAAAAGTACTGCTTATTGACGGAGATTTCCGCAAATCCTCCCTGACCCGGCGTCTCGGCGGTTCCGGACGCAAAGGACTCACTTCCATCCTGCTCCAACAGAACCCCGACACCACCGGCATCATTCGCCCCCTGGGAGAAAACTCCCGTGGCATGGATATCCTTTACACCGGCCCCATGGTGCCCAATCCGGTCACCCTGCTCAGCCATCCCCTGTTGGGCCATATCCTCGGCATCCTCAAAAAACAGTATGATGCCGTCATCATCGACGCTCCGCCCTACGGCATTCTGGCAGATACCGCCATTCTGGCATCCTTGAGCGATATTACCCTGTACGCCGTGCGCAGCGGAAAAATAGACAAACGCTATCTGTTCCAAATCCAGCAACTGGCCGATCAGGGGAAACTGCCCAACATGGCGTACATCATCAACGGAGTCAACTTCAAGTCCGCCAGCTACAGCTACTATGGCTATGGCTACGGTTACCAGTATGGCTATGGGACCAAAGAACCGCAGCAAACCAGCAGGAAACAAAATAAATAAGGTGCAGGCCATACATAAGCCCAAGGCCTTCTTCCCTGCTTTTTACTCTTTTCGGCAGCAATCATGTTCGGCAACCTGTTCACCCCCCGGTATGCGACATCCAGCCTCTTTCCGGACGGCATGGACATGCACACCCATATTCTATGGGGAGTAGACGACGGAGCCACCTGCCTTGAAGAAAGCCTGGGAATCATTCGCCGGCTCAAGGCCATGGGACTTAAAGGAGCTTACTGCACCCCCCATATCATGGCGCGCTACCCGGACAATACGCCCGATTTCCTGCGCCGCCGTTTCGACCAGTTGCTTGCCGACACCAGGGAAGAACAATTCCAGCTCCGGCTCGCGGCGGAATACATGCTGGACAACCAGTTCAATGAGCAGCTGCGCCGATACACTCCCCTGACCTACGACGGAATCCACCTTCTGGTGGAACTGCCCCAGTACTACCTTCCCGGCGCCTGGAAGGACATGATCAGCGCCGTCCGGGACAGGGGCTATATCCCTGTCCTGGCGCACCCTGAACGCTATGGCCGCCTCCTGCAGCAGGAAGATTTCCTCCAACTGACTCAACAGGAAGGCGTCAAATATCAGGGCAATGTCGGCTCCCTGAAAGGATTTTACGGCAAATCCGCCGCAGCCTTGGCACAAACGTTCCGCACCCGTCAACTTTACGAATGGTGGGGAACAGACAGCCACAACATCGCCATGGCCAAACGCATGCCTCTGAAAAACTGACTCTGCCTACTCACCCTATCAACAACCTCTCGTACTACACCCATGCCAACCCCTACAACTAATATCCCCTTCAGCACCCCGCTGTATCGTAATCATCATTTTTACAGACGCTACGGAAAACGCGCCCTGGATTTCACGGGTGCACTCTTCGGCCTTATATGTCTGTTTCCGGTATTATCCATTCTGGCTATTCTGCTGGCCATCGTCCAGCGGACATCTCCCTTCTTCCTGCAAAAACGCATCGGGCACGGCCTCAAACCCTTTCATATCATCAAATTCAAAACCATGAAAGACACCAGGGACAAGGAAGGGAACCTGCTCCCGGACGAAGAACGCACAACAGTCTTGGGCTCCCTGCTGCGCAGCACCTCCCTGGACGAACTGCCTGAACTCATCAACGTTCTGCTGGGGGACATGAGCTTTATCGGCCCACGTCCCTGGATTCCCGATCAAATGGCCATTTTTACCCCTTCCACCCGGAAAAAAAGAATGTCCCTGCGCCCGGGCATCACGGGGCTGGCCCAGATTCGCGGACGCAACAACCTCACCTTCCGTCAGCGGGTATGTTATGACCTGAGCTACCAACGCCACCTGACCTTCCGGTATGACCTGAATATCCTTTTTTACACCTTCCTCAAGGTTGTCGAGAGGGAAGGTATTCAGCAGCGTCCGGATGCCCTGAGTACACCGGCCCGTGTACTGAAGCCCAGAGATTTGATGACCTACGGATTGAAAGAAAATACGCAACTCATTTTAAGAAGTATCCGAAAAGAACCTGTCCCCTCCCTGAGCATACCCGCTCATCCCTTGACTCCCAAAGACCTGCCGACCAAAGGTCTTAGGGCAAATACCCAGCTTATCATGAGGAGCCGTCAGAAAAGCGTCCAATAAAATTTCCTCTCCCCCCCCCGCCAAAAATGAAAATTTCAGTCATTACGGTTTGTTATAACAGCATTGCAACGCTGCAAGACACGCTGGAAAGCATTCTGCGGCAAACCTATCCGGACATGGAAAGCATTGTGGTGGACGGGGCCAGCAAGGACGGAACCGTGGAATTGATTGAAAAATACAGTCATCAATTTTCCGGCCGCATGAAATGGCTATCCGAACCGGACAAGGGGATTTATGATGCCATGAACAAAGGGATAAGCATGGCTACGGGAGATATCATCGGCTTTCTGAATGCGGATGACTATTACCAGGACGGAGGCGTGCTGGAAACCATTGCCGAAGCGTTTGCCCGGCATGGGGCGGATGCCGTACATGGCAATCTGCACTACATCAACGGGGCAAGGGAAATCGTACGCACATGGCGCGGAACGGAGTATCGTCCCGGCTCCTTCCAGCGCGGCTGGTGCCCGGCGCACCCCACATTCTATTGTAAAAGGGACTGCTTTACCCGTTACGGCGGCTTTGACCCCGCTATCGGCAGCGCGGCGGATTTTGAGCTCATGCTGCGCTTTATAGAAAAAAACCATATTTCCACCGCCTATATCGACCGCGACATGGTATTCATGCGCACCGGCGGCTCCAGTACGGCGGGCCTGCGGGCCATCCTGAGGAACACGCGCCAGAACAAACAGGCATTCAGGAAAAACAACCTCCCTTACCCGTGGCATTACGGAGTAACCCGGTTGCTGGCCAAAGCAGGCAGCACGCGCAATCCCATCCATTACCTGTTCAAAACCCGCTAGATTTTCCCAATCCGCACCTGTCCGTCACTGCGTCATGAACCTGATTTTCTATTTTGACCAACCCATCCTGCCCCATGCGGGAGGAACGGAACGGGCGGCGTATCTTCTGGCGCAAGCCCTGTCGCGGCACGGCCACCGGGTTTCCTTCCTGTCTCTCCAACAGGCGGATGCCCCTCCCGGCGAACTGCCTTATTTCACCCTACCGCGGCAGGACACGCTCTTCTGCAGGGAAAACAGGGAATATGTGGAAAATCTATGTTCCGCACAAAAGACGGACGGCCTCATCAACTGCGGGGCCAATCAGGATGACTCCTTCTTTTTCAGCCATGAACACCTTGACATCCAGGCGTCCATCATTTCCTGGATTTCCTTTGACGTCCGCACAGGGCTGGATTACTTCCCCTCCCTGCTCCGGAAGGATTTCTCCACCTGGGGAAATACCATAAAAACGCTGCTGCGCCATGCGCTGCTGCCCTATAAAAAACATGCGGCCGTCAGCAACAAAAGGAGGAAATACAGGGACATGTTCCGCGGGTCAGACAAGGTGGTCTTTCTTTCCCGGCATTACACGGAAGACGCCCTCCAGCTGGCGGGAGCGCCGGAAAGAGCCCGTCTGTACGCCATCCCCAACCTGCTGACTTATGATCCCGTTCAGCCCGACCTTTCCGGAAAGGAAAACGCCGTTCTTTATGTGGGGCGGCTGGCGGATTCTCCCAAAAAGGTGGATCGCCTGCTGAACGTCTGGAAAAAAGTGCAGCCGCTTCATCCGGACTGGCATCTGTACCTGGTGGGGGACGGCCCGGAACGCGGCAATCTGGAACGGATGGCGGAACGGCTGAAGCTGGAAAACGTCCATTTTGAAGGGGTCCAGGAACCCGCGCCCTATTACCGCAAGGCCAGAATACTCTGCCTCACCTCCACCCATGAAGGCATGCCCATGGTGATTAACGAAGCTCTTTCCTACGGCTGCGTTCCTGTGGTTTTCAACAGTTTCCACGCTGCCGAAGACATGCTGCCGGACCGGGAGACGGGACGGCTCATCCCGCCCTTCAGCCTGCGCCTCTTCGCGCGGGAGATGGATGAACTGATGAGCGGCCCCTACGTCCCTCCCTCCACCAGAGTATTAACGAACTATCAACCGGAAAAGGTTATTCCCCTGTGGATGGAATGCCTGCAGGACCAGCCATGAGCAACATCGTCATCTATCTTCCCAATGAACCCCTGGGCAAACAGGGAGGCATGGAGCGGGCCACTCACCGCCTGGCCGCCATGCTTGCCGGTGAAGGCCACCGGGTAACGCTCCTCTGCAGAAACAAAAACAGGCTGGGGGAAGAATACGTGCCTCCGACGGATCTCGTGTTCATTCCCGCGTCCCTCAGACGGGAGGAAGAACAGGATTTTCTGCTTAACTTGATTAAGGAAAGAGGAATTGAAACCATCATTGACCAGACGGAAGGAGGAATTGTGGGGCGGTGGGGAATTTTCCGGCGTCGCGGGCACATGAACGGGGTTTCCGTTAAACTCATTGCCGTGCAGCACAGCTCCCAATATACCTACCTGAAACATTACCGGACCGTCAACCGGAAGCCCGCCGGACGCGGCCTGATCGGCAAGACACGTTCATTTTTCTATAATACGTTTATCCTGGCATTAAAAAAATGCAGGGCCGTTTTGCTTCAGCGCAGCCTGTTCCGGGAACTGGCTTCAGACTATGACCAGATAGTGACGCTCTCGGAAGGGGGCATTGAAGAATTCAAAAAACTGTGTCCCTCCGTCCCCGGGAACAAGCTCTCCTGTATTCCCAATATCGTGGAACCGCCCTCTCTTCCCAGGGAAGAGAAAAAAGAACCGCGCTGCCTGTTTGTCGGCAGGCTGGACAACCCCTCAAAAGGAGTGGACAGGCTCCTGCGCATATGGGAAAAAGTGGAAAAAGCATGCCCGGACTGGCATCTGGATATTGTGGGTAACGGGCCGGATGCGGAGCTGCTTAAGGATTCCGCCCAAAAACTGGGGCTTTCCCGAATTGCCTTCCACGGCTTTCAAAATCCGGAACCTTACTATTCCAGAGCCTCCGTATTCTGCATGACTTCCACGTTTGAGGGATTCGGCCTCGTTCTTGTAGAAGCCATGCAGCACGGGTGTGTTCCTATTGCCTTTGACAGCTACCCTGCCGTCCGGGATATTATCTCCCACGGGGAAAACGGCATCCTCATTCCCCCCTTTCAGGAAGAAGATTACTCAAACGCTATCATGGCCCTGACGAACAATCCCGACGAGATGAAACGGTTCAGCCTTCACAGCCTCAGCATATCCCAAAAATTCAGCCCCGCAAACCTGGCATCCAGGTGGAACGCCATTTTGTAGGATCAGAAAAACGTTATCAAATCATTGGCAGAGATGAAAATTTGTTTTGTCGCATGGTCGGATTTCGGAATAGGAGGCGTCCCAAAAGTGCTGACCTGTCTGATGGACGCCTTGTCACGCAACCATGACGTAAGCCTCTATTCCCTGAAAAACCTTCCGCAGTCAGGCATTCACGGAATCAACCGGGAACAAATTCATATCTACTGCAAGGAAATGAATTTATATGAGAAAGTTCGCCGCTCCGCGGCGGACTTTCTTGTCACCAAAACCCCTCTGTTCAGCTCCGCCCTCGGCTGCCGGCTATACGCGGCCGCGCGCTACACGTCAGGCTTCAAAAAAGCGCTGACGAACCACCTCAATAAACATCAATATGATGTGGTCATTTTTGGTTCCGGATTTGAAGACTCCCTGCTTCTCGCCCTTACCAAAAAGAAGCTCCTGCCCAGCATGAGAATCATGACGTGGTCCCATGCCTCCTATGACAATTATTTCACCAACATGGGTGCCTTCTTCTCCCGGTACATGAAGGAGGCCATCAAGGCGTATTACCATCGTTTCGATGAAGTCATCGTCCTGTCTGACGGGGACGAAAAAGAATTCAAGGAAAAACATCATCTTCCCGCCCGCCGGATTTACAACCCCAACACGATGAAACCGGCCGGAAAATCGTCCCTCACCAGCAAAACGTTCGTTTACGTCGGAGCTCTCTCCCGCCAAAAAGGGACTGATCTGGCCGTCCGCGCGTTCCGCAGATTCATTGAAACGGACCAGGAATGGAATCTCCATATTTATGGGGATGGCCCGCTGAAAGGATGGATTGAAGAATATATATCCTCCAACGGTTTGCACCACCGAATCATTCTGCACGGCCCCTGCGGAAACATGGAGGAAGAATTTCCCCGCCATTCCATCCTGGTCTTTCCCTCCCGCTGCGAAGGCTTCGGACTCGTCCAGGTGGAAGCCATGTGCTGCGGGCTGCCTATTCTGGCGGCGGATATACCTATCTGCCGGGAAATAGTGGGAAAACATCACGCCGGCATCTTTTTTGAGTCGGACAATCCGGAAGACCTGTGCCGGGCCATGCGCGAGATGACGTCATCAGACCTCTCCACCTATGCGGCAAACGGACTGGCCGCGGCGCCCCTATTCAACCTGGAGCAGACTGTCTCTGAATGGGAAAACATGTTCAACGCAGTAAAATCATGAAACATTTAACATTACTGGAACCTATCAGAAAAGAAGGCAATTACCAATTCTTCATGCAATGGTTCGCGGACGCATGGACAACCAGCGGGGGACAAACGGTCAAGGGAATCTCCGTTCCGTGGAATCTGCGTTTGTTGATCGCCAAATCCCGCGTTTCACGGAATTTCCGCCTGTTCACCAGTTCACGCAGGGCGCTGCTGGTGCCGGGAGCCGGTTATCCGGATTCATTCGCGTGGCCGTTCGGTTATGCAAATGAAATCGTGCCCATGCTGTGGGACGTCTGGCCCCGGTACTGGCCGCGCCTCATCTCCTCCCTGAGACGCCACCATGTGCAAACATTGTTGTGCACCTCATCCCAAGTTTGCGAATACGTGGCGGAAAAACTTCCGCATATTCACGCTGTTCATGTTCCGGAAGGCATAGACCCCGCCGGCTACCGGGACGGAGGCCCCCTGGAGGGACGCCGGACGGACATTCTCCAGATCGGGCGCCTGATGCAGCCCGTGCACGAGGCCATTCTTCAAATGCGGCAGTCGTCTCCCCGCCTCAGCTATCTTTACCCGGAAGAGCCGGGCCGCCTCGTCTTTCCGGACTTTCCTTCGCTGTGCGAAGGACTGGCTTCCTCAAAAATCGTCATCTGCTACCCGCGCTGCCGAACCCACCCGGAAATGGCGGGCGATGTGGAAACGCTGACGCAGCGCTACTGGGAATGCATGCTTTCCGGAACGCTCATTGTCGGCCATGCCCCCAAGGAACTGGTCGATCTGCTGGGGTACAATCCCGTCATTGAACTGGAGACGGATGAAGATATCGGCAGCCGGCTGTCCCAGATTCTGGACAACATCTCCTCCTATCAGGAATTGGCGGATAAAAACCTGGCCGTCGCCCGGGAAAACGCATCATGGGATACAAGAATGACCCGTCTCCTTCCGCAACTGCGCCAACTGGGATATATGCAGTAACAATCTTTTTCAGTTTCACTCAAAACCAGCGAATCCGGACATGGCCGCACTCTGCAAATACTGGGCTTTTGCCTTCATTCTCTGCCAGCTTGGCCAGCAGCACATGCTCTTAAACAGCATTGGCTCCATGGGGTCTTTCTTTCTTCTGGGGCTGGGAGCTCTGTTGCTGCTGATCAACTCCGGGCGCGTCTTTGACCGGAAGACGGTCTCATCATCTCCTTTCATCTATTCCTTCGTCTTCATTTTCATCCTGTATCAATTCACATTCGGTATTTTTGACCTTAATGAGAAAACGGGAATTTATCTGATTGCCAAGGTCGTCTGCTGCCTGATGATTGCGCTTTCCGTCCAGAAGGACCTGTCATTCTATTTACAGCGCCTCATGCCGATTCTGGCGGCCGTCACCAGCCTGCTCATCCTTCTCGGCTTTGTTCACAACAATGTTATTTTTGAGGGCCGCCACACCCTGGGATTCTGCAACGCAAATGGGCTGGGAGCCATCTCCTCATTATGCGCAGGAGCCATGATTCTGGATTCTTCCGACCGCTCAAAGAAAAAAATCGCCATCATCCTTCTATGCGTCCTGGCCACATTCCTTTCCGGCAGCCGGGCTTCCATAGGCATTCTCTGTTTGACCTTCGTCATCAAATACGGTCTGAACGTTAAATTTCTGGCAGTACTCCTGGCCGGAGTGCTCGCCTGGCAAATCATCCTGCCCATGGCGGGAATCTCTTCCACCGGCCTGAACCGGTTCACGGAATCCGTGGAAAATATGGATTTCTCATCCTCCCGGGAAGGCGAACGGAAAGCAACCCTCATCATGATCGCCGAATCCCCCATCCTGGGAAACGGCTTTGACGTGGAACAGAGCGAAAAAGCCAAGGCGGTAAGCGGCCTTGGGTCCCATAACGGCTATCTTGACATCATGAAAATGATAGGCATTCCCTACTCTATTTTCCTGTTTGCGTTCATGGCATATTATACCTGCTCCGTCTGGCGGAAATTCCACAAATCCGCCTGCGATTATGACAGGATACACCTGTTCGTCATTATCTCCGTTCTCATCGCCGCCAACTTCGAATCATATCTATGGGGAATCAACCAGGTGGTCACCACCCTGTTGTTCACCTCCTTCGCCGTATTGCAAAAACGCATGACAGCCCTTAAACATGGAATCTGAAAAAACTTATTTCTACCCTGTCCTCTCGGATTATGACTTTGGCTGGTTCCGTTTATCAGGACCGGGGCTTGCCAACTGCATGTTTGTGGCGGCTCGCGCCTACATACTCAGCAGGCGGGAAAACGCAGGCTACATTTCCCCCACCTGGACCAAACTCAGCCCGGGAACCTTCCTGCGCCGGGAGAAAGATAAAAGAGTCTATTTCAAAATTTTTAATAAACTGGGAATCAGCGGATTCAAAAAAATCCGACTGCTGCTTGCGGGAAAATTGCGCCCCGGCTCCCGGAGGGTGAAACAAATCCGCGGCATGGGGGAATACTTTGACGACCTCAATGAACACATGGACCTGGTGCATGAATTCATTGAAAAAATCACCAGAAAGGAAATTATTGAAAACGTGCGTCCGGAAGCCCTGAAAGACAGCATCGCCATTCACGTGCGGCTGGGGGACTATTCCCCGGAAATGCGGGTGGACATCCTCTGGTACGTGAATCTCGTCAAGGAAATCCTGTCCATCAAGCCGTCCCAGCAATTCCTCCTCTTTTCCGACGGCTCGGACGAAGAGCTGCGGGAGCTGCTGGCCCTGCCCAACGTCAGGCGCGCGTTTTACGGCAACGCCTACGCGGACATGTACGCTATCAGCAAGTGCAAATGGGTCATCGCTTCGGACTCCACTTTCTCCGCCTGGGGGGCCTTCATGGGGGAACGCCCCATCCTGTTCAACAAAAGGCATTTCAAGAGGGTGTTCCGGGACCGCGTTCCGGAAGCCGTTCTGGGAGACAGCACCCGCATTCCGGATGAATTCAAGACGCTGCTTTAAATATGAACAAGCAATATGACTTCATCTACCTGACCAATACGCCCTCCTTCTACAAGGCAAGGCTTTGTGAGGAACTGGCGAAAAAACACTCCGTTCTTCTGGTCCTTTACGGCTATGGAGCGGAAGCGGTCAATACCCGGCTTTCCGGCAATGAGAACGGCTTTGACTACTTCTTTCTGCATGAGGGAGACGCGGGAAAAAGAAACAAGGCCCTTGTCCTGTTCAGGCTTCTGAAACTGATGGCCCGGGTCCGGGCCCGCAGAGTGCTGTTCTCCGGCTGGATGGCGCCGGAATACAACATCTACAGCTTTCTTTCCTCAAAACGCCGCAATGCCGTCATCTGCGAATCGTCAGCCATTGATTCCGGCATGGACGGCTGGAAAGGCCTGCTTAAAAAAGCCGTCATACGCCGCATGAGCGCGGCGCTCCCTTCCGGTTCTCCCCACCGCGCCCTGTTTGAACATATCCGCTACCCGGGCGACATCCACGTCACGGGCAGCGTCGGCATCTTTAACATGGAAGGCCGCCGCCCCCGTCCCCATTCCCCGTCCGCCCCCCTGAACTACATTTACGTCGGGCGCCTCGCGCCGGAAAAAAATCTGGAACTGCTCATCAGGGAATTCAACTCCAACGGGCGGCCTCTGACCATCGTGGGGGACGGTCCCCAGAAGGAATTTCTCAAAAACATGGCCGGGGGCAACATCCGCTTTCTGGGCCACCTCCCCAATGACAGGCTCCCGGAAATCTATGAACGGCATGACGTGTTCATCCTCCCCTCGCTCTATGAACCCTGGGGGCTGGTCGTGGAAGAAGCCCTCTTCCGGGGGCTGCCCGTCATCGCCAGCGACAAGGTGGGCAGCGCCGCCGACATGGTGACCGCTTTGGAAACGGGCGCGGTCTTTTCCCTAGCCGCGCCCGACGGCCTGAGCAACGCCATTCATGAAGTTGAAGAGAACTATGAAACCATGGCGCGCCGCGTAGCGGACATCAACTGGAACGGCCGCGTGGAAGCGCAGCTCAAGGCATATACCTCCCTTTTAGATTAATGGCTCCCATATTACAAACCATCGCATCCCTTGACTCCCGTTCGGGGGGCACCAGCACCTGCACTTATGACCTGGTCAAAGCTCTGAACGCTTCCGGCATGCCCACGGACATCCTCACCCTCCAGCCCGGCTCCCCGGAAGAACGGATGGTGGGAGAAGACAGCTTTATCCATGCCTGCCCGTTTGACGCCCGCACTCCCCTCGCCGTCTCCCGGAACATACGCCGTTTTCTGGCCGGTTCCCGATACAGCCTCTACCACACCAACGGCCTGTGGCTGGACGTCAACCACGCTACATGCGCGCACGCGCGCAAAACGGACACCCCCTGCATCGTTTCCCTGCACGGCATGCTGTACCCCCAGGCGCTGGAGCGCGGTGGCTGGAAAAAGAAACTCATGCTCGCCCTGGGGCACCGGAAAGACATCTCCGGAGCCGCCTGCGTCCACGTCACCTGCGACAAGGAAATGGAATACTACAGGGACATGGGCTTTTCCAACCCCGTGGCCGTCATCCCCAATCCGGTGCGGATTCCGGAATATCTTGCGGATATCAGGCGCCCCGGGCACGAGGGCTTCCGGGCCGGATTCCTGGGAAGACTCCATCCCATCAAAAATCTGGAGGCCCTGATCACGGCCTGGGGGCAGCTGCGCCTCCCGAACGCGGAGCTTCTGCTCATCGGGGACGGAGACCCGGAATACAAGGCCCGGCTGGAAGAACTGGTCCGGGCGGAAAACATTTCCAATATCTCCTTCACAGGCTTTGTCTCCGGAAGACGGAAATATGAAATGCTCGCTTCTCTGGACGTCCTGTGCGCCCCCAGCCACCAGGAAAACTTCGGCATGAGCATTGCGGAGGCCCTGCTGGCGGGAACGCCCGTCATCGCCAGCCGGGGAACGCCGTGGGAAGCGCTGAACACCCGCCGGTGCGGCTGGTGGTGCGGCAACGATTCCTCTTCCCTGGCCGCAGCCCTGGAAAACGCCTTCAGCCTCTCCCCGCAGGAAAGGCTCGCCATGGGCGAACGCGGCCGCGCCCTCGTCATGGAAACCTGCGCCGCCCCCCACGCGGCCGACTGCATGAAACGCCTGTACCGGTATCTGCTGGGGCAGGAAGCCAAACCGGAATTTGTCTATCTCCCATGAACATCCTCTTTTTGCTCGGAAAATTCCCTTCCGTGGGCGGCGTGGAAACCGTCACCGCCATTTTGGCGAATGAATTTTCCGCCCGGGGCCATGCGGTGCACGTGGTTTCCTTTGAACAGGTGACGGAAACGCCCACCCCTGCGCTGGACAACCGGGTCACCCTGCACCGGCTGAGCTACCCCGTCTCCAGCCGGGCCAACCGGGATGCCCTGCGGGACATCCTGGCCACCTGCCGCATTGACGTCATCATCAACCAGTGGTGCCTGCCCTTCCACGTCACCAGGCTGTGCCGGAAAGCCATGAAAGGCCTGCCCTGCCGCCTGCTGGCCGTCCACCATAACGCCCCGGACTGCAACGCACGGCTGGAAGGCCTCCGGATGCGCATGGCCCGGACGGGAAACCCGGTGAACAGGGCGTTCCTGCGCCTTCTGCTGAAAGGCTGCGCCATGGCCACCGGGGCCAGCCTGCGTTACGTTTACGCTCACAGTGACCGTTACATTCTCCTTTCAGACAGTTTCCACCAGGCTTTCCGGAACATCACCGGACTGAAAGATACCGGAAAACTTCTGACGATTCCCAACCCCATTACCGTGGAAAACCCGGAATTCCGCTATGATCCGGCCCTCAAGAAAAAGGAGGTTCTCTTTGTCGGACGGCTGGAACCCAACCAGAAACGGGTCTCCCGCGTGCTGGAAACGTGGGCGCTGCTGGAACCCCGCTTCCCGGACTGGACTCTCCGCCTGGTGGGTGACGGGCCGGAAAAACGCTCCCTTCAGGAATTCTGCGCGGAACACCGCCTGGAACACGTTTCCTTTGAAGGCTTCCAAAATCCTGCCCCGTATTACGAACAGGCCTCCCTGCTCTTGTTAACCTCGGAATATGAAGGATTCGGCCTGGTAATCGTGGAAGGCATGTCCTTCGGCGTCTCCCCCATCGTTTACGGAAGCTTCTCCGCCGCCTATGACCTGGTGGACCACGGAAAGGACGGCTGCATCCTGCCCGCAGCCAGCGGTTTCCAGGCGCATCGGATGGCGGAAATGGCCGCAGGGCTGATGCGGGAACCGGCCGACCTGCACGCCATGGCGAGGAACGCCATAGCCAAAAGCCGGAAATTCACGCGGGAACATATCATTCCCCAGTGGGAAAAAGCTTTCCGCCCAGACGCCTCCTGAACACGCCTTCCCCCTTTCCCTCTACATGGAACAGACCCGGAAACAAACGGACATCGCATTCACCGTCAGCGGGAGGCTTGCTGCGTCCTGCGCCGTGGCCTATATGGCACTCCCGACCATCCTTTTTCTGCTGGGATGGGTCAGGCCCCTGTTCTCCGTTCCGGCCGCTGCGGCCGTAGCCGCGGCAGCCGTCCTGCTGGGCGCAACAATCCCGGCCCCTACGCTTCATTTCACCAGGCGCCAGATGGCCATTTACCTCTGCGTCCTCGCCCTTTCCCTTCTGTGGCTTCTGGCGGGCGGAATGACGGGAATCACTTCCCAGCACGCGGACTTCGTGGTCCGCAACCCCATTTATGAAACTCTCATCCGCTGCGACTGGCCGCTGGTGGACGCGGGCGGGCGGCCCTTCATCTACTACCTCGCCTTCTGGCTTCCCCCGGCTCTGGCGTGCAAATGTTTCTCCTGTTCGGACATCTTCATCATCAACTACGTCCTGACCGCCTGGACGGGGCTGGGGCTGGCGCTGACCCTCACGGTCCTCTGGAGCAAATTCCGTACAGCCACCCTGCTTTTCCTGCTCCTGCTCATCTTCCAGGGCCCGCTGGACGGCATCGTCAGGTGGGGGCTTCATTTATTCCATTTGCAGGGGCCGCTGGCCCATGAACTTTACCTGACGGTACTGGCGTTCTTCGGGGGCGTGCCCCCCACCATGCAGCTTCACAACACCTTCCATCACACCACGCTGCTGTGGCTGTTCCTGTCCATGGCGGCCGCCTGGGACATTCCGCCCAAAAACCAGCTCTTCCTGGCCTCCCTGTGCCTGCTCGCCTCACCCATCGGCTCGCTGGGCCTTCTGGTCTTCATCGCCGTCAGCACGCTGATCCGCCGCACGCCCGTCAGGCAATACTTCTCCTCCTGGACAGTGCTGGCGGGCGCCGCGCTGGTGCTGCTGGCCGGCATCTATTTCACGAGCAGCAATGGAAACAACCGCATCCGCCTGACGTGGCAGGATTCCCCCTTTGACCTGCTCCAGTACGGCAACTGGAAATTCTGGGCCGCCATGGTCGGCTCCTGGCTGCTGACGGTAGGCGTCCCGGCGGCGCTCCTGTTCCGCCGCTTCAAAAAAGACGCCCTGTTCTGGTCAGCCCTGGCCATTCTCACCCTTACCTACTTCATTTACATAGGTTCCGTGGGCGGCTACAATGAATTCTGCTACAAGGCCTCCAGCGTCAGCTTCTTCTGCCTGGCTCTCCTCTTCACCCGCATCTTCTCGGAACGGATGGGGCCGCCCCGGTGGCGCCGGCTGTGCGTCTGTTACCTGATCCTGGCCGCGCTCCCCAGCCTCTCCGTCTTCGCCAAGGCCGCACCCACGCTCGCCTTGACGAAGCCCGCGCGGCTGGCCAACATGCAGCGGGAATGGAAGGGGCATCTCCACCATCCGGCACATCCCTGGAACGCCCCGCTTTGGGGAACCGGAGAAGGACGCGCCTTCCGGAACATCTATTTCCAAAAGGCGGGCCAGTCCGCGGAAGGGCCGCTGGCCCCCTTTTCCACCGGAATAAAAACAGACGCGGAACCAGCCGCCGCACCCCGGCCATAACCCCTCTTTCACCACTCACCTCCACCCCCAGCCATGGATCTTTCCCGTTACCAGGAACACTACTCCCTCAGCCACCGCCTCAAACGGTATTGCTGGTACATCGTCAACCGGACTCTCTTCCGGCTCTTGGTCACCAACGCCATGAAAGTCCCCCGGAATCTGCTGCTCCGCCTGTTCGGGGCAAACATACCGCTTGCCTCCCTCGTTTACCCCAGCAGTAAAATCTGGGCGCCATGGAATCTCTCCGTAGGGGAATACGCCTGCATCGGCCCTGATACGGAAATCTACAACAAGGCCCCCATCTCCATCGGAAACCACGCCGTCATTTCCCAGGGGGCCTTCCTCTGCACGGCCTCCCATGACATCTCGGACCCCGCCCACGCCCTTATCTCTGCCCCCATTACCGTGGAAGACCAGGCATGGGTGGCGGCGCAGGCCTTTGTGGGCATGGGGGTGACGGTTGGCCGGGGAGCCGTGGTAGGAGCCCGCAGCGCCGTATTCAGGGATGTGGCTCCCTGGACGGTTGTGGGCGGGAACCCGGCCCGATTCATCAAACAACGCACGCTCCGCTAAACCATGCTTGACCTCTCCGTTATCATCCTCGCCAGAAATGAGGAACTCCATATCCGCCGCTGTCTGGAAAACATTCTGCCCGTCGCTAAAGAAGTCTTTGTCATTGACTGTTTTTCCACAGACAACACCACCGCCATCTGCCGGGAATACCCCAGGGTGAAGGTCATCCAGCATGAATGGCCCGGCCTGTACGCCCTCCAGTTCAACTGGGCTCTGGACAACTGCCCCATCACCGCAGAATGGGTGCTGAGGCTGGACGCGGACGAATGGTTCATGCCGGAAGCCCTGGAAGAGCTGAAGGAAAAACTGCCCGCCCTTTCCCCGGACGTCACCGGAATCATCCATAAGCGCAGGCATATTTTCCTGGGCCGGTGGATGAAGCACGGCGTTTACCCGGTCAAACTGCTGCGGCTGTTCCGCTACGGCGCGGCCAGGTGCGAACAGCGCCATATGGACGAACACATGGAACTCAGCCGGGGCCGCTCCGTTGAATTCGAATATGACTTCGTGGACGAAAACCTGAATGACCTGGGATGGTGGGCGCACAAACACGTGGACTATTCCGCCCGGGAAGCGGCGGATATTGAAGACATCCTCTCCTCCTCCGCGGCGGCCTCCGGCATCGACGGCCAGGCAGGCAGAAAACGCGCTATGAAGGAACGCTACGCCCGCCAGCCGCTCTTCTGGCGTTCCTTCGCCTACTTCTGCTACCGTTACTTCCTGAAACTGGGTTTTCTGGACGGCAGGGAAGGATTTTTATGGCATTTCATGCAGGGATGGTGGTACAGGACCCTCGTGGATGCCCGGCAATTCGAGAAACAGAAACAAGGCTCCGCCAACACGGAACGCTGACCGCCATTACCCCGCTTTATCTCCATGCCCCCCCTTTTTTCCATCATCATCCCCGTTTACCGTTCCGGCCCCTTCCTCAGGGACTGCCTGGACTCCATCAGGAACCAGACCCTGACGGACTGGGAATGCATCTGCATCAATGACGGCTCCCCGGACGACAGCGGAGCCATCCTGGACGAATACGCCCGGAAGGACGCCCGTTTCACCGCCATCCACCAGGACAACCGGGGCGTAAGCGCCGCGCGCAATGCGGGGCTCTCCGTGGCGAGGGGAAACTGGACCGCCTTTGTGGACGGGGACGATACCGTGGAGCCGGACATGCTGGCCTGCCTCCATGAGGAAGCTCTCCGCGCGCAGGAAGCCGCCCTCCTCTGCTATGGAATCAGCAAGGACTTCCATGCGGGCTCCCGGCTCATCCGCACGGAAACCACCCTTCCAAGCCGGAACCAGCACATCCCCGCGGGGGAAACGGGGGCTTTCCTGCGCTACCTGCTGACCAGCCTGGACATGGAATCCTCCTGCAACAAACTGTTCCGCACGGAACTCCTGAAAAAAAACGGCATTCTCTTCAATACCTCCGCCGTCGTGTTTGAAGACTTCCAGTTTGTCCTGGACTACCTTTCCGCCTGCGCCCCGGACATCATCCTGCTCAAAAAAGCCTTCTACCATTACCGCGCCCAGGAAACGGAAAACGGAGCGGCCAAGCGCAGCCGCTTCAATCTCGTCCGGGACATAGACGCGCTCACAACCAAATTCCTGGCCTGGGCCAGCACCCTTTCCCTTCCGCAGGAAGATATTCCCATTGTCAAAGGCTACATCCTGCAAAAAATCAGCGTGATTTTCCATGCCCTCCAGCGGCAGCCTTATGCCGCGCGCAGGGAAGTATTCCGGGACTTCCTTTCCAGCGGCCTGGCCGCCCGCAAGGCGGAGCTTCCCCTGTGCGGCCGCTACTTCCACCTCGTCTGCCGTCTGCTGGCGGCGCGCAGATACCGGATGGCCCACCTTCTGCTGAAGGCAAGGAACATTTAACCCTCTGCGCACCCTCATCCAAACGGCATCGCCCATACACAGCCTTTCAACAATATGACCCAGCCTCTCGTCAGCATCGTCATTCCGGTGTTCAATGTGGAACGCCATCTGCGCCAATGCCTGGATTCCGTTCTCCGCCAGACCCTGAAAGAATGGGAATGCATTTGCATAGATGACGGGTCGCCGGACGGCAGCGGAGCCATTCTGGACGAATACGGAAACAAAGACGCGCGTTTCAAAATCATCCACCAGCGGAACAGGGGCGTTTCCGCCGCACGCAATCTGGGCATCAAACTGGCCTCCGCCCCTTATTTGACATTCATTGACTCGGACGACTGGGTTGAGGACGACGCGCTGGAAAGCCTCCTTTCCGCCATGGAGGAATCCTGCGCCGATATGGTGATGTGTTCCATCTGCATCCATCAGGAAAATCATCAGGAGGTTTCCATGGAAACGCCTTACCCTCCCTCCGGAAACATGCGGGACGAATACGCGGTGACTGAAAAATCCTTCTCCGGAGCGGCTCTGGTAGACGTCTCCATCTGGGCGAAACTTTTCAGCGTGGAAACGATCCGCGCCCATCAAATCCACTTTGCGCCGGAACTCAAAGTCTCCGAAGATATGGAATTTTCCACCCGGATGCTCTGTCACAGCCGCCGCGTCTCCATCATCCGGAAACCCCTGTACCATTACCGTGCCGGCCACGAAAGCAGCATTATGAACAATATTGTCCGCGGAAGAATGAAAACGTCGGATTTCATCAATTCCATCAATGCCATCTACC
Source organism: Akkermansia sp. 54_46 (assembly GCF_001917295.1). Taxonomy (NCBI): domain Bacteria; kingdom Pseudomonadati; phylum Verrucomicrobiota; class Verrucomicrobiia; order Verrucomicrobiales; family Akkermansiaceae; genus Akkermansia; species Akkermansia sp. 54_46. The sequence goes on from NZ_MNUD01000001.1 coordinate 216,080, forward strand.
GCCTCTACCGGTGCGTCCCCTCCGGCCTGGAACGCGGGGAATGCAGGGAACGCATCACAGGCACGCTGAGAAGGGCCCTTTCCGGAAAAAACTTCTACCGGCAAATCATCCGGCAGCTTGACCACAAGGATCAGGCTGCCATCGCGGCCTCAACCTCCTTCCCTTACATGAATTACCTGAGGAGGGGGAAAAAGCTTGCTTCTCTCCAGATGATTCTGCGGCACCTCAGAATGCAGTTCGGCCTCGGAACCCGTCTTCAGGCTCTCTCAAACGCCGTTAGAAACTCTTTTAAAAGCTGACGCCCAATGAAGATAGGCATTATCACCATCCATTATTCGTTCATCACCCGCAACTACGGCTCCCTGATGCAGTTATATGCCATGCAGCAGGTGTTGGAAGGAATGTCCGTTCAATCCGCCCTGATCAAGCAGCTCCCCAGACCGCTTCCCGTCCCCCCCCCTCCCACAACTCGGCAAAAACTGGACTATTACTGTCGGCATCCCTGGAATTTGCTTGCCCGCTGCGCCCGTTCCCTGAAACCGGAACGGAAAGCCCCGCGGCCTGCCCCTTCATTTGAATCCTTTATTAAACAGGAGATACATTCCCTGTCCCCCATTTTCCTCCCCGGAGAACTCAACGCGCAAGAACTGGATTTTGACGCATACCTGGCGGGCAGCGACCAGATATGGACATCCTGCGAACCGGAAAAACTCCTGGATTTCGCCCCTGCCGGCAAGCGCATAGCCTATGCCGCCAGCGCGGCATGGGGGAAGCAGCCCCCGGAATGGCTTGCTCTGGCCCAGCGGGAATTCCCTAAATTCTCCGCCATTTCCGTACGGGAAAAACACGGGGTGGAAATATGCCGGAAAGCCGGCGCAGAAAAAGTGGAAGTTGTTTTGGACCCCACACTGCTCCTGGACCGCCGGGAATACTCCCGGCTGACGGAAGGGAGGCCGCCGTACTTTTCCGAACCGTGCGTCCTGGGTTATTTTCTCAACACAGGCCAGCTTTCCCGGCTTCCCTGGAAGCAGGTGAAAGAGGCCGGGAAAAAAATGCGCGCCCCGCTCCGCGTCATTCCTCTCCAGGGAGCGGAATGCTGCATCCCGGAAAAATATTCCATCTCCCCGGATCCTTATGAATTCCTGCAGGCCTTCCAGGAAGCCCTCTGCATCATCACCAATTCCTTCCATGGCACAGTATTCGCGCTTATCATGCGCAAGCCCTTTATAACCATTCTTCAAAAAGGAGAAACAGCCGTCCAGAACACGCGTATTTTCTCCCTGCTGGAATCTCTGGGGCTGGAAGACAGGATCTACCATCCGGAAAAAGGCTCCATGGCCGAACAACTGGACCGTCCCATTAACTGGACGGCCGTCGAACGGAACTGGGAGGCTCTGCGCATTCATTCCATGGAGTTCCTGAAAAACGCCATTCAACAATGCACCTCCGCTACCCGCCATGGCTGAAGAAAACAGCAACAAACGCATTGCCCGCAACACCATACTGCTTTACACCCGTTCGTTGATCAATCTGGTCATCGGGCTGTACACGTCGCGCCTTACCCTGGACGCGCTGGGAATACCGGATTACGGGATTTACAACGTCGTCGGCAGCCTGGTGGCGCTCTTCGGCCTGTTCAACGGCAGTCTGAACACGGCGATCAGCCGGTTCATCACCTATGAACTGGGAAGGAACAACAACCAAAGGCTGAACAAGGTTTTTTCCTCCTCCCTGAGCATCCTCTTCATTTTTGCCCTGGTGATATTCATCATGGGAGAAACCGTGGGGCTGTGGGCAATTAATTGCCGCATGGTTTTTCCCGCGGACCGAATGAATGCCGTCAACTGGGTCTATCAGATTTCCCTGATGACATTCCTGGTAAGCCTGCTCAACGTGGCGTACACCGCTACGCTGGCTGCGCATGAAAATTTCCGGGTGCTGGCGACAGTAGAAATCCTGTTGACAGGGGTCAAAGTAATATGCGTCATCCTGCTGTATTACGTTCCCATGGACAGGCTGATTTACTTTGCCGGGTACAGCTTCCTGCTCACCCTGGCTTCGAGCGGCTTTTACGTCTTTTATTGCATGCGGCATTACCCCATCTGCCGCTACCGGGCCATCCTGGACAAGCCATTCCTCAAGGAAATGGGAGCATTTTATTCATGGAACCTCTTCGGCTCCATCGCCTGGCTGCTGAAAGGTTCCGGCATCAACGTGGTCATCAACCTCTTTTTCGGCGTACTCATCAACGCCGCGCAGGCCGTGGCGTCCCAGGTATCCGCCGGGGTCACGGCCCTGATGGGAAGTTTTTCCAGCGCCATGCAGCCGCAAATCACGAAAAGCTACGCGGCGGGAGACTACGAACACATGTGGAAACTTGTCTTCAACGGAACGCGCTACAGCTTCTTTCTGCTGGCCGTCTTCATTCTCCCCCTGTGCTTCAACATTGATTTCATCCTATCTCTCTGGCTCAAGGAAATTCCCGCGTACACCAACATCTTCGTTATCCTTTTCCTGGCCAATGTGCTGGCGGAAAGCTACTCCACCTATTTGATCACCGTTCTCCTTGCTACAGGGAAAATCGCTTTCTACCAGGCCAGCGTGGGAACAATCCTCCTGTTGAACGTCCCGTTAAGCTATCTGGCCTTCCAATGGGGATATCCACCCGTTTCTTTCCTTGTAGTATCCATTATTCTGACGTTCGCTGCGTCTGCCCTGAGACTTTTCCTGCTAAAGAAAAGATTTTCCTTCTCCATTACTCTCTTTCTTCGTTCCGTCTTTCTCAAAACGCTTCTTACTATTCTCCTGGTCAGCGCGTTGAATTTCATGTTGCTGAATCTTCGCTCACTCCTTCCATATGGGAATATCCTCGTGCTTCTCTTCTCCTGTCTTATTTCCATGGGAGGCATTTACATCCTAGGCCTCAACTCGGAAGAACGCCGCATTGTCATCGTGCAGGCAAAAAAATACCTTCACCGTTAACTCTTCATTCACGAACATGATCATTTTGGAAAACAAATACGATTGTTGCGGCTGCCACGCCTGCGTGACAATCTGCCCCCGGAAATGCATTTCCATGCATCCGGATCAGGAAGGCTTCCTTTATCCGTCAACTGATCAAAACCTCTGCGTGGACTGCCATCTGTGCGAGAACGTCTGCCCCATGATTTCACAGAAGGAAGAAAGAAAAAACGCCGCGGAAGAGGCAGACAGAGAACCAATCAAAGCGTATGCCGCACGCAGCGGAGATAGCCTAACGGCGCAGAACAGCGCTTCCGGAGGAATATTTCCCATTTTGGCAGAGAAGGTATTGAATGAGGGAGGAGTCGTTTTTGGAGCCAGGTGGGACGAAGATTTCATGGGAGTCCGGCACGATTTCATCACAGACAAAAAAGACCTGTATCTTTTCCAAGGCAGCAAATATGTCCAATCCACCATAGGAAACGCATTCTTTCAGGTCCGTGATTTTCTGAAATCAAACCGTAAAGTCCTTTTTTCCGGAACTCCGTGCCAAATTCAAGGGCTGAAAAAAGTCATCCGGAAAAACTCCGAACTTTTAATTACCGTTGATATTGCCTGCCATAGCGTACCGTCTCCGAAGGTTTGGAAGTCCTTTTTCCGCAATCTGATCGCCAAGAACAGGATTTCCGATGTTTCCGGCGTTTTCATGAGAAAAAAGACTTTCTCTCCTGCGCGGGGCTGGAGATGTGATTCCTTCGTGGTGGAATCAACCAACACCCCACCCCTTGAAGATTCCATTTATGAAACCGCCTACGGACGCGGTTTTTTGGAAGGCATGTTTTCCCGCCCGTCATGTGAAAAATGCCCTGCCAAAAATATGGAAAGCGGCAGCGATATCACGCTTGGAGATTTTTGGGGAGTGGAAAACTATTTTCCGGATCTGGTCATGCAAGAGGGGCTTTCCATCATTATCTGCAAGACGCCCAGGGCTCACGCATTGCTGGAATCTGTGCGCGGCTCTCTGTCCGTTTTACGTCCTGCCGAATATAAATGGGCGGCAGCGCATAATGAGGGATTACGTTTTGATCCCCGGAAAAACCCTCATCGGGACTCCTTTTTCCGGAAGCTGGCCAAATGCCGTTCCGATCAGGCGGCGGTCAATCTGATGGAATCATATTTTCGCCCTAAGCTTCTTGCAAAGATAAAGACGAAATTAAAATCCGTGTTGAAATGTATTCTTTACCGCTCACTGTTCCTTGCCGGCAGAAAAGAAAAAAACCACTCTGAAAAGTCTTAACAGTTGCCTGAATAAACTGATTATCAAAGACCTGCATAGTAATCGTCTGAAATGCGACACCTTTCAGATTTAAACACGTTCCGATCAACATGAATAAATGTATAGAGGAGAAAACAGGAAGGCTGAGATACTTTGACGCCCTCCGGGGCTTTTCCATGATTTTCGTCGTATTCAGTCATGTAGTACTTTTCTCCATGGGCCTGACCGACGTGAAGGACAGTACTGTAAACTGGGTGATCATGACTTTCCGGATGCCGCTGTTCTTTTTTGTCAGCGGCTTCTTCGCCTACAGGGTTTGCACGAAATGGACCGCCTCCCTTGTGGGTGACGTCATCAAAAGGAAGATTCAGGCACAGGTAATTGGAACGATTGTGTTTTGTTCCCTGTTCCTGTTTTGTCAGGGTCAGGGAATCTTTACATGGCTGCACACGGGTTTCCAGGGATATTGGTTTACCATCACCCTGTTTCAGATGTTTTTAATCTTCCTGTCTCTGTTATCCAGGTTATGTTGCACGGAGCGCATGCTGGACATCGGGCTCCTGCTCGTTTCTTCCGTCTATTTCCTCTCTTTTGGGGTGCCGGTAATAAGAGAATTCTGGGATTCCCCGCTGGGAGGCATATTGTGTGAGTATGAGGTAACCCGCTATTTCCAGTTTTTTGCATTGGGAATCTTTTGCCGCAAGTACTGGAACCAGTTTGCACGGTTATTAACAAAGGATTGGTTTAAAACCTTTTTCATAGTTATTTTTGTGATGTGTCTTTGTTTTATGAATTTAATTGAAAATTCCCAAATATCCCCACACCAATTCCACCAAGATAGTCGGCATTCTTGTACGATATGCCGGTTTAATAGTCGTAGTTTCATTCTTCTTCAGCAAGGAGAGATACTTTAACGAAGGCAATATCTCTGGTAATCTTCTGGAATACATCGGCCGGCGCACATTGGACATTTACCTTCTCCATTTCTTTTTCCTTCCCAATCTGAAATTCTTACAGCCATTTTTAACCACAGGCAATACGGTCATCATTCAACTGTTTGTCGGCATCACCGTATCAGCAGCCATCATCACCCTCTGTTTATTGATAAGCAATGTATTTCGTTCCAGCAACTTTCTTGCGTCCTGGCTGTTTGGCGTCAAACCGCCTCCAAAGTAAAGAAATTCACGGCGCCCCATACCTGACAGCTCCATGGATGGTTCTTGAATAAAAAAGAAAGTCCCAGTTTCATAAGCGCCAAACGCAAAACATATTAGATATTTTCCAAAATTCTCATCCATATGAAGCAAATCACTTCACTCAGAGGGCTGGCGATTATTCTGATCATTCTTTTCCATCTCAATCCGGAGCATTTCCCCTACGGCTACTTCGGCGTAGAAGTATTTCTGGTGATTTCAGGCTACCTGCTTATGAAATCCTTCCAGAAACAGCAGATGCAAATCCGTCTGGGGGAATTTGCCCGTAAAAAAGTGTTAAGGCTGTTTACCCCGGTTGCCGTCATCATTCCGCTTACCCTCCTGGCCGGCATGTTCTTTCTGGACTACACGGACCTGGCGACAGCCAGCTCCACAGGCGGATATACGCTGATAGGCGCCGCAAACAGGTTCCTGGCCGTCATCCAGTCCGACTATTTCGCGCAGGATTCTTCCGGCAATCCGTTCCTTCACATGTGGTACCTGGCGGTGACGGCGCAGATTTATCTTCTGTTCGCGGGGGGATGCGTCCTGTACCGCTACCTTCCCAAACGGGCAGCCGCCTCTCTTTTCTGGATCGCCGGCATCGGGTCCTTTCTCTGGGCCTATTCCTATCCCATTCACAACCTGTTGCAGGAAATCGGAGTGCCCGTCTGGGAGCAGGTCCGCCCCACCTCCCATTACATGACGCTGCCCCGTTTATGGGAGGTTTGCGCGGGGATTTTGTTAGCAATCTACCCCCCCCCCTTAAGTTCAACACGTTGCGAAAACCGCAAGAAAAACGCTCTCCTCTTTCTTCTTGGAATATTATGCATCCTCGTGCCTGCCCTTTCCCGCGGAAAGGATGTCTCCCTCTGCTCGGCGGCCGTAGTTTTGGGGACATGCCTGGTAATCCGGTATGCGGAACCCGGCAGGCTGGCTCACTGCTTCAACAATAAACTTCTGCTGTGGATTGGAGGAATCTCATTCTCCCTTTACCTGGTGCATATGCCCCTCATCGCGTTCTATCATTCGTGGTTTCTCCATGCTCCCGGATGGCCCGGCATGCTTGCCATCGGAGCGGCGTCCACAGTCCTGGGTGGTCTCCTGTACCTTGCAGTAGAGAAAAAGCGCATGAAGATGAAATGGTTTATCCCCCTGTACCTTTTCGCATTGCTTCTATGCGTTGCAGGAAGGCAGACGGAAGGATTCCGGAACTACATCAACCAGGAAATCAACTCCATTTCCAGCCCCCAGCTGCATGGCGCATCGGAAATCAAATCTCCTGAAGCCGCCCAGGGATTTGATAAGGAAGCCATCAAATTCAATAACAACATCTTTGCCTTCGTCAGCAAAACCGATTTCAAGGGAAGTGCGGAACCCGGCCTGCTGCAGCTGGGTTCCCCTGCCAAAGCTCCATCCATAGTCCTGCTGGGGGACAGCCACGCCTCTGCGGCCTTTTGCGGATTGGACGCCGTATGCAGGGAATTGGATATCTCCGGGATTTACGTTTCTTCCGTCATTTCCCCATTCTGGAACAGGGAATTGCCCGCTCTGCCGTTTGATGCAAGTTACTATTGCGACGAGAAAAAAATAAAGGCCCTCATGGCATGGCTGAATGTCCATCCGGAAATTAGCCATGTGGTGATAGCCCAGCACTGGAGCACCCGTTACGACAGTAAAAATGTAATGGACTGGAAGCTGAAGCCGCTTCCCTCCGGAGAACCTGCCTATTCAGACTCTCTCCGTGCGTTTATCTCCGAACTGCGGGCGATGGGCAAGCAAGTCATCCTGCTGGCCCCCACTCCGCTCATCAAGAAAAATGATGTGGCCAAGTACATCAGGAACCTCATACGCAGAGGGAAAACGGGAAAAGGCCAGGAAAGCCTTACCTGCACGCGGCAAAAATACAGGGAAGATCACGCCGCCGTACTTCCCATCCTTGACCGTCTTGAACAGGAAGGGCTCTGCACCGTCCTGCGCATACTTCCCTATATACCGGAAGACAGGCCGTTCAACGCCTATGAACACGGGGAAATCCTGTACAAGGATGGCGACCACATGTCCAGTAAAGGCTCCATCAAGCTCTTCCGGTACCTGAAACCCCAGTTAAAGGAAGCGCTGAAAAAAGAATCCACGGCATCATCAGGTTCATAAAAGCCATAGCCGTGAACACGTCCGCCGCAGAGCCGGCTAGAAAACATTTAAATAAAACCGGCTTTTGTGGAAGCTATAGAGTTTTCTTTTGGAAAAAATGTCCTTGCATGATGAATAATGCGTCAAATATTTAACACTTTTTGTCATACATTGAACATATTTTCATATTTCTTTTCTGGTATTGAAGATACACTTGCTAAAAATAAAAATATTGTTATTGTATTTTTCCCCTCTAATTATGCAACATAAAACCATTATTGCTACATGTGCGGCCATGGCCGCTTTTTCCGGCATGGCTACTGCCGATATCCAGCTTCCCCTGGATGTTTTAAACGCCAATAACGGCGGCAAGACATTCTCCGCCCAGCTGGGAGCAGGCTACGCCACCAAATACATCAGCCGCGGTCTGGCTTTCCAGAATTCCGCAAGCGATCATGTCATTCCCCTGGAAGCCGTCGGCGCCTATCAATTGAACAATCAATATTCCCTGATAGGCGGATTAAAATATCAGTGGCTGACGGATAATGGTCTGGAACACAATGATTCCGGCATTTGCGACGAAGGATCGGCCATTTTAGGTGTCAGCCGCAAATTCGGAAAATCCACTGTCGCGGCTCTGAGTTACCAGTTTGTTCATGGCGGTATCCCCGGAAGTTTCAACATCCACAATACAGGCAACAACTCCGGCTTCCCTGCTTTCAGCCACAACAGGCCGGAAGAACACAGCTTCGTTCTGGACATTCACCATGACTTCGGCAAAGGGCTGGAAAACTTCTTCTGGGACTGCCGCGTACAATATACGTTCCGCTGGATGACTGGCTGGTGGTTCACCAATACTCTGGGATACAAGTATGACGTCAACAAATCCACCTCCGTCATCGTGGCGGGCACCTGGAACGCCACTGCCGGCTATTTTGACAGCAATTCCCTGAACGCCAATGGAACCCAGGGCATTTCCCTGACGGTTTCCGCCCCTGTCAAGGCCACGAAAGACCTGACTGTGACTCCGTTCGTGGGTACGGTATGGCTCGGCAACGGCGGCCTGGCGGCCAACCACCGCGGCGCCTCCGCCCGCTTCCCCTACAGGGAGCCCTCCAAGGTTTACCGCAATTTCACCTTCGTCGCCGGGGTAGGAGTTGCCTACACCTTCTAACAATCTGGCTGTCATTCACTCAACCAACGCAAGCTCCGGCATGTGCCATCAATCATGCCGGAGCTTTTCTTAACTCCCCATGCCCCTGTCCGCCGTTTTCCACACTTCCTCCCTTCAGAAGCAAGTGGCCGCCCTGAGCGACGCATTCGCCATCGCAGGAGAATTCCTCCATTGCGACGTCATTAACAGCGGCCATATCAACATGACCTTCCGGGCCACCTACAGGAAGCCGGACGGCACCACCCGCCGCTACATCTTCCAGCGCGTGAACGATGCCGTGTTCCCATGCCCCAGGGATGTCATGCACAACGTGGAAAAGGTGACCAACCACATCCGCTGGAAAATGCTCCGGGTGCTGAAAACGCCCTTCCGCCAGACGCTGAACCTGTACTCCGCGCGGGGCGGCCGCAAATATCTGGAAATTCCCGGTTCCGGCTTCTGGCGCTGCTACAACTGCATAGAAAACACCCACACGTTCGACGTGGCGGACCATCCCCGCCAGGCTTACGAAGCAGCCCGCGCTTTCGGCGCTTTCCAACAGCTCCTGTGTGACATGAATCCGGAGGACATCCATGAAACCATTCCGTTCTTCCACCATACCCGCAGACGCTTTGACCATTTGGAAAAAGCAGCGGCAGCGGACTCCCACGGACGGCTGAATACCTGCCGCAAGGAGCTGGACTTCATCCGCCGCCGTGAACGTTATGTGGACGTGCTGCTGGATCTCCAGGAACGGGGGGAGCTCCCCGTCAGAATCGTCCACAACGACACGAAAATCAACAATGTGATGCTGGACAGGGAGACGGACAAGGCTGTCTGTGTCATTGACCTGGACACCGTCATGCCCGGGAGCGTCCTGTACGATTTCGGAGACATGGTGCGCACCATGACCTCCCCTGCGGCTGAAGATGAAGAAAATCTGGATAAAACCTTCCTGCGCATGCCCATGTTCGAGGCCGTCGTCAAGGGATACCTGGAGGCCGCCAGGGACTTCATCACGCCGCAGGAAGTCTCCAAACTCGCTTTTTCCGGTCTGCTCATCACGCTGGAAACGGGAATCCGCTTCCTGACAGACTACCTGGAAGGGGACGTTTATTTCAAAACGAAAAAAGAACGGCACAACCTGCACCGGGCCCGCACCCAGCTCAGGCTGGTGGAAAGCATGGAAGAGCAAATGCCTGAAATGGAAGAATGCGTCCGGAAATGCTTCCAGACTGTTAACGGCTGAGAGGGCATGACCGGCATCACCCCAATTTTATGATAGTACCGGAACGCGGGCTGGTGCTATACTGCGGGGCATGTTAAAAAATATTTCTCCCCTCATCAGCCCTTCCCTGCTGAAAATTCTTGCGGAAATGGGGCATGGCGACGAAATCGTCTTTTCAGACTCCCACTTCCCCGGCCATACCTTCAACCCTACGGTGCTGAGGGCGGACGGACTGGGAGCGGATGCCCTGCTGGCTGCCGTCATCCCCCTCTTTGAACTGGATGCCTACGCAACGCCCGTCATCATGATGGCCCCGGTTCCGGGGGACTCTCTGGACCCTGCGGTGGAAGCCAAATACCGCAAGGCGCTGAACTATGACGGGGAAATTGAGCAAATGGAGCGCTACGCTTTTTATGAACGGGCCAAAAAGGCCTATGCCGTTGTTATTACCGGGGAAACGGCCAAATACGGCAACATCATCCTGAAAAAAGGCGTTACCCCTCTTTCCTGACCATTGGCCGCCAGACAAACCTTCCATGCAGTACGATTTTGACGAAGTAATTGAGCGCCGCGGCACCGGAGCCCTGAAATATGAAGCGCTGCTTCCCCGCTGGGGCCGGGACGACCTGATTCCCCTGTGGGTGGCAGACATGGACTTCAGGACGCCTCCCTTCATCATGGAAGCTATCCGACGCCGCTGCGAGCACGAAATCCTGGGATATACCGTCAAGCCCCGCGCTTTCTTTGAAGCCATCAGGGACTGGGTGGACCGACGCCACGGGTGGAAGGTGAACGCCTCGGAAATAGGCTTCGCTCCGGGCATTGTTCCCGGCATTTCCAGCGCCATCCAATGCTTTACGGAACCGGGGGACAAAATCATGATCCAGCCTCCGGTGTACCACCCCTTTGCCATGATCATCCGGGAAAACGGCCGGGAAATCGTCAACAATCCCCTCATTCTGGAAAACGGCCGCTACCGCATGGACTTCAACCACATGCAGGAAGCCGTGCATGGCTGCCGCATGTTCATCCTGTGCAATCCCCACAACCCCGGAGGCCGCGTATGGAGTCCGGAGGAATTGCGCCGCGTGGCTGAAATCTGTACGGCAAACGGCACGCTGGTCGTTTCTGATGAAATCCATGCGGATCTGACCCTTCCCGGCCGCAGGCACACCGTATTCGCCACCGTTTCCGAACAGGCCCGCATGAACTCCGTCACCTACATGGCGCCCAGCAAGACCTTCAACGTGCCCGGCCTGGGCAGTTCCTACGTGATTTGCCAGAATCCGGACCTGTTCGCGAAATACCAGGACTTTGTCAGCGGCAGGGAGCTTGCGGAAGGGCACGTTTTCGCGTACGACGGGCTCATCAGCGCCTATTCAGGCCCGGAAGGGGAGGAATGGCTGGCCCAGGCGCTGGACTACATTCAGGAAAACATCCGCTTCATTGACGCGGAACTGCGCCGCCGCATGCCCAAAATCAAGGCCATCATGCCGGATGCCTCCTACCTGGTCTTTCTGGACTGCCGGGAACTGAACCTTTCCCAGAAGGAACTGGTGGCGTTTTTTGTGGACGGCGCGCGCCTGGCTCTCAACGACGGTTCCATCTTCGGCAAGGAAGGGGAAGGCTTCATGCGCCTGAACGCGGGATGTCCCCGCTCGATTCTGGAACGGGCGCTCAGCCAGCTGGAGGAAGCCTATGAAAACCGCGGCTTCCGGCAACAACAATCACAAAATTAAAGACACGCCTCACGCTCCCCGGCAATGGAATTCATTTCCGGAACCATGCATTGGGGGAATTTTCCAGGGGACATCCGGCCCCGCCGTATTTTCTCCTGTTGAGCCCCTTGCGGAGAAGGCTGCGGCGCGGTGGAAAGGGAATATCCGCACACCCCCTTCCGCCGTTTCGCCCGCGGCCCCCCTTACTTTCCCATCCCATGCTGAAAAACACGCCCGGGATGCCGCCATGACTTTGCTTGCAAAACGGCAGGAAAGGAGTATCGTCCCCCGCATGTACTATATCACCACGGCCATTGACTACACCAACGGACCGCCCCACATCGGGCACGCTTATGAAAAAGTCCTGGCGGACGTTCTCGCGCGCTGGCACCGGATGAAGGGGGAGGAAGTCTATTTCCTGACCGGGGTGGACCAGCATGGGCAGAAAGTGCAGCAGACGGCTGAAAAGCTGGGCATTACGCCGCAGGAGCATGTCAACAATATCACGGGGCAATTCCTGGCGCTGTGGGACCGCCTGGGAATCAGCAATGACGGATGGGCCTCCACGACGGATCCGCGCCACAAGGCCTGCGTGCAGAAAATCCTGACGGACCTGAAGGATAAGGGCCAGCTTTACAAAAAATCCTACAAGGGATTCTACTCCGTGCGCCAGGAACAGTTCCTGACGGACAAGGAACGGGACGCGGAAGGCAACTTCGGCCCGGAATGGGGGGAAGTGGTGGAACTGGAGGAAGAAAACTGGTATTTCCGCCTGACCGACCATGTGGAATGGATGAAGCAGTTCGTGGAAAAGAGCAGTGATTTTGTCCTTCCGTCCTTCCGCAAGGCGGAAGTGCTCAACGCCATTGACTTTGACTCGGACCTCTGCATTTCCCGCCCCAAGAGCCGCCTTTCCTGGGGAATCGAGTTCCCGTTCGACCCCGAATTCGTCACCTACGTCTGGTTTGACGCCCTGATCAACTACATTTCCTTCGCCGGCTACCTGGCGGAGCCGGACAGCGGCCTGCCGGATTTTGCCAAGCTCTGGCCCGCGGACTGCGAAGTCATCGGCAAAGACATCCTGGTGCCCGCCCACGGCGTGTACTGGCCCGCCATGCTGCATGCCATGGGCTTCTCCGACGAGGAAATGCCCACCCTGCTCGTGCACGGCTGGTGGAACATCAACGGGGAAAAAATGTCCAAATCCATCGGCAACGTGGTGGACCCCAACCTGCTGGCGGAACAGTTCGGCCCGGAACCCGTGCGCTATTACCTGGTGCGGGACATCACCACCGGGAAGGACGCCAACTTTGATGCGGACCGCCTGGTCATGCTGTACAATACGGAGCTGGCCAACGACCTCGGCAACCTGTGCAACCGCTCCATCAATATGACGCGCCGCTATTGCGATTCCGTTATCTCCGGCGCGGAGGCATATGATGACGAAGCCTCCAGGGCCCTGCGCGCCACCATGGACCAGGCCGTCACCCTGTTTTCCAAATACATGGACGACAACATGGTCTCCGATGCCCTGGCGGCCCTGAACGCCCAGGTTTCCGCCTGCAACGCGTACATTGAGCAGCAGCAGCCCTGGCAGCTGGCCAAGGATGAAGCCTCCGCCCCACGCCTCCGCTGCGTGCTGCGCCATTTGCTGGAATGCTGCGCCCAGACGGGCTATCTCATCGGCTGCGTCCTCCCTGACGCCTCCGCCCGCATTCTGGACCAGCTCAACGCCGGGGACCTGTTCCGGAGCCTTACGCCGGCCGCGCTGGAGTGGGGAATCCTCCCCGCAGGGCACCGCATCAATGAGCCCGCCCCCGTCTTTCCCCGCATTCTTTCGGATGAGGAAAAGGCCAAACTGGCTGAAAAAGCGGCCAGGGCGGCAAAAAAACAAGGCTGATTCCCGTGAACTCCCCCGCATCCTTCGTCAAATCCCTGCTGGCCCAATGCTGCCTGGGCGGCATTTGCGAGTGGGTGGTCTGCCCCGGCGCGCGCAACATGGCGCTGCTTCAGGTGCTGGCTGCCGCGGAGGATCTGGTGAAATGGACTCACTTTGACGAACGGTCCGCCGCCTTCTTTGCGCTGGGCCGCATTCAGGATATGGGGCTGCCCGTGGCCGTGGTCACTACCTCCGGAACGGCAGCGGCGGAACTGCTCCCCGCCGTGGTGGAGGCCTACTACCAGCGCCGCCCCCTGCTCCTGCTCACGGCGGACCGCCCGGCGGCCTGCCGGGGTTCCGCCGCACCCCAAGCCATCGAACAGGCGGATCTGTTCGGCATTTACGCACCCACAATTGACCTGGAAACGCCGGAAAGCCTGCCGGAAGACATTCTGCAAGACTGGGATTACGCCTCCCCCCTCCACATCAACGTGTGCCTGCCGGACCCGGACCCTGCCTGGAACCCCGGCAGCTGCGACCTTTACCCGGCGGAACCTCCGGAGGAAAACGGATTCCGGGGCTCCCTGGCAGAACTGGCCCGGGTCCTGCGCTTCAAATCGCGCGACGGGCTGGTAGTCATGATCGGCGGCCTGGACCCCACGGAACAGGCCCCGGCCCGGTGGCTGGCCAACGAACTGAAAGCCCCCGTGGTGGCGGACGCCACCTCCGGGCTCCGGGAAGAGCTGGCCCATCTGGCCCTGACGGACGCGGACGCCCTGCTGAGGGAACATCCGCCCGCCGTCCTGCTTAGATTAGGGGACGTGCCCGTGGGCCGCTTCTGGCGCGACCTAGAGGACATTCCAGCCACGGAAGTCTTCTCCGTCACCCGCACCGGCTTCTCCGGGCTGGCCCGCCCCTCCACCGTCGTCACCGGAAATCTGGAGGCTATTCTGCATGCGCTGGGGGATATAGATACCGTGGGCGACGTGAACGGACTGCGCTCCATGAACAAACGCAGAAAAGCCCTGATGGAGGAACTGCTCATCACCTGCCCGGAAAGCGAACAGGCCATGGTGCGCTCCTTCTCCTGCTTTGCCGCGGACGGAGACTGCATTTACCTGGGCAACTCCATGCCCGTGCGGTACTGGAACAGCTTCGCCCAGACAGCCATCCCCACGGAAAACGTCCGCGCCAACCGGGGAGCCAACGGAATTGACGGGCAAATCTCCGGTTTTCTGGGGGTCTCCGCCCGCTGCTCCCGTTCCTGGGCCCTCGTGGGCGACCTGACCGCCATGTATGATTCCAATGCCCTGGCGCTCCTTCCCCAACTGGACAGGGGCACCCGCGTCCTCGGCGTCATCAATAACGGGGGCGGCGGCATCTTCCGCGCCCTGCCCGGGGCGGACGGACACTCCGAAGCCATGAGGAAACTGCTGGTGCAACCCCACGCCCATTCCTTCAAGGCCATTGCGGAACAATGGGGAATGCGCTACCTGGCGATCCGCACGGCGGAGGACTTCGACCAGCTTGATTCCCTGGAGGAAAACAGCCAGACGCTTGTAGAACTTATCCCGGACAGGGAACAGACGGAACAGATGCGCCTCCGGCTGGCTAACGCCTAAATGAAGACAAGCCTTTACCAAAGACCGGAGCGAAGACGATCCTCCGCCCGGCCATATCTTGCGGTTCTCTCCACATGGCTTGAAAATACCAGATAAAAATAACATTTCCTCCATCTGACCATAGGGGAATTTCTTTCTTGCCTGACGAAGAGAAGAAAACAGCCTCACTATGGTGGTATTCACCAAGCCGCATTCAACAGGGAAACGCCGGGCAACAGCATGTCCGTCTTAATTCATACGGAAGGAAGCGTCGCCCGCAATCCCTCTTTCCGCCTCCAGAATGCTCTGATGCAGTATCCCCGCCAAACAAACACTTCCCTGTACGGGCATGCAAAAACCGGGCGGAACATCAGTCCACCCGGTTTTTGCAACCGCCCGGCGCGAACGCCGGAGGCATGGGTTTTCCGGCTTCCCGCCGGGATCCCCGTTAAAGGTAGCTGCGCACCACGCCGGCGACGCGTTCACGTGCCGCGGCAATGCGCTTGCGCAATTCCAGCGTATAGGCCTCCATATCCCGGATGGGGGACTGGGCCACGCCGGAAATCATGGCCGCCTGGGCTACCGCCGGGCATTCCCATTCAATGATGCGGGGATCAATGGGCTTGGGAATCACGTAATCGATGCCGAAGCTGAGCGGGGCTCCCCCGTAAAGGTCAATCACCTCCTGAGGAACGGGTTCCTTCGCCAGATCAGCCAGGGAGCGGGCGGCGGCGATCTTCATCTGTTCATTGATGACAGAAGCGCGCACATCCAGGGCGGCACGGAAAATAAAGGGGAAGCAGGAAACATTGTTCACCTGGTTGGGCCAGTCGGAACGTCCGGATCCCATGATGCAGTCAGGCCGCGCTTTTTTGGCATCCTGGTAAGTGATTTCCGGGTCCGGATTCGCACAGGCGAAAATGATGGGGGAAGGAGCCATAAGCTTGACCATGTCCTGCGTGAGCAATCCCTTGGTGGAAAGCCCCAGGAACACGTCCGCTCCGGTGAGGGCCTCCTCCAGGGAACAATCTTCCGACTGGGAGAACTGGGCTTTCGTGGCGTGCAGGTCAATGCGCCCGGTATGAATCAGCCCCTTGGAGTCAAACATATAGATATGTTCGCGGCGCACTCCCAGCGTCATGTAGAACTTGGCGCAAGAAATGCCGGCGGCCCCGGCCCCGACGACGACGACCTTCATATCCTCCAGCTTGCGGCCCGTCAACTCGGCTGCGTTCAAAAGGGCGGCGCCGGAGATCACCGCCGTTCCATGCTGATCGTCATGGAACACGGGAATATTCATCTCCTGGCGGAGGCGTTCCTCCACCATGAAGCATTCCGGAGCCTTGATGTCCTCCAGATTAATAGCGCCAAAGGTGGGCTCCATGGTCTTGATCGTTTCAATCAGCTTTTCCGGCTCCTTCACGTTCAGCTCAATGTCAAAAACGTCAATGTCCGCGAATACCTTGAACAAAACGCCCTTGCCTTCCATCACCGGCTTGGCCGCATCAGGGCCGATATTGCCCAGCCCCAAAACGGCGGTGCCGTTGGTAATCACGCCCACCAGATTGGAACGTCCGGTATACAGGGCGCTCTGGGAAGGATCTTCCTGAATGCGGAGACAGGGTTCGGCCACGCCCGGGGAATAGGCAAGCGTCAAATCCCGTTGTGAAAAGCAGGGCTTGCAGGGAAGCGTTTCCACCTTGCCGGGGCGGGGCTGGGAATGATACTGCAAGGCGTCTAATCTAATATCGGAACTCATGATTGTAATGGAAAAACAAAAAAGCGAGCCTTGCTTGCACCACATAATCGCCATGCATTCAAGCAAATAATCAATTAATCGCGTCACACGTTCCGGCCCCTGAAAACCTCTTTTTACATTGAAGGAAGCCTCCGGATATGCTAATAGGCAGTCGGATAATCACCTGTCATGTGACCATGGAACATACGCCTTCTCTCCCTTCCGGATTTAATATCAACGGCTATCTTATCCAATCCCTGAAGCAGACGGATTCCCTCTGCCATGTCTATTACGCTTCGGATGCCGACCATGTTCCATACCTGCTCCGCGAATTCTGTCCCCAGGGGCTCGCTGTGCGCGACCCGGAAAGCGGAAAACTGCGCTATCCGGAAAACACGGATATTGAACGGGAAGTTCTTCCGCTGAAAAATGATTTCGAAGCGCAGTTCCGCACAGGATCCCTGGGGGAAATCCCCGCTCTGGGCACCCTGTACCTGGTTTATGCCATTCCCGGCGGCCATGCCGCCGCGCAGCCGGCCTCCGGCACGGTCGTCCCGCCGGCATCCCGCTTCCAGCGTGATCAGCGTACCTTGACCACTCCCGGAACCGGGGCGACGCCCGTTCATGCGGGCACCCTTCCCCCGCCGCGGAAAAAGAAGAACTCCGCCGGCATATGGATTCTCATCCTGCTCCTGCTGGGAGGCGCATGCGGGACCTACTATTTCACCCGGAACCCCGAGGAAAAATCCGCCTCTGCCCAGGAGCCGGAGCCCCCCCAAGCCAACAGGGAAAAGAAGGAAGACGCCAAACCGGAAAAGAAAGCCGCCCTGCCCGCCGTGAAGGAGGAAGCCGCCCCCAAACAGGAAAACGCCGCGAACACCTCCTCATCCGGCCCTGCGGAGCAGCCGGAAAAGACTCCGCCGGCCATTTCCTCCGGGGAACGGAATGAAGATGCCCCGGGAGCTTTAGAGGAAAAATCCGCAGCCGACCCTGCACAGCCTGACGAAAACACTTCTGCCCCGGCAGATGACGCTGCGAACGGAAAACAGCCGGAACCGCAGCATCCCGCCAACCGGAAGGAATCACAGGCGGAACAGACCGCCGCCAAACCTGCGCCCGTAGTGCGTCCGCGCGGGAAAGCCGCCAGGCAAACGACCAATATGGGGGATGTGAACGCCTATGTGAAAAAATTCGCCAAGCCCATGCCGCTGAACCAGTGGAGAAAACAATACGCAGAGCTGTACACGAGCTGGTTCGGCAACTCCGAGGAAGTAGCCAAAGGCTGGATCACCACCTTCGGCCCTCTGGGCTTCCGCGCCCGCGGCCTGGACGCCTCCTGGCCGGACACGAACTTCCGCGGCTTCTTCCCTAAAACCATGCTGGACCCCAACGGGGAACCCGTGGCGAACCTTTACACGGTCACCCAGGTGATTGAGGGTTCCCCTGCCGAAAAATACGTCAAGGAAGGAGACCTGATCCTGGGCATTGACGGACACCTCTTCAAAACGTCGCAAAGCCTGGACGTGCTTTACGGCCCTTATCAGCATCAGAACAGGCGCGGCCTGGACATGCACGCGGGCCTTCTGGTGGACAAGGCGGAAGGAGCCGGAAAAATCACCCTGAACCTCATTCCCGCGGAAAGCGTGGAAAAAATCCAGGGCATCCAGCCCCTCTGGAAGGAAGTCTTCCGGGAGGAACAGGCTAAAAAGCCCGTTTCCCTTTCCATTCCGGTAGAGGGCGGCCAGCAGGTGCGCCTGCGCGTGGATGACGGCGGCAACGGCATCGGCAGCGACGGCTTCGAATGGTCGGATCTGAGGCTGGAAGGCCCCGGCGGAACCGTTCCGCTGACCAAAGCCCAGCAATACACCGTGGGTTACGGAGAAGCCAGGTACGACGCCAAAAGCAAAATATGGCAGGCGCACGCCGTCTCTTCCCTGGTCTTTGATATCCCCAAGGGTGACTGGAACCTTAAAGGAACGGGAACCCCCAGGTGGTCCGCCTCCGTGGGCGTGACCGTACAGGTGGGCGGCTCCTCCGCCCTGCCGGACGCAGTGAAGAAATATGTGAAAAACGTCACCTTCAAAATCCCCCAGCTTGGTTCCTATGCCCTCGGCTTCCCCAAAAATTGCGCCAAGAGCAAGGCGGTAGTCCACATGATGAGCGAATGGCTGGCGGCCCAGCAGCGCGAGGACGGCTCTTGGGAACGCCCGGGCGGCTACTGCGGCAACCATTATGATACAGGCTGGGCCGGCCTGGCCCTGATGGCCACGGGCAACCCTAAGTATGACCCCGCCATTAAAAAAGCGGCTCAGTACATCGCCTTCTCCGGCTCCCAATGCTGGTGGGCCGTCCCCCAGGCTTCCGCGGGCATCTTCCTGTGCGAATACTGGCTGCGCTACCGGGACAACTCCGTGCTTCCGGCCATCCGCAACAGCGTGCAGCGCATGAAAAACGAAGTTCTTTATGGGGACTTCGTCACCGGCCACGGCATTCACCCGGGCTACCGGGGAACAGGCGTCAGCATCGGAGGTTCCCACATGTGCCTGTTCCTGGCGCTGGCCAGCAAAACTCCGGCGCGCACGGAAGACGGCGTGCTGGACAAAATGATGGACCATGCCCAGTCCATCTGCCCCACCGGCATGGGGCCCTATGGCCGCATGACGGAAACCTTCACCTTTGAACCCGACCGTGAATGCGGGGGAACCTACTCCGGCCGTCACGGCCCGTACTACATCGCCTCCCTCATCTGCGGCGGACCGGAGCTGTACACAAAAAACAGCCGCATCATGTATGGGGAAGGCCCCATCGGCGGCTGTGACCAGGGCCACTCCTCCGAGACGCTCTCCATCATGTGGGCTCTCCCCGCCTACTGGCGAACCAATCCGGAAGCATATTACAAAAACATGGAGGCTTTCCGGTGGAAACTGACGCTGCTGCGCCCCTTTGACGGCGGCATGATGCAGAACCCCAACCGCCTGGAACTAATGACGGCGGACTCCGTCATCGGCACCTACATCCGCACCAGCATCTGGATCACGGCCCTCTGCGCGGAACGCCAGAATCTGGCAATTACGGGCAAGCCTGAATTCCAGGCCAAAACGTTCCGGAAGGTGCCCCCCATCATTGACACGGAATCCCGCTTCCTGAACACCTACGTGCGCAACTGGTCCATGGTAAACGCTGCGCTTGGAACCAAGGCCCCCGCCTCCCTGAAATCCGCCATCCGGGAATTGAAAAATATTCCGGTGGAACAGGGCTGCCGCTTTAAGCTTATCAATGTCGTCAACAACCGAGCCCTCCCCATCGCCAAGGCCATCATGGAAATTCCCGGGGTGGACCAGCTCACCAGGGCTACCTGCGCGGAAATGATTCTGGGCATGGATGTGCGCATTTTCTTTGAACCCAAGCTCAACGACGGTAACCCCCAGCCCGGGGAATATTCTCTGAACGTGGACGTCCAGCAGCCTCTGGGCGGCCGCGCCCTGGGGCTTCACCGCGACAAGGAGCTGGAAGGGAAAGCCAACTCCGCCTACAAATATGATTTTGCCGGCACGGTGCAATTCAGCGACACGACCACCTTCTCCCCCATGGAAACCATTTCCTGGACGCCCAATTCCAAATTCGGCGGCCAATGGAACGTCTACTCCTACAAGAAGGAACTCAGCGGCCCAACCCAGCCGGGCGTGCAAAAAATGAACGCCAAAATCAAATGGCGCGTCAATGACCTGGAGGTGGAATACGACCGCCCCATTGCCGTGGGCGGCTTTGAAGTGGGATGTGCAGAAAAGGCCCTCTCAGTCACCAACTGCAACCATCTGTGGGTGCCGGGCATCCTGATCCGGGATCACGGCAACTGGGGCTGCTCCTTCCATCTGCCGGACGGAACCTACATTTCCGCGGCCTCTCAGGGCAACCAGATAGAGGTGTACGACAAAACGGATAAAAAGAAGGAAAAAACCTGGGTTTCCCCGAATGACTCCTGCCTGACTCAGGGTTCCCGCTGCCTGTTCCGCGTTTCCACGGACTGGCACGGCCTGGAATGCCGCGTGCGTGAACTGAAACTGCTGGGAAGTTCCACGGAGGAAGTGGAGGACTACAAGCTGAAAGCCTCCACCGGAGGCCGTGTGGACACGGCCAAACTGATGGACCGGGACGCCACTACCGTTGAGGAACTGGACGCTTCCCCCACGGAAGACGAGCCCCTGGTGCTGGAACTCACCCTGAAATCCCCTGCCGCCCTGCGCGCCGTGGACATCAAGATTGAAAAGGGCCACAACCGCCTCATCATTGAGGCCTACAAGGGAGGCAAGTGGATCCCCATCCACTGGGGTTCCCTGGGAGCCTCCACCGCCGGCGTCAGCGATGCGCAGAAAGCCATGTACGCCAATGAACCGGAAGTGCTGCGCATGCTCCAGCT
The DNA here is from genome assembly GCF_001917295.1 of Akkermansia sp. 54_46. Classification (NCBI taxonomy): domain Bacteria; kingdom Pseudomonadati; phylum Verrucomicrobiota; class Verrucomicrobiia; order Verrucomicrobiales; family Akkermansiaceae; genus Akkermansia; species Akkermansia sp. 54_46. The sequence goes on from NZ_MNUD01000001.1 coordinate 237,377, forward strand.
TCCGGGCAACGGATTCATCAAATGCATGCGAACATTTGACCCCGTCACCACCAACAGGCTGCGCGTCAAACTCTTCCAGAAGGGCGGAAAAGTCCGCCTTGCGGAACTGCACGTGTACAAAGCGAACGCCGCCAAAAATATGGCTCTCCGCTCTTAAGCTGCGGCCGCCCGCAGCTGGAAATGACAAAAAGCCTTTGTGATAAGAGAATCCCGGCAGGAGCGCCAATCGCAGCGCCCCTGCCGGGAAAACAGAGCAATCCCTTTTAGGGACGGAGGGAATTTCCTTCTCCATGCCGAGGCCGCCTGCCAATTTTTTGTCTATTGACACTCAGCGGCGCCCGCCCTATATTTTCTCATGATGTTCATCAGAACGGCACTCCTTTTTCCTCTTCTCTTTCTCTCACTTTCAGCATCTTCCGTCATGGCAGCGACTCCCTGGGCATCCGACAGGAACTGGGAACTCGTTTTTGAAGACGACTTTGACGGCTCATCTCTGAACGAACATAACTGGAGCCGCATTGATTACGTAGGCTATAACGCCCCGGACTGGCGCAAGTACCAATCCCGGGACGAAAGCCTTGTGGAATTCCGGGAAAAGGACGGCAACTCCGCCATGACCTTGTGGGGAAAATACGGGGACTACACTACTCAAACCAACCAGACCGCACCGGCCAAAACATACGCCTGCGGAGGGGTATATTCCCTGAAAACCTTCTCCTTCCAATATGGCTACGTAGAAGTCCGCGCCAGATTCGATTGCGTGCAGGGCGTCTGGCCGGCCATCTGGATGATGCCCAAATCCGACAGCATCGGCTGGCCTGTCGGAGGGGAAATTGACATCATGGAACACCTGAATTACGAAGGCCGTGTTTACCAGACAATCCACTGGTCGCAAAACGGCGTTCCCAATCAGGATAAATCCCAGGGGGTCACCCCCGGTTGGAACGATGGTGCTGAAAAAGCAAACTGGCATACCTACGGGATGGAATGGACGGAAGAAGGCATCACCTTTTATGTGGATGGAAAAGCAACCGGTTCATTCAAAAAGCCCAATAACGCAAACTGGCCCTTTGACAAGGACGGAAACGAATTCTACCTGATCATCGACCAGCAGATTGGAGGCAACTGGGTGGAAAATGCAGGAGTTAATAAGGGAATCGACCAGAATACGCTGGCCAATTCCGGAGCCGCATTCGACATCGATTATGTCAAAGTCTATTCCTCAAGCATCTACAACCACCTCGTTCCGGAACCCGCTGTGGCTTCTCTGGGCCTGTTTGGAGCAGCCTTGCTGGCGGCTCGCCGCAAAAGAATCTGATCGCCCACACACCTTTTCCTTTTGTTCCTCCCTGCCGCGGGAATAAATCTTCCGCGCCGTCTCCGGTTGCTTCCGGGCTGCTTCCGTAAAGTTTCATCATCGGGCGGAGTATGAAAAGCAAAGCCGCCTCATGCCACGCGTATTTCGCATCATTCGAATCTTCTCTATATATAAAAGCGTCACTTAATGACGATGTCCATCAGTTTCTTGTAACTGTCCACTACGTCATAGACCACATTTCCATTGCTGATAGCCCTGAAATGCTCCCGCGCGCAGTGAATCTTGGACTGCTCAATCAGACGGAGCTGCATAGAGGACATAGAGCCTTTGGTTTCCGCCACGAAGTAAATGTGCTTCACAGTGCCTTCGTAGAATGCAATCGCCCAGTCCGGATTATACTTACCAACAGGAGTGGAAATGTAGAATCCATCCGGCAACTTCACATATACTGCGACATCCTTATTGGTGTCGAGGTCGGTTGCAAAGTCACGCTCGTTGGTAGAGTCGTAAACGATATGGTCATACAGGTGGCGGTTCGCCTTCATTGCGTTCAAGCCCAGCTTGCCCTTGATGGTAGGCTCGGTGAAGATGTCTGTGCCATAACGCTCATCCAGAACATCGTAGGTAATATGCTCAATGACGGCGGTTGCTTTTTCGTCATTGATAAGGGCAGCAGCCTTGATGATGAATTCTTCCGGGTTGTCCTTGAACTGATTGAACACAGACGGCTGAATACCCTTTAGAATGGCAATGACAGCCTTGCGGGTGAGTCCAGTTTCATCTACCAATTTGCCGACCAGGTCATACTTCACATTACTGCTTGCGTGAATGGTTGCACCGTAAGTTCCGGATTCCTCTTTCACAAAGGATGCACCGCTTTCCAGCTCAGCCTTGGACTTAATCTGCTCCATAGCGCCCGTTTCTACCTTAAAGTAAATCTTAGATACACGAAGTTTTCTATCCAACGCATCAATGGACTTACGCACCAGTTCATCTGTATCGAAATCAACCACATAAACGCTCTTGGCATTGATTCTGTTCCACAATGCCTTGAACTCCGGCATTGCGAGTTTGTCCTCGTCCACGGTGAGTTCCACATTATTGCTGCGAGCGTTTTCGGGTTGCATTGCCTTGGCGTCATAGATGGAGTCGATGATACCGATAACGCTTTCGGCAGAACCTGCAACCTCATCCGTCAGCTTGATTTCGCCATTTGCCTTATCTTCGTAATACTTGTCGGTCAGCGAGCCTTGCTTGTCAATGTAGCCTTCCATACGCATACCCAGCCAAATTTCTCTGGCAACATCCTCAGTGATAACATCGGTGCTGCCCTGGGCATCGGTAATAGTCCTGCCCATAAAGAGTTCCGGCGTAACTGCCTTTGGACGGTTTGCAACGGCATCAGCAAGTTCGGACTGAAGTCCCTTTGCGAAACTGTCATAGCTTTCGCTGGCGATAACGGTCAACACATTGATGTTGTGAACATCGTTTCCGAGAACGCCGGAATCCATACGCTCACCGTCCTGGTTTACGCACAGACGCAGACCACGACCAACTTCCTGGCGTTTTCTCACATCAGAGCCGGACTGTTTCAGCGTACAGATCTGGAATACATTCGGGTTATCCCAACCTTCACGCAGAGCGGAGTGAGAGAAAATAAAACGCACAGGCGAACGCTTCGGATTGCGGTCAAGGAGCAGTTCCTTGTTTTTCATAATCAAATCGTAAGCGTCAATATCGTCCGAGGTGGTTTCCTTCTTTGCCAACTTACAGTCTATCATCTTGCCTTTCTTGTCCACGGAGAAGTAACCTGCGTGGGTTGCGGAAGGCTTGATGGAATTCAAATACTTAATGTATTCGTCCTCGCCGATGACAGACTGGAGGTTTCCGATAATATCGGTGTATTCCTCCTCAAACATTTTTGCGTAGATGCCGTTACCAGACTGTCCGGCTGCATCGTACACCTTGTACTTGGCAACCTCGTCAATGAAGAACAGGGACAGCACCTTGATGCCCTTATAGAACAACTGGCGCTCACGCTGAATGTGAGAGAGGATGGTTTCACGAATCTGAATACGGCGAAGCTGGTTTTCATCCACCTTGCCGATAACATCACCTGCGTACAGCTTATTGCCGTTGAGGAACTCAATGGAGTCGTCTCTGCCGTCAATGTGCTTAACGACAAAATTGTTCTTGTATTCCTCCATGTGGCCGGAATGATCGTAAAGATTAAATCCCTCTGCTACAGTACGGCTTACTTTACGGATACCGCTTGCGCCCTTCATATCGAACTGAATGGTTGCGGTAGGGTCCTTCTTGGAAAGGTTGATGCTTTCCAGATAAACATAGCCGTCTGTAGCAGTACTGCCCGTTTCGGTAATACCCTTAACGGCTATCTTCTTAACAAGTCGCTTATTGTACGCCTCCATCGCGTCCAGACGGTAAATCATGTTGTAGATGCTGTCTGATTTGTGGGTTGCGGAGTAGCGGAGGGTAAACAGCGGGCAGAATTCCTTCAAACGCTCCCTGGTCTGTTTGCCTTCAACGGACTGCGGCTCGTCAATAATCAGAATCGGGTTGGTCTTGGCAATCATATCAATCGGACGGCGGGAACGGAACTCGTCCAGTTTCATGTAAATTCTTCTGACATCCTTGCCCCTGGCGTTGAATGCCTGGGAATTGATAATCATGACATTGATGGAACTGTCGGAGGCGAAGCGATCAATCTCCGTCAGCTGGGCGGAGTTATAAACAAAAAATCGTACTTTCTTGCCGTATTCCTCGGCAAAATGCTCCTGGGTCATCTGGAAAGATTTATAGACACCCTCGCGGATAGCCACGCTGGGCACAACCACAATGAACTTGCTCCAGCCGTAGCACCTGTTCAGTTCATACATGGTTTTGATATAGGTATACGTCTTGCCCACTCCCGTTTCCATTTCAATCGTCAGATTGAACCGCCCCTCCAGCTTCAGCGAAGGCGCAATCTGATGCGCACTCTGAATCGTCTGAATATGCCCCAGAATCACCTCATCGGACAGCTCCGGCACCAGTTTTTGATTGCTCCAGCCCGTGAAATTCCTGTCCTCCTCCAGTCCCATCTGATAAGCCCCGTCCCCCCTGTCCATCATATAGGTCGGCGTCAGATACGGCTGACCCGCGAACACATCCACCACCGCCTTGGCCGCATCTTCCTGAAACTGCTGGTGCTTGAATTGCAGTTTCATGATAGCTCGCCTCCGTCTTCCTCGGATAATTGTTCCTCAAGAAGTTTTTTTTCAAATTGGCTAAACACTGTTTCGCCAATTTGAATCGTGGAATACATATGTTCTGTTTTCCGGATTTCGTTTTTATCCATTTTGAAACCTCCTTCCTTAGATAACCTTCACCCTTGTATCCGGAGCCAAGAGCTTGAACACCTCCGTCACATTGATTTTGGCGGGGCTGTCCTGAAAACAGGAATCACGAAACACGGCGCAGAGGGGCTTCATCCCGGCTATGCCGCGGATAACAGACTCCGGCACCCTGTCCGCGAAGCAGGCAAGCAGCGGGACGCGCGTGTGTGTGGGTGTATATAAATGATTATCAATCATTTGAATATTATCCTCATAAAAAAACATACCGTCTTTGCAGCCACGATATTCTTCAGCGTCCATTCCGTAGGCATGCACATCCACCCCATCTATCTGGAACACCGTCATTCTTTCTGAAAGCGGCAACCCCCATTCCAGCAGGCAGCCGAACAGCAAATCAAGGTCAGTACGGTCTTCCTTGATGTTGGATTCCAGACCGGACAGCATCCCCTGGTCATACTCGGCAGGGGAATAGTACACATCCTTCATGTTGCTGTCATCCAGCTTGAATACACGGAAACCATAATCAATATCCGCACCTGTTTCCTCCTTGATTTTCTTTCCGGCGCGGCGAATGCGCTCCTTGCCGATTTCGCAGATGTTCTTGTAACCCGCTTGGAAAGCCTCGCTCTTTTTGTCGCAGGGTTCGGGCAACTGCACCATGATAAACTTGCGGTGTCCGCCGTCCTCGGCGTTGAGCTGCATCACCGCATGGGCGGTAGTGGCAGAGCCGGAGAAGAAGTCCATAACAATTCCGTCCTTACTTCCTGCTAATTGAATCAATTTAACAAGAAGCCCAACAGGTTTAGGATTACTAAACAAGATTTTCCCATCAAACATCTTCTTCAGAAGTTGTGTGCCATTGGTTGTGGTTTCAACATCATCCCACCATGTTTTTGCTACCTTGCCTCTTTCCTCAGCCTCCCACTTGAACCTCTTCCTTTGAGGACCACCATCTCCTGTTTTTCCGAAAACTATCCTATTATCTTTTACCAATTCCAAGTAGTGTTCATAATCGTTTTTCCAACTACAGTCAGGATTTGGTTTATAGACAACCCCTGTATTGGGATTAACGATTTCGTACTGTTGATTGGGTCTCCACCCACCAACTTGAAACGGATCAGCTTTCCAAGATCCTCTGGGGTCGTTATCTGGATTTTCAAATCCCTCGCCATCATCTGGCAGCCTAAATTCAGAACGATTCTCCACGAAATACTGCATCCTTTTAAAGTACACAAGGTTATATGTATGGGACACAGAGATTAGCGCCGTATTAGTTACCGATTTTGTGGAATTCCATACGATATCACCCAGATAATTATCTGCTCCAAAGAGTTCATCAAGCATACTCTTTAAATTATGGAACTCCGCATCGCTTATACTTACAACTAATACGCCATCTACTGACAAAAGATTTCTTGCAAGCAAAAATCTTTCGTACATCATAGAGCACCAGTCTGAGTGGAATCGCGGATTACTACTGTTATTCTCGTGAAACAGCTTGTTTTTATCTTGGTCTCTTATACCAATTCCCGTCTCATATTCATCTTCATCCATAGTGAAAGAATCATTATAAACAAAGCTGTCTGAACCCGTGTTATACGGCGGGTCGATATAAATCATCTTGACCTTACCAAGGTAGCTTTCCTGCAAGAGTTTCAGAACTTCCAAGTTGTCGCCCTCAATATAGAGGTTTTCGGTAGTATCCCAATTCACGCTGTCCTCTTTGCAAGGGCGAAGGGTCTTGCGGATAGGCTTGTTGGCTTCCACAATAGCCGCCTTTTTGCCCACCCAGGTAAACTCGTATACCTCATCGCCCTCTACCACATCTCCCGAAAGCATCTGACGGAGCAGGTCAAAGTTGATGGCTTTCTTCATCTTGCCGTTCTCATCCACGGTCTCGGTGATACAGTTCGGGAACAACGCCCCAATCTTTTCTATGTTCTGAGCCGTCATATCAATCGACTCCATTCTCATTTTTTCCATTACAGAATTTCCTCCCATTCTTTGCTGAGTTTCTTGAGCAGGGCATTCAGTTCCATCTGCCTGTTGAGCTGTTTTTCTCTTTTGATTTTCTTTTGCAATTTCGCAATCTGCATTTGAAGAGCCTGCCGTTTTTCATCCCTCGCTATGGACTCCTTGAGGCTTTCCCCGGCTTCGGCGGCAGCGAGGGCGTCTCCGGCAATCTGACGGACAAAGTTTTCATACACACTGTCAACGGACAAACCTTCCAATTTCAACGGGAGGGCATCCTCGTCCATCCATTCAGTGGAATAGTAGCGATTTACCTTGAAGGCTGTGTTGCCGCCGGATTCTTCCTTATAGCCGATAACGGCTTTGTACTTGCCCTCGTATTCCAGCATGAAGAGAATGTGGTACGGTATTTCTTTGTCCATCTGCCGCAAAAAGCTGTCGTCAAGCGTCTGACTGTTCAGCTTGACCTCAAAGACCACCAATTCCGTCACGGCGGCGCCGGGGGCTAAGTTCATGGTGGCGGCGGCAATCTTGTTCCTCCAGCAGATGGCCTTTACCTGTTCTATGAATACCTTTTTCCAAGCCGGGGTCACGGCAAGGTTGTCATAGAATTTCTGTTTGGGAATTCGTTTGTTGAACTCCGTTGATTTGGGTAATCCGAGCATCGCCTGATCTCCTTTACTTCACCGCCAGAAAGCATATCAGTTCAAAGTCGTCCAGTCCAGACACGGCAGACATCAGGGCAGAAGTACCGCCTGCGGAGAACAGGCTGTCGATATCGCTTTCTTCCTTGGCGTCAATAATGGAGCGGATGGCTTCGCTTAACAGTTCAGAGAGTTCTGCCATGTTCCTGCCGTCATCGGTTTCCGCATTGAATTGACGGCAGAGGTCATGGACGGGTTCGTTCTTGCCACGGCAAAGGAGGCGCACATCGTCCAGAAGTTTTTTGGGGTTCAGATAATCACCGATGATTTCACCGTCCATACCGATATAAACCATGTAGAACGGATGGATGCGGTTCTGATTGTCGATGTTGACGCTCTTATTGATATTCTTCAGTACGAAGATGACGCCTTTCGGCAATTCCTCAGCAGCAGGAACAACAGCGTGAAGACCACGAGGCTTGTTATCCATATTGCCGTGGGTCTTCACATACTCAAGCAGGTCAAGGCGGAATTCATTCAATCCCAAGTCCATAATGGAGATGCCCTCGGACATGTCCTCAATATCGACCACTTCCTCCTGGAGCCGTTTGAGCTGCTGTTTTCTGTATTCCAGGTCGCCCTTTTCCTCCTCGTTGATGAGGTCATCGTCACCTGTGGAGGTCATCACCGTAATTTTCATGCGGGTTTCGACTCTCGATCTCAGATTGATGTAATCATCAAGCGTGAGGTCGGGCCAGAAGTTTACAAGCTGAATGTAATTGTTGCGGCTGCCGATACGGTCGATACGCCCGAAACGCTGGATGATGCGTACAGGGTTCCAGTGAATGTCGTAGTTTATCAGATAATCGCAGTCCTGCAGGTTCTGACCTTCGGAGATACAGTCGGTAGCAATCAGGATATCGATTTCCGCCTTGCTGCCGGGCATCAGAACATTCCGTCCCTTGGAAACCGGGGAGAAGCAGGTCAGAACATTGTTGAGGGTTGCCTTAAAGCCTTTGATGGTTGTCTTGCCATCAATGCTGCCCGTGATAACGGCAGTATCCAGTCCGTATTTCTTCTTTACATAGGCGCTGACATTCTCATAGAGGTATTCTGCCGTGTCGGAGAATGCGGAGAAAATGATCACCTTCTTATTATCGGGGTTAATCGGATTCTCAATTTTGTGGGACAGCAGAGATAGGAGATCCTGCAGCTTGCCGTCATGCTCCGGCGTAATGTCTGCCACCATAAGGGTCAGCAGTTCCAACACTTCTGCGTCCTGCTGAAGTTCGGTGCGCCAGGTTTTGTAGTCCATATCGGCAAGGTCGATTTTTACCTCCCTGCCCACGGAGAAGTAATCGGTGTTGCCATCGTCCATGTCGAACTCAGACTCCTGAGCTTCGTACATGGCGATGTCAGCGGTGCCGTATTTCTCAAAGCGGTTGATTGCCTCAATGGTGCTGTCGATGAGTCCTTTGATACGGGTAAGTGTCAACTGGAAAGAATAAACGGAACTTTCCAGCCGTTTCAAAAGGTTGATGCTCATCAAACGGCGAATACCTTGTTCACGTCCGTCCTGGGTGAGGTTTTCCTCCTTGTTGTGAGTCAATTCCGCATATTTTTGAATCTTACTTGGAAAGATGTAATGGGATGGAGTGTAGATAGACAGACACAACAGCATCAGTTGGGCATAAATTTCATCATAGTTGATAGCACGCTTCAAATCGGTGAGGCATGGCCGCCTGGAAACTGGCGGCAGCCTTTCCGGGAACTTTCCGATTTCTGCGGAGTTGTAATATTTTTCAATGTGCTTTCTGGATCTGGCGATGGTAACGCTGTCCAGAACTTCAAAGAAGTCAAAATCAAGGGTGCGGAGCAGCGCGTCTGTGGAGCGTTCCTCTGCGGGGAGTTTACCCCAGGCATTGAACGCCTTTTGCGCCTGCTTGAAAATATCCTCAATAGATTTCCTGGTGTTCAGCTTGGAATTGATATTCTCGGAGTCGCCCTCATAGGCAATGGCAAGCTGATTTTTTAAGTCCACAAAGCGGTTGTTGACCGGAGTAGCGGAAAGCATCAGTACTTTGGTTTTTACGCCGGAGCGGATAACCTTGTCCATCAACTTTACATAGCGGTTCTCCACAGTGTTGCTGTGTGTGCCGATGCCGTTTCGGAAGTTGTGGCTTTCATCAATAACAACCAGGTCATAGTTACCCCAATTCAGGCGGTCCAGGTCAAGACCGTTGGAAGTGCCGTGACTACGAGAAAGGTCTGTGTGGAACAGAACATCGTAATTCAAGCGGTCAGAGGCAATGGGGTTATTCACATAGTTATCTTTATATGTATTCCAGTTCTCGGCCAGTTTTTTCGGGCAAAGAACAAGAACGGACCTGTTTCTATTTTCATAGTATTTCACAACAGCCAACGCTGTGAATGTTTTGCCAAGACCAACGCTGTCTGCCAAAATGCAGCCGTTGTATTTTTCCAGTTTGTTGATGATGGCGAGAACGGCATCACGCTGGAAGTCATACAGCATGGACCAAATCTTGCTCTCCTTGAATCCGGTAGCCTCATTCGGCAGTTCATCCTCGGAAATATCATCCAGGAATTCACTGAATACATGGTACAGAGTCATGAAGTAGATGAATTCCGGAGCGTTCTCGTTATAGGCACTACTGATGTTTTCGATGATTTCCTCGGTAACATCCTGCATCTTGGACTTGTCGTTCCACAAGGACTCAAACAACTGCATATACTGTGTGGAGAACGGCGCCTCCATGCGGTTTACCATGTTGTAGCTGTTGTTACCACGCTCACAGCCAATGTCAACGGTAGTGAAACCGCCCAACGGCATATAGGCAACCTGCTCCGCAGGAGCGTTAATCGTCATAAAGCCACCCATGTTTTCGCCTGTGATATTGGATTTGAAGGTTGCTTTCTTACGAATCCAATCAGCACATTCTCTTGCGATGGCTTTCTGTGTCATTTCGTTGCGGAGCTTGATTTCGAATTCCGTACCGTACAAACTGGTCTCACGGGAGAGCCTTGGGATATAGAATTCACGCTTTGCCCTGGAAGCCTTCTCTGTAGTAAAAGTCGGAGAGGTAAAAATGAAGCGGAACTCATCAACAGAATCAAGCTGCTTTTTCAGTTCTTTATAGGCATACATAGAGAAGCAGGCGGCCGCTACAGAAACCCTGCTGCCCCTGGAAATGGTAGTGAGCATATCATCTCTTACAATCTCCCGTATATTGTCATAAATTTTCATTGATTGACTTTCTTTCTGGGATGATATCATCCTTGACGTTCACATCAATACTCCAGAACTGGAGATGAAGGCAGATGTTCTCCACCTCCGCCCTTTTCTTCCAGACGGCACAGGGCCTCCGCACGGCGGAGGCAGGAATCCCACAGGGAAGCCTTTTCCGGAAACGGGAAACACAGGGAGTCGCTCAGCTTTTCCACCCGTTTAAAAGAATCCTCCCGGTCATAGGCGTTCAACCCCTCCAGGCGGGAAGCTAGCCCATCCAGCCAGGGAAGAGGGTCATGGCAAATCAGGGGCAGATCGCATCCGGCCCGCAAGGACAGGAAAGCGGCGTCATCCGGGGAATACTGCGCCGCAATCGCCCCCATGCACAAATCATCCGTAAACACCACGCCCCGGAAGCCAAGGCGGTCGCGCAGAAACCCCCGGATCACCCGTTCGGACAAGGTGGCGGGATAATCGGGATCAATCTGAGGCAGCATGATATGGGCGGACATGATGGAGGATAATGCCGGGCACAGAGCCAGAAAAGGCAGCAAATCCGTCTTGAACAACTCCCGTTCATCCAGGTCAACCACAGGAAGGCTGAAATGGGGATCCGCCTGGGCACGGCCCATGCCGGGAAAATGTTTGCCGCAACTCTGCACGCCGCCCCGGCGCAGGTTGGAGGCATAAACGCCGCCGCGTGAAATGACGTCCTGCGCATTGTCTCCCCAGCAGCGGCCGGGAAGCGCGTTGGCCGCGGACGGATCATGGCAGATATCCAGCACCGGGGCAAAATTCAGGTTCACCCCCAGGTAGCGGAGAGCCAGGGCCGTCACCGCGGCCAGTTCCACCATGCCGCCAACCGAACCAAGCCGGGCCAGCGAAGCCGGGGAGGGCAGATGCAGGCCCAGGGAAGCGGTGCGCACCACCCGGCCTCCCTCCTGATCCACGGCAATGACAGGATGGTGGAGGCAAAGTTTCCGCAGTGTCTCCGTCAGCCCGCGCACCTGCTCTACGGAATCAATATTCCTGGAAAACAGAATAAAACCCGCCGGCTGCCAACGCCGGATAGCAGCCTCTTCCTCCGCGCCCACTTCATGGCCGCTTATGCCGATCAGGGCCGGGAGCATGAATGGAAAAGGATTAACGGCCCAACAGGGAAGTCCTGGTGTACAGCGGGTAAACGGGAATGCCGCGTTCCTCAATCGCCTGGCGTCCGCCTTCCTCGCGGTCCAGCAGCACCAGGGCGGCGGCAACCCTGCCCCCTTCCGCCTCAATGGCGTCAATAGCCTTCAATGTGGAGCCGCCCGTCGTGATGACGTCATCCACCACGACCACGGTATCCCCGGCCTGGAAATTGCCTTCAATGCGGCGGCCGCGTCCATGGTCCTTCGGCTCCTTGCGCACGGTGAACACCTGAAGCTTCTTTTCCGCCCCTTCCAGAGCGCTGGTCATGCCGACGGCCAGGGAAATAGGGTCCGCCCCCATGGTCATGCCGCCGATGGCCGCCACCTCCGGGAAACGGGGCAGAATATCCTCCTTCACCAGCTTCCAGCCCAGAGCGCCCACCAGGGTGGCCCCTACGGGGTCCAGGGCTGTCATGCGGCAGTCCACATACAAGTCGGACACCTTGCCGGAAGCCAGCGTAAAGGTTCCCGTACGCACGGATTTTTCCAGAAGAATGCTTTTAAGAAGATCGTATTGTTCGCTCATGAAAATAGGGATGAATGAAGTGGTCCGCCGTATATAACAGATACCCTTGGAATAAGCAACGGATAACAGCATGCAAATCTTGACAAAAAGGAGGACAGGCCCCATAACCTGCCTGTCATTTTCCCGTTCCCATGAAATCCGGCATATTGACGCTAGTTTCTATCAGTTCCGCTCTTGTTTCCTGCACATCGTACGAGAGGCCCCCGCTGTTTGACCAAATCGCCGGAAAAATCCAGGGCGTGTCCGGGCGGGACGATTACCTGTCCGGGGTGGGCTCTACCTCCGGCGTCAACACGGACCTGCCTCCGGAAGCCCGTCTGGGCCAGGGATATTGGGACCTGCCGGCGGGCACCCAGGGGGAAAAGCACATCATCATTGACCTCAAGCAGCAGAAAGTCTTCTACTACGTGGGAACCACGCTCGTGGGCGTTTCCCCCATGTCTTCCGGCAAGGAAGGCTACGGCACTCCCAGGGGAACATACAAAATCATCCAGAAAGACGCCAACTACAAATCCGGCACATACGGCGTTCTGCGCAGCAAATCCACCGGAGCCGTCGTCAACGGGGATTACAACGCCAGGGCTGGCGGAGCGCCGGCAGGAACCTACTTCGACCCCGCCCCCATGCCCTACTGGATGCGGATTACGGGAGGCTACGGCATGCATGTGGGTTTTGTCACCGGATATCCGGTCAGCCACGGCTGCGTGCGCCTGCCGGAGGACATGGCCAAGACATTCTTTGAACACACTCCCATCGGCACCAAGGTCACCATCCGTTAGCCGTTTCCTGCGCGGCATCGCGCCGCAGAAATGCCACACTTTCCGGAAACCGGCGTGTTTCGTATTCCCGCCGTCCGGAAGCGTTCCGTGCTGATAACTGCTCCCGTTTCATGGCGCAGCTTCCTCACTCCGGCATTGACAAACGGCTCCGAACCTTTTTGAATATACGGGATCTTTGACCTCTTGATTAGTCATGACAATCCCTCTTCCCCCTGCCCTGCCGCCCCATTTCAACATAGGCGGCTATAAAATCACGGCGCTTGTAGAAAGCGGTCCGGACTATCATCTGTACCAGGCTCTTTCCCCGGAAGGCCATGCCGTCCTGATACGCGAATTCTGCCCCGGGGGCCTCGTTACGCGTGACCTGGCCAGCGGAGAACTGGCTGTCTTTCCGGAAAATGAATCCCAATTCGCCCAGGCCCGGGAAGCTTTTGAAACCCAATACGCAGCAAATGCAGAAAGCAAGCTGAGGGGATTCGGCACCGTGCTCTTCCTTTACCCGCTTTCTCCGGCGCAGCCCCAGCCGGCTGTAGCGCATGCCCAGGCTCTCCATCCCGCCAAAAAACCGCAGCAACCGCAACTGCGGAAACCCGTAGTCGGCGCCGCCATCCCCGGAACGCCGCTGCCGCGGGTAAAGCACTCCGGAGGGTTCCCGGTCATCACGGTCATTGTGACCGGGATGCTCGCCCTCTTCGGATTTCTGGGCTACCAGATACTCAAGGATAAAGAAGAACCCGTCGCTAAAGCCGTTACCGTGCCCGTACCGGCTCCGCCCAAGCCCAAATCCAAGCCCGCTGCGCCAAAACCGGAACCCGTGGTGGTCGCTCCCGAACCGGAACCCGTGGTGGTCGCTCCCGAACCGGAACCGGAGCCTGAACCGGAACCGCCTGCTCCCGACCTTTCCCCCTCCCCGGAAGTCATTGCCATGGAAAAGGCTTTACGGGAGGAAGCTATCGCGTCCAAGGGGAAATTTTCTGAAAAACTGCTGAACAAATATCCCTATTACGCGGAAGCCTACGTACGGGATTACGTAAAAAAACGCGGAGGCAGTTTTTCTCCGGATTTTGAAAAATGGCTGAAAAACACGAAAAACAATCGTGAGGTCTTCGCCATGTTTTTCCCGCCGGACCCCAGCGTCGCCACCAATGTGGCTTTCATGATTGATGAACTGGGGCTGGAAACGACGGAAAAATATGACCAGCTCGTTCTGGCGTTCGCAGTAGGACGCCGCGAATTCGGCATGGGGGCCTTCGACCTTACCCAGCAGGGCCGCTACATTGATGCCCAGGGCAAGCTGAATGACCTGAGATCCTCCGGAGTCATGCCTCCGCCAGCGGACCTGTATTGCGCCGGAAAACCGCCCGTCAACTGGTATGGGAACGCTCCCCGCACCGTGGATGAGGAATGCTACAAAAAGGTGGAAGCCTATCTGGACCGCAAAAAAATCACCCCAAAGCAGGCCTGGCTCAGGAAATACCCCACCGTCTCGGAAATCGGGGACTCCGCCATTACGGAAGACAACCTGGCCGGCTTTCTGCACGAATACATGTACCGCCACGGCCAGCTGAGGCGCAAAAGGGACCCCTTCCCCACTCCGGTGGAATTCTTTTCCTACCTTGTGGATAAATATGAACATTGCGGTGATTTGCGCGACGTGGACCGCAAGCGTGTGGAATGGACCGGCGTTTCCCTGGAAGGAACGCCCTGGCCGGCCATGATGGCCCTTTCGGAAACGCGACCTCTGCGTGAGTGCGACAGCGTGTGGGAACGCTACATGGGCCAGCGGGGCCCGACCCGCCTGTGGCTGTACGGCCCCTACCGGGCGGATGACGACAAGGAACCGCCCATCCTGTTCAGCTTTGACCCGGATCCGGAATGGTCCAGGGAATCCAACGAACGCAAGCTTCATGAAGGCGGTGTGTGCGGCACCATGTCCCTTATCTCCCGCAATTCCCAGATTGCGCGCGGCATTCCCGCCGCCCCCGCCGGGCAGCCCGGCCACGGCAATCTGATGACCACCCATTTCAACGGTAACGGCTGCTGGCTGAGCGTGGGGCAAAGCGTGGACACCCTGAAAGCCACCACGGGATTCTGGTACTTCCGGGATTCCAACGCACCGCGCACCGGCAATGCGGAATACCAGTCCGGACTGGCCCTGTCCATGAACATCGACTATGAAAAGTTCATCGACAGCCGCTTCGCCATGAACATTTACAAACTGGCGGCCATCGGCTCCACCACGGAAGAGACGGCCGCCCCTTCCGTCACGCTCCCCAAGGAATTCACGCAGACCGCCATGAGGACCGTGCTCAAAGCCAACCCGTTTTATACGGAAGCCTGGTACACGCTCTTCAAGCAGGAACCTCAGGACCTCATGGGAGCCACCAAGATGGTGGATGAAGTAAGGGAGGCCCTGCCGGACGGCATGGGCATCAGAAAACTCTGGAAAACGCGCAAATACGTTCCCTCTGTAGGCCGTGGCGACAAGAACGGCAAGGAAATGCTTGCCAGCCACGCCAAGGAATACGTCAATGTGCTCTGCTCCGTAATTCTGGAAAATGCCTTGAAACAGGAATATGACTATAAGACCTTCCAGTGGGCCGAACTCATGTCCTGGCTCAAGTCTGAATCCAAGCGCAACTCCTACCCGGAGCCTCAGGCCGCGTATCAGATAGCGTATGCCAAGGCCCAAGGCGCAGACAGGCTCAAAAGAACCGTAGACAGGGGATTCAAGAAAGCCCTCAACTTCTACCGGGACGACAACAACGCCCTGAAGGAGCCTAAGGATGTGGATCAGGAGGAAATGTCCTTTTCTCTGGACGCCCTGTGCCAGGCCCTGCCCAAGGAAGAACTGGTCCCCTGGATGAAAAACATGCTGGACACCTGTCCGGACGGGTTCAAATACAAGCCCAAAAACAAGAAGGAAACGAAAATCCACCCATTCTACAGCGCCCTGACGAAAAACTACATGTCTCTGGCTGACGATTCGGAGAAATCCCGCGTCAAGTCGGAAATGAAAGAGGCTTCCGACAGAATTCTGGAGCTTTCCCAGGACAAGAAAGGCGATGGGAATGGGTCCTCCGGACGCCGCCGGAGACGCTGATCCCCCGCTTCCGTGCACCTCTACGTCCACATTCCCTTTTGCCACCGTATTTGCCCGTACTGCGCTTTCTTCAAGCACACGCCGGCCTCCACGGACATGAAATCATTCATCCGAGCTCTGGGCAGGGAGGCGGAATCCCGCGCAACCGCTCTGGCCACGAACCGCGGAGGGGAAACGGCCACGCTTTACTTTGGCGGGGGAACGCCCTCCATGCTCTCGGACACGCATCTGGGGCGTCTCATGGAAACCCTGGACCGTCTCGTGCCCGTGGACAAACTGGACGAATTCTCCTTTGAGGCCAACCCCGCCACCTTTACGGAAAAAAAAGTGCGCTTCTGGCGCAGCCTGGGCATGACACGCGTCTCCCTGGGTGTGCAATCCCTGGATTCCGGCATCCTGCATCTGCTGGGGCGCGAACATACCCCGGCCCAGGCTCTGCACTCCGTGGAAATGCTGAAAAATGCGGGAATGGCCCATATCAACATGGATCTCATGTTCGCCATTCCGGGGCAAACCCTCTCCATATGGGAAGCCACCCTGAAGGAAGCTGTCCGCGCCGGAACGGACCATATCTCCGCCTACAACCTCACCTATGAAGAAGACACGGAATTCTTCCGGAGCCTGCTGCGGGGGGAGAAAAGGCAGGATCCGGACGAAGACGCATCCTTTTTTGAACTGGCGGAACACATGCTGGAGGCGGCAGGCATGCGCCACTATGAAACATCCAACTACGCCCGGGAGGGCTGCCTCTCCCCCCACAATATGGCCTACTGGAAGGGAGAAGACTATGTAGGCATAGGGCCTGGCGCGGTCAGCACCATCAACGGCATACGGTACTCCAACACGCGGGATACGGACGCCTACATACGCAGCACGCTGGAAAACGGCCTCCCCCTTTCCGAACAGGAACCCGTCACCGAGGAAGACTACCGTCTGGAACGCATTGCCCTGATGCTCCGGACGGATGAAGGATTGCCGCTGAAATACATTCTGCCGGAATCCCGTCCTCTGCTGGAACAATACCGGGAACTGGGCCTGGCGGACATTTCCCCGGAACAGAGGCTCATCCTGAAAGGCCGCGGCCGCCTGCTCGTGGACGCCATCGCGGCGGAACTGTGCTGAATGGCATTATTTTCCTAACTTAATATCAATAAGTTGGAAATAAATTAGAAAAACGATTAAAATTAATTTCTTGACATTTTTCAATTTTTATCTCCCATTATTCCATAAATAGACAGATATGTTCCATGCATCCGCTGTTCAACATTTCCTCTGTTTCTTTGCTGGCAGGACTTCTTTTCCTGTTGCAGGCCTCCTTTAACCACGCATGGGGAAGTAGTAAGCCGCCGGCATCACCACAGGAGCCCCAAACGTTCATCCTGCCCCTTTACCTGAAATCCACGCCTCTTTCTGAAAAAAGGCAGGTCTTCCGGAAATCCCTATCCGCCTTTCCTTTTGCTAAAAAGAATCCGAGAATCCATCAATTTGTCCGGGAATATCCGGCTTTGACCTTTGACGAAGGCGTATCTCTTTTCGTTCAACGGACCGCCATGGGACAAACACCTGGTGATGTTTGTGCCCGCCTCAATGAATTGACAGCCCTGATGCAGCATAAAAATATGCAATCAGGGCAACGCCGCTCCTGCCTTACCGGATTTTTGGAAAATGCCTTTCTCCGGACGTACTCCCCCTTGGATATGGAAGCTTTATCGCTTTGCGCCCTGATGGAACTGGAAATGGAGGAAGGATGCCCATTGATCCTTCGGTCTCGCATTTTAAAAATTTGGGAAAGCGCAGCTATATCCATGGAAAAAGGAACCGGCATGCAAAGAAAACTGGCAGCTCTTTTATTTATAAGGACACTGCGGCATGGAAAAGAAGATCCTTATTTAATGGCCCGTTGCGGATACCGGTTAGCCAATCTTTATATACGCATGAATGAACCGCAAAAAGCCCAGTGGGCAGCATCCTTTATTCCGCCTATTCGGGGCATGGAAGGCGCCCGTGCTTTAATCCGGAAATGGACAACACCCGCTTCCAACAAAAAAAAGCGTAAAAAATAATCTCATTCAACCTGCCTGATCATCATATGGACAACGCATTCATCTCCCGATGTTTTCTTCAAATGCCTGTTTTGCTTGCAATTGCCGGCATTGCTGCACTATCTGCCCTCCTCGCAAAAGGACAACAAATTTATGAAGGGAAGACAACATTGGAATATTCCCTGTCTCCGGTTGAAGTGGTAGCCAATCTTTCCCAGCTTGCAGATAAATTGAAACAATGCTGCGCCGGAGAAGTGAAAATCCCAAATACAACGAAAGTCACTGACCCAAAATCTCCCTCTACTATTCCTTATAATGGAAAAATTTCCCTCAAGGATTTTAAGGATGAACGTATTAGCCAACCTACTACTGTTGCGTGGCTTTCATTGGTTTCCGACGATGGGTGCGACATTTCTTATACCACAGGGAACGGAGAAAAAACAGACTGGTTAAAAGAATACGGAAAAGGGCATGACATTTCCAAAGGGCGCCGGGATTGCCCGCATGTCCTGAAAGCAGGTTCTTACAATTTCCAAATCAAATATTCGCAAACCTATTACAATCCCAAGCCGGGCACAAGTGATTTGGACGGCATCAGCCTTGTAGTCGCTCCCATTGTCGTGGACATTTGCATTGGAGAAAAATCGATCCCATATAGTAAAAGCCACCTTTTCTTGGAGAAAAAAACAGAACTCCGGCTCGCTATCAACAAAATTTACCTGGCAAAAGGGCCTTCCGAAAACTCCGAAGACATATCCATCACATGGGAAGCTCAAACTTACTCCAAATGCCCGCAACGATTTAATGGAGTTATTCTGGCGTGCAACCATACGTTCCAACCAAACAACGGCGCCTGGAAACCCATCGGCAAAGGCCCATGCATCACCTATACTCCAACGGAAGCAGAACTAATTCGTGTGACCATCGGTGATAAAAGCTTTTATTACGAAGGCATTCCCAATCGTTTAGGAGAAATTTACTGGGCCATCCGCCCCTGCCAGGGACTGCCCATGGCAAACCATCACTTTCTGCTCTTTGTCCCTGACGACCCGGTAAAATTAAATCTTCCGAACCCTGGGCTTGCTAACTGCACCGCTATCCCCGGAATGAAAATCATCACTATCGGAGGGGATGCAGGGCCAGAAATCAAATACCGAAAAAAACTCAAAATCATCCCAGCTGCCGGAACCGTTTATTATAAGTGGATTTATGAATCCCTATCTCCTCCATTTGCTCAAGCAGGTGTAGCCAGCAAATATATTGATTGCTTAACTAACATGGTTTACCATAAAAATGACAATCCTGATATAGTAGCTGTTGAAAACTGGTTCAAAAACAACCATGATAAAAAATTTACAAATTTTACAAATATCATAGCCATTCAAAACAAGGAACTATTTCAAAAAGTTCTTCATTTTTCACAAAGTTATAATGAGCAGGAACGATATCTAACCAATCCATCAACTAACCGAAATCCAGAAAGTACAGAAAATGGATCAAATTGTGCTTCCTTAGTTTCTTCTATTTTACAGTATAGCGGAGCCACTTGGGAACAGATACTTGAATCAGCTGACACAAACGGCATTGATGTTGGAGAACGCCATCTTATCCCTATTAAACGTTTTAATCCCTAATTTTCATGATACAATCAACCACCATAGCATTCTTATCGTCGGCTTTTATATATTTCTCAGTTTGCCAAGGAGATATTTGTCAAATCAATGGTCTGAGTCCAGAAGATTTGAAAAATCTCTCTTATGACCCTCCAAGGAATGAATTGCTTTCTGAGGCACAAGATAAAAAGGCATGGCAGACATTCGTTGAAACCTATGAAGTGCCTGTAGGTAAAGTACAGGATTGGTATAATTCCATCAGGGATAAAGATTCCGCTGATGCTGCAGCCGATGCGTTCAAGAGAGATGTCCTGCCCATTCTTAAAAAGCTGACGGGACGTTCTGCTGATATAAAGAAACAAGTCCTTGCTATTCCAGCTTCTTCTGAAATGCAAAAACTGATTCTTTCACGTATCCTCACATTGCAGAGCCGCTTGCTAATAATTTTTCTTCCTATGCAAGACAGTAAAAAGTCAAGTTCCGATGCTTATTATCATGGCAGTGAAAAACTCTTTGACATATTTCTAGGTCTAACGTCAACAACAGCCATGGATATTTCAAAATTTATTGAAACTCAAAATGAAGACCAGGAAAGCATTGAAGCAGCTTTCAAAGAACCATGGACAGAGACATCATCTTCTTAAAAAGCAGGTTACATAGAAATTGCGTTGATCTCTATTGAATTTCCATCCTTCTTTTATTCCCCTTCATTCAGGAACCCTGTCATGCTTCCATAATCTGATGATCTTGAAATACTCAATCTTCCTCACCGGTTGCATCTTCCATTTTTATTTATGTTCAGCATCCTATGGGGATACCTGCCAAATCAATGGACTGGAGCCGGAAGTACTGAAAAGCCTTTCTTACGAACCGCCCAACAAGGAATTGCTCTCCACCGGACAAAATCAAAAAGCATGGCAGACTTTCATTGAAAACTATGAAATCCCTATCCGTAAGGTTCAAGATTGGTATAATTCCATTGTCGATAAACAATCTGCCGATGCCGCAGCCGATTCTTTCAACAAGGATGTTCTGCCTATTCTTAAAAAACTAACGGGACGAGCTGCAGACATGAAAAAACAGGCTCTTGCTATTCCAGCTTCTTCTGAAATGCAGAAATTCATATTCTTACGCATTTCTCAGCTGCAGGGACGACTGCTAATTATCTTCCTGCCTATGCAAAATGAAGAAAAGGCGAGTCCAGAAACATGCTACCGTGGAAGCACAAAACTTTTTGAAATTATTCTGGGATTAACATCCCCATCAATGATTGACATTTCAAAATTTATTGAATCTCAGAACGAATCACAGGAAAGTTTTGAAACCGTTTTCAAGGAATCATGGCCTGAAACTCCATCTGCTTAAAAAGCAGTTTACAGCAGAATTGTGCTGATTACCATTTCCTCCCCTTTCCGTTCCATCATGATTCAATACCTGATAATCATGAAATATTCCATCATCCTCACATTTGCATCTTCCCTCCTTATTTATGATTCAACATGCTATGGAGACGCCTGCCAAATTAACGGTCTGAGCCAGGAAGAGTTGAAAAATCTCTCTTATGACCCTCCAAGGAATGAATTGCTTTCTGAGGCACAAGATAAAAAGGCATGGCAGACATTCGTTGAAACCTATGAAATACCTGTAGGCAAGGTACAGAATTGGTATAATTCCATCGTGGATAAAAATTCCGCAGACGCAGCGGCAAAATCTTTTTCTACGGAAGTTTCACCTATCCTTAAAAAACTTACAGGACCCGCTGCCGATATGAAAAAGCAGGTTTTATCTATTCCTGCTTCATCCGAGATGCAAAAATTTATTCTTTTGCGCATTCTTCAGCTTCAAAGCCGTCTGCTGGTCATTTTCCTACCTATGCAGAGTGAAAGGGAAATGGACGACAACACCTGTTACCGAGGCAGTGATCTTCTTTTCGATACTATTCTGGAACCTACAGCTCAATCAGCCCTGGACGTTGCCAAATTCATTGATTCCCGGAATGAATCCCAAGAGCATATAGAAGCTTCATTTAAAGAGCCCTGGTTCACATCTGCCGAATAAATTATTAATAGTGCAACTATTCTAACCTTTATTTGGCGCAGGATGTGAAAAGCATCTTTCCGGAATCCCGTCCTCTGCTGGAACAATACCGGGAACTGGGCCTGGCGGACATTTCCCCGGAACAGAGGCTCATCCTGAAAGGCCGCGGACGCCTGCTCGTGGACGCCATTGCAGCGGAACTGTGCTGACGGATAGTTTTTCCGCCTCAGAGATCAGCAGTCTGCGGAATCCGATGCGAACCGAACACTGAAATAAGCGGGCATGGTCTACTTTGTTCCCTGATTTTCAATATCCAAGGAGCATCCCGCAAAAAAAGATACCGGTATCTGCGTATTCGGATTTTGTTTTTTTATCCCGGCTCTTTGGGAAAGGGATTTCTTTTTGTGACCATGCGGCTCTCTGCAAAAAGATTCCATGCAACGGGAATTTCAGCAAGGGGCGCTTCACAAAAACAATACTTCACGCCGGCAACACCCACGTATCTAATCAATCTGGAACTGGCGTGCCATTTTTTTCAACCACCAGTCCCGGTGCCTCATCTCGTCCCGGCTGCGTTCCAGTTCCCGAAGCTCGCTGCCCCGCATCCCTCCCTTCATATAGCGTTCATCCAGCTTGCGCGCCTCCGCACGGGTATCTTTCCGCAGAGCTTTGTAAAACTGGGCCCCCGTCACCAGCCCGCCGGCTGCACCGCTCCGACCCACCAGGTTCATGTAAAGTTTCTTCAGCCTGTTGTAATCCTCCACCACCTGGTTATATTTCAAAGCGGCGTACTGGTAACGCTCCTTCCAGTCCTCCGGCCCCGGATTGACCAGACGGTCATCCAAAGAACCGGGAACCGGCGCGGAAGACGGGGATGCCAGCCCTCCGGAGGATAATGACGTAAGCGGCGGAGGCTGGGGAACGGGCCTGCGGCTTGTCTTGGGAATACCGCCGACCGTCACGGAAAGGGGGGAGCGTTCCTCCAGCAGAGCGTCCATGCGTGCCTGTTCCAACGTTTCCCGCAGATGGGCACGTTCTTTCTGCAGGGACGCGTTCAAGTCGCGTTCTTCTGAAAGCGACTGCTTCAGCGACCGCATGCCGCCGGACATTTCCGAGTAAACCAGCGCATAAGCCCCGATGCACCCCAGCAGAAAGCCCAGGCCCAGCATGATGCCCCTTTCCCGCCACGGTCCAGGACTGCGTTCCGGAGCCGGTTCCGAAATGTCCGGTTCCGGCTCATGGGAAACAGTCAGGTAATGTTCCAGAGGGCCCTCGTCAGGCATGGGCTGATTCAGGGTTGGGACGGGAGAAACGTCGGTTCAGGCCTGTTCCGGGCGGATGCAGTCCGCGCCGAAATACGGCACAAGCGCCTCCGGAATCCGGATGGAGCCGTCCGGCTGCTGGTAAGTTTCCAGAAGGGCCACATACAGCCGCGGCAGAGCCGTGCCGGAACCGTTCAGGGTGTGGCAGAACTGGTTCCTGCCGTCGGCATCCTTGTAACGCAGGCGCATGCGGCGCGCCTGGTAGTCCGTAAAACAGGAACAGGAGGAAACTTCCAGATACTGCCCCTGTCCCGGAGCCCATACTTCAATATCATACGTCTTGGCGGAGGAAAAGCCGAGGTCGCCCGTGCAAAGTTCAATCACGCGGTAATGCAGCCCCAGTTTTTGAAGGATGGATTCCGCATGGCCGCGGAGAACTTCCAGCTCCCGGAAAGAGTCTTCCGGCTTTAAAATCTGCACCAGTTCCACCTTGTCAAACTGGTGGACGCGGATCATGCCGCGGTTGATGCGGCCGGCGCTTCCGGCTTCCCGGCGGAAGCAGGGCGTGTACGCGGCCATCTTGATGGGCAGGTCGCTTTCCTGTAAAATGGTATCCCGGTACAGGT
This sequence comes from Akkermansia sp. 54_46, assembly GCF_001917295.1. Taxonomy (NCBI): domain Bacteria; kingdom Pseudomonadati; phylum Verrucomicrobiota; class Verrucomicrobiia; order Verrucomicrobiales; family Akkermansiaceae; genus Akkermansia; species Akkermansia sp. 54_46. The sequence continues at coordinate 261,088 of NZ_MNUD01000001.1, forward strand.
TGGTGACCGGAACTTCCGCCGTGGGGATCAGGAACATCTGCTGGTCTTCCGTGCCGTACATGTCTTCCTCAAATTTAGGAAGCTGGCCGGTGCCTTCCATGCACTCCCTCTTCACCACAAACGGAACGCCCACTTCCTGATAACCGTTTTCCACGGTCTGCGTATTCAGCAGGAAGTTGATCAGGGCGCGTTCCAGACGGGCGCCCGCCCCACGGTACACCACAAAACCGGAGCCCGTAATCCGCGCTCCGTCTTCAAAGGAAATCATGCCCAGATTCGCGGCCAGTTCCACATGGTCCTTCGGGTTTTCAATGGCGGGCTTTTCTCCCCACAGCTTGATTTCCGGGTTGGCCGTTTCATCCGCGCCCACGGGACATTCCAGGTGCGGCAGATTGGGAATGTTCATCAGCAGGGAGGTGAGCTGGGCTGCATTTTCCTCCGCGACACGGTCCAGTTCCCGGATGCGGTCCCCGATTTCGCGCACGCGCGCTTCAATAGAGGACGTGTCTTCCCCCTTCTTTTTGAGCATGCCGATCTGCTTGGAGGTGGCATTGCGCTCGGACTGCAAGGCCTGCTTTTCCGTTTCGGCATTGCGGCGCGCCTCATCGCAGGCCAGAACGTCATCAACAAGCTTCCACGCGTCGCCGCTGCGGGGCTTTAACCGCGCTTTCACTTCTTCCGGATTTTCTCGTATTACACGGATGTCGAGCATAACGCGCACAGCTTGCACTCCATCCCCCCGCCACGCAAGCCAAATGAACGGCCTTCCATGGAAAAACGTTACCCTTTCACGGAAAAACGCTGCGCGCAGAGGCATGCTTTCCCGAATGCCGCCCCTTTCCGGAAACTACCGTTTTTCCCGTGTCAGACAATGATTTTTTTCCTTCTCAGGAAAACCGTACAGCAGGAGGACCGGACTCTCCATGTTTCCGGGAATCATGGACATCCGGCGCCAGGGTGTATTGCAGGAAGGACCGGGAAGGAAATTCCTCCCGTTTTCAACAGGCGGAGTTCCTTTCATCACTATTTGTTCTTGAAGAATCCGGGCGGCTAAGGATAGTGTAAGGACATCATGCAACAAACCGCACGCGCCGCTGTCCTGACAGCACCAAAGACATTTGAAATCCGTGAATATCCCATTCCCGCCATCGGAGACGATGAAATGCTGATCAAGGTGGAAGCCTGCGGCGTTTGCGGAACGGACGGCCACGAATACAACCGGGACCCCTTCGGCCTCTGCCCCGTGGTTCTGGGCCATGAAGGCACCGGGGAAATCGTCGCCATGGGCAGGAATATCACTAAAGACACCGCCGGAAATCCCGTAGCGCTGGGGGACAAGATCGTCACCTGCATCATTCCCTGCGGCACCTGTGACGCCTGCCTGAATACTCCGGCCCGCACCAACCTGTGCGAAAATGTGGGCGTGTATGGCCTGATGCCTGACGACGACGTGCATCTGAACGGCTACTTCGGGGAGTACCTCGTCATCCGCAAGGGCTCCACATTTTTCAATGTTTCCGGCATGACGCTGGACCAGCGCATTCTGGTGGAACCCGCCGCAGTGGTGGTCCATTCCCTGGAACGCGCCAAGTCCACCGGGCTCCTCAAGTTCAATTCCGTGGTGCTCGTGCAGGGCTGCGGCCCCATCGGCCTTCTTCAAATCGCCACGCTGCGCACGCTGGGCATTGAAACCATCATCGCTGTGGACGGCAATGACTCCCGCCTGGAACTGGCCAGGGAAATGGGAGCCTCCCGCACGTATAATTTCACCCGGTACGCGGATCTGAACGAACTGCTGGATGCCGTGAAAAAGGACAACGGCGGCCGCCTGGCGGACTTCGTCTTTCAGTGCACGGGCGTAGGCAAGGCCGGGGCCAACGCCTGGAAGTTCGTGAAGCGCGGCGGCGGCCTGTGCGAAGTGGGCTTTTTCATGGATGGAGGGGAAAGCGTTATCAACCACCATTACGACCTCTGCAACAAGGAGGTGACCGCTGTAGGCTCCTGGGTGTACTCCCCGCAGGACTACCCAACTACATTCGACTTTCTGAAGCGAGCCTACGGCATCGGCCTGCCGCTGACCAAGCTGATCTCCCACCGCTTCAAGCTGGATGAAATCGCGGAAGCCCTGGAAACCAACGTCCAGATGAAAGGCATCAAGATTGCCGTCATCTGCGGCTAGCCGGAAAACTCTTCATTTCTTCCCATGCCGCCGTTTTTCAAAAACGGCGGCTTTTTTACGCCATCTTTCCCCGTAAAAAACACTCAGCCTCCCAAAGATTAATCATCATCCCAATCCAGAAAACGGCCCGTATTGGGAGGACAGGCCATAGCGGAAACGATTTTTTCCTTCAACCGCTCCAGTGCATCAGGGTCAAGAACCATGGGTTCGCTCGCTTTAAGGCACAAACCTTTCCGGTACACCTGCCTTTCCAACGTCAGATATTTATTGACGATGCCATTGGAATTCAGGGCGGCGTCAACGACGAAATGCAGCAGATAATCAGCATCTCCAAGGTAGAAATCAAACTCATAAATCCAGGAAAAACAGTATTCTTCGTCCTCTTCGCAAATCATTTCCCTGGCAGGAATTCCGCAATCATACAGATGATTGAGTTCCCTCAACAGGGTCAGAATATGCTCACGCCTCCGCACGGTTACCTGGCATCCCAGCTCCCCAACCATGCCCTGAAGGCAGTCGATGACCAAATCATCACACTGTTCTTCCATGTCAAGGAGAACTTCCCGGACCTGCGCCCACTGCCGCTCCAATGGTTCCTCGGAATACATAAACCGGGCAAAGGGGGAAGGTTCACCTGCCCCAGCGTTCCGTAATGCCGCCGTAGGAGTCAATGCGGCGGTCACGGAAAAAGGGCCAGATGCGGCGGTGGTCTTCCAATGCGTCCAGGTCAAGGTCCGCGTACAGGATGGCTTCATCGCTGACGGGAGCCTTCGCCACAATCTGGCCATAGTAGTCCGCCACAAAGGACTGCCCCCAGAATTCGCTTTCCCCTTCCGTCCCCACCCGGTTGACGGCGCAGACATAGCAGCCGTTGGCTACGGCATGGCCGCGCTGTACGGTTTCCCACGCGCAGTGCTGCTGTTCCCCCAGCAGGGGCTTTTCCTCCGGCAGCCAGCCGATGGCCGTGGGGTAAAAAATGATTTCCGCCCCCTGCATGGCCGTCAGGCGCGCGGCTTCCGGGTACCACTGGTCCCAGCAGATGAGCACGCCGATGCGGCCGAATTTGGTGTCGAACGCCTTATAGCCCAGGTCGCCGGGGGTGAAGTAGAATTTTTCTTCAAACCCGGGATCCTGCGGAATATGCATCTTGCGGTACATGCCCAGGAACGAACCGTCCGCATCCACCACCCAGGCGGTATTGTGGTAAAGCCCGGTGGCGCGCTTTTCAAAGCCGGAGGCAACAATCACCACGCCCAGTTCCGCCGCCAGTTTCCTGTGGGCTTCCGTCAATTCCCCGGGAACAGGTTCCGCCAGGTCGAATAAATCGCATTCCTCCGTCCTGCAAAAGTATTCCGTGGTAAAAAGTTCCTGGGTGCAGACAATCTGCGCGCCGTTGGCGGCGGCTTCACGGATGGCGGATTCCGTCTTTTCCTTGTTCACGGAAGGCCGGGCATCTACGGACAGTTGAATGAGTGCAATTTTCGGCATGCCCCTTCCTTACCCCGTTTCCCTTCCCATTCCAAGCAGGGAAAATGAACGTGGCGCGATTATTTGGTGGAAAACGGCCCGGAAAGTGCTATGAAATTGCAATATGGAACCCGTCACCCCCACTCTGCCCGACGACGACGTAGCCGCCATTGACCGGCTCGGCGCCATTTACAAGGAGCTTTCCTCGGAATTGAGCAAAATGATCATTGGCCAGCAGCGCGTCGTGGAGCTGCTGAGCATCGCCCTGTTTTCCCGCGGGCATGCCCTCCTGATGGGAGTTCCGGGCCTGGCGAAGACGCTGCTGGTCAGTTCCGTGGCAAAAACGCTGGACCTTAGTTTCAACCGCATCCAGTTCACGCCGGACCTGATGCCCGCGGACATTACCGGCACGGACATCATCCAGGATGATTCCGCCGGCGGCAAGCGCCAGTTCGAGTTCATCAAGGGGCCCGTGTTCGCCAACATCGTGCTGGCGGACGAAATCAACCGCGCCCCCGCCAAAACCCAGTCCGCCCTGCTGGAGGCCATGCAGGAGCGCCGCGTCACCGTCATGGGCCGCACCTTCACCCTGCTCCTCCCCTTTTTCGTGCTTGCCACCCAAAACCCCATTGAACAGGAAGGCACCTACCCCCTGCCGGAAGCCCAGCTGGACCGCTTCATGTTCCTGATTGAAGTGGACTACCCCACGGAGGAGGAGGAAATGCGCATCGCCCGGGAAACCACCGGAACCCGGAGCGAGGAACTCAAGCACATCCTCTCCGGGGAGGAAATCATCTTTTACCAGGATCTGGTGCGCCGCGTTCCCGTTCCGGAACATATTTACGAGTATGCCGTGAAACTGGTGCGCGCCACCCGCCCCACCCTGGAAACTTCCCCGGAATGGGTAAAGCAGTATGTAGCCTGGGGCGCAGGCCCCCGCGCCGTCCAGTTCCTGATTCTTGGGGCCAAGACCCGCGCCGCTCTCCAGGGCAGCTACATCGTCCGCAGGGAAGACATAGACGCCATTGTGGAACCTGTGCTGATGCACCGCGTGGTCACCAACTTCGCCGCGGAATCCCAGGGCATCACGCCCCGTAAGGCCGTGGCGCGCCTGACGGCGGAAATCTGACCGCCGTCCCGGCATCATCAATCCCCTTTCCCTGCCCCATGAAATACCTGAATCACAACCTGCTCAGCCGCCTGGGGAACCTTCCCCTGGAAGCGCGCCACAGCATGACGGGGAACGTATCCGGCCGCCACAGAAGCGCCAGCCGCGGCTCCTCCGTGGAGTTTGCGGAATACCGCAAATACGTGGCCGGAGACGATACGCGCCGTCTGGACTGGAAAGCGTATGCACGGTCGGACAGGTATTACATCAAGGAGTTTGAAGCGGATACCAACCTGCGCGCCTACATCGTCATGGATCTTTCCGGCTCCATGAATTATCATCCGGAGCAGGTGGAGACCAAGTATATGCGCGCGTGCAGGCTGGCGGCCAACCTGGCTTACATTGCCATCCGGCAGGGAGACGCGGTGGGACTGAGTTTTGCCCGGCAGACGAAGGACGGCGCCGCGCTGCACATCCCCGCCTCCCGCCGCCCCGCCCACCTGAACGTGCTCATCAGCCAGATGGACACGCATTCTCCGCAGGGGGAGACCGTCCTTCCCGATACCCTGCATGAACTGGCGGAACGCGTCGGCCGCCGCGCCCTGGTGTTGATTTTCTCAGACCTGTTCACAGATACGGCGGAGCTTAAAAACGCCCTCCGCCACCTCCATTTCCGCAAGCATGACGTAGCCGTATTCCATCTGGTGGACCAGCTGGAAATAGATTTTGACTTTGACCGCCCCATCCGCTTCGTGGACATGGAAGGCGGCGGCTCCCTGATTACGGAGCCGGACCTTATCGCGGACGAGTACCGGGCTATCGTGGCCAGCTATCTGGAAGAAACGCGCCGGATCTGCACGGATATCAATGCGGACTACCGCCTGGTCGGAACCGGAGATTCCCTGGAAGACGTGCTGACCGGCTTCCTGATGGGACGTCAGAAAAAGAAGGCGGCCGGATAAATGCCCGGCTGTCTCACGGAACGGTTGATTGCTCCGCGGAACGGATGCAGGATGCACCCAGACGCTCCCCGGATTGCAGGAAGCGTCTGTTTTTCATCTCTTTCCCTTTTTCCATTGTGGATGCACCCGTTAAAATGATCGTGGGCCTGGGCAACCCGGGCAGAACCTATGAAGACACCCGCCATAACGCGGGGTTCATGGTGCTTGACCGCCTGGCCGCCCGGTGGGGGGCCGTATTCAAGGCGGACAGGCAGCGCAAGTGCGAGGTGGCCGCCGGCCCCGGCGTCCTGCTGGTGAAACCCTCCACGTTCATGAATGAATCCGGTCTGTGCGTGGGCCCCATGATGCGGTTTTTCAAACTGGATCCCCGCAGCGTGTTCGTCATTCATGATGAAGTGGATTTCCCCCTGGGCGTGATCAAGCTGCGGGAAAAAGGCTCCGCAGGCGGCCACAACGGCATTAAATCCCTCATCGCCCACATGGGCACCCAGGAATTCCCGCGCCTCCGTTTCGGCATCGGCCAGCCCCGTGGCAAAGGGGAAATGATAGGGCACGTGCTGGGCAAATTCCGCCCGGAGGAACGCGAGCTTCTGGACGTGACGCTTGGCAAGGCGGAGGACGCCGTGCTGTACACCATGGAACACGGCATTACCAGGGCAGGCAATATTTTCAACGCTGTTCCAGGCTGACAGCCGCATGAAAGGCCGCCCCATTTGCGCCATGACGCATCCCTGGACGGGCCGGAGAGCGTTTTTTCCTGAAGACGGAGCAGTCCGGGCTGCAGGATGATACGGCTGCCTCAGGCGCCCGGCGGCGTCCAGGAATACTCAGGGGGCGCGCATGCCTTCTTTTTTCGCCCGCCCGCCATGTACGGTATTGCTAAACAAACGGGAATCCGTTAGGATTTTTGCACCTTTTCCCCTCTCCTCAGGACCAATCCTGCTTCATCTTCATGGCTGAATTAAGTTCACAAGCTCCCCGCAGGCACATGCAGGCCAACAAAAGGCGGCATCCCAAGGCAAAGCCCAGGAAACGATTCTGGAGCTTTATCCGAAAGCTTGTCCTGTGGTGCCTGGTGATGGCGGCTATCGGCGCGGCCGTGGGATACTTCGGATTCATGATGGCCTGGAAACGTTATGACAACTGGGCGGCGGAATTTGATCTGGAACGCATCAATGACCTGGAAAAACCCAGCATTATTTATGACCGGAACGGGGAGGAAATAGGCCGTATTTATGTGGAGAACCGCAGCTACGTCACGCTGGACAAAATCTCCCCCGCCATGATTAATGCGCTGATTGCCCAGGAAGATTCCCGCTTCCGGGAACATCCGGGCTATGACTTCCTGGGGATTCTGCGGGCAGGCCGGGAGTATATCCACAACAGCGGGGACGCCAACCAGGGCGCCTCCTCCATCACCCAGCAGCTTGCCAGAAATGCGTATGACCTGAAAAACCGTGCCAAAGCCAGGAATGAGGGCAGCTTTGGCCGCAAATTCGTGGAAATAGCGCTGGCGCGCCGCATTACGGAACGGTACAGCAAGGACCAGGTTCTGGAATTTTACCTGAACCGCGTTTACTTCGGCAGTGGGTTTTACGGCATCCGGGCCGCTTCCCTGGGCTACTTCGGCAAAGAGCCGGCGGATCTGACCACCCGGGAGGCCGCCTCCATCGCCGCCCTGATCAAAAACCCGAACGGACTTTCCCCTCTGAATAATCCGGCTAGCAATCTGAAATGGCGCAACCACGTTCTCAACCGCATGGCCAAGGAGAAATACATTACGCCGGATGAAGCGGAACGCCTCTCCGCCATGGAGCTGGGGCTGAATCCCAAGCCGCTGAAACGCGGCGTCTCCCACATTTACGACCGCATTTCCTCAGAAATCACCGCATACCTGGGGGAGGAGCGCGTCAATGCCGCCGGGCTTAAAATTTACACCACCATTGACAGGCAGCTCCAGGAAGTTACCGGAAAAGCCCTGGAACAGGCTCTGGAAAACATTGAAAAACAACCCGGTTACCGTCATCAGAAGGCCGCAGACTACCACAGCGGTTCCGCGAACAAGCCGCGCTATCTGGAAGGAGCGCTGCTGGTGGTGGACAACAAATCAGGCGCCGTCCTGGCCTACCACGGAGGCAGGGATTACACCAAGCGCCAGTATGACGCCATCAGGGACGGAGCCCGCCCCACCGGCACCTCCATCCTCCCTTTCCTGTACGCTACAGCCTTTGACACGGGAAAAAGCCCTGTCACCCGCATTCTGGACGATGCCATCGACAACCGCCTGACGGGCATCGGCGGTTCGGAAGGAATCCTGGGGGAATGGGGGGCGGAAAACTCCAAAAACCGTTATGAAGGCATGATTACCGCCCACCGCGGCCTGTCCGCCTCCAAAATCGCCGCATCCCTGCGCATGGGGATGGAGATGGGCACGGCCCCGTTCGTCAAGAAGCTGACGGATTTCGGCATCCGCAAGCCCGTGAGGGAAGCGGGCAGCACGGAAGTAAATCCCGTTTACCGCCCCAAAATTTTCGTGGGCACGGAGCCTGCCTCCCTGAAGGAAATGACGCTGGCCTACACTGCCATCCCGAACGGGGGTTCCCGCCCTCAGGATATTTACTATCTGGACAGGATAGAAGATGAAGACGGCCAGCTGATCTGGGAATCCACCCAGGCGATTGAAACCCGGAACAATGCCCAGATACGGAAGGGGGCCACATCCACAGCCACGGCTTTCCAGCTTCACAACATCCTGAATTCCTCCCTGAAAAACGGTTCAGCCCAGCGCGTTGCCCCGTATCTGCCGAAAAACTTCAAGGGCGGCGTGAAAACAGGCACCACGTACGACTTCGCGGACAACTGGCTGTTTGGGTATGACAGCCGCATTACCTGCGGCATCTGGGTAGGGTTCCTGGAAGGCAAAAAGCCCATTTATCACGGAGCCTTCTCGTCAGACACCTGCGCTTCCGTGCTGGGCGCCGCCATCACGGAAGCGGAACGGCAGTTCCCTGCCGGAGAACTGGCCCCTCCCCCCAGCGTAGAACGGGTGGAAATCTGCCTGACCACCGGGAAGAGGGCCACGCACAGCTGTTATGACATTGACCCGTCGGATAAAAAATACCGCCGACACACCATATTCGAATACCTCCGCAAGGGGGATTCCAGCCTGCCTTTCTGCGACCTCCACGGGGAGGACGTCTCCGCACCCGTCTCCACCTTCACGGCCCAGAACCGCATTCTTCCCCTGCCGCCCATCCTGCCCACCAGGCCCATCCTCCAGGGGGACGATCCCTACCATACGGAGCTGAACCAGGTCCCGGCCAACCGCAACTTTGAACTGCTGGGGGCTGGCGAAAACGTGCCGGAAGCGCAAGCCATTTCCGCAGATCCCGTTTCTTCAGACCATACGGATACAAGCATTACGCTGCCGGCGCCCAGGCCCATCACCATTCCCGTGCCGGAATTCATCCACCTGTAACTTTTTCCCCTCATGCCTTCCCCATCCCAGGACACGGTAGCCTGCACATGCCCGTCATGCGGCAACCTCTTCGCCGTGAAGGCGTCTTTTCTGGGACGCCAGGTAAAATGCCCCATCTGCACCGCTTCAGTCACAGCCAGGCAGGAAGAAAAGCCCAGGCCGGAAACGGAAGAACAGGACGCCGTCCCCTGCCTCTGCCATATTTGCGGCAATTCCTTTGCCGTCAGGGCCGCCTGCGTAGGCAGCCGTGTGGAATGCCCCGTCTGCCACTCCGCTGTCACGGCCGTCAAACGGGAAGAAGCGCTTTCAACATTCCCGGGCCGGACGCCTGAAGCTGCAGAGAAAGCGCCCGGAAATCCGAAACACACGGCTATTCCGCCATTTGCCGCCGGTGTTCCGCACACTTCCGCGTACTCCGCTCCGCATACACCGCTCGCACCAAAGAAAAAGACGGACAAACGGACCATTTCCGTTCACGGGCCCACCACTCCGGGCCCCAATAAATCCACGACAAAAATCCGTAAAAGGAAAGAGGGAAACGCCGCTCCGGCCATTGCCGCGCCACGCTGCGCCGCCCTGGCCCCGGAAGAGCCGGAATACCGCGCTGCCGCCGCGGATACCATGCGCAGTGAACGCCGGCCCACCTGGCATATATGGCTTTTTGTCGCGGGACTGGTTCTTTCCCTTCTGGGCGTGTTCATGTTCCTGCGCGGGAGGGATATGGAAGCGGAAAACTCCAAACTTCTGAATATCTCAGACCGGTTCGTGGATCATGAAGCGCTCTTTTCACAGGAAGTGAATAAAGACCTGCTGGAGCAATTGCAGCAGAGGGAGCGGCAATACCTCATAGCCCACAGCCGCAGGGAGGAAGACCGGAAGGCGGAATCCATTTCCCCCCATATTACGGCGGCCATGAATGAACTGGCCCTCTACTGCATGGCGGAATCGGATGAAGAGAGGCTCAACTACGTAATGAATCCCGCAGCCGTAGCCCCCAAAATGGCCTATTGGGCCTCCTACGGCCAATACAAGGACTACCTGCCCCAGGAAGCGGGCAGAAGCTCCAAAAACGGGGACCTGCTTCAGATCTCCGTGCTGATGGACGACAACACTATCCGCCCTGCGGTTTTCCTGTATGACCGGAATTCAGGAAAATGGAAGCTGGACTGGGAAGCCTGGGAGGGCTATTCCCCCATGCTTCCGGCGGAGCTGGAAGCCAAAAAGCCCTCCACCCCCGTTCCCGTCAGAATCATCCTAAGCATGTCCGGCATTTATCAGCCCCCTTTCCTGGAGGAATCCTCCGCGGAAAGCTACCGCAACACGTCATATCTCAACTTCACCCTTGAGTTCCCCAACGGGGAACGCCTGAATGCGTACGTGGACAGGTATTCCCCGCTTGCCCTGGAACTGACCAGGCTGCTTTACAACGGCCCCGTGCGCACCTGCGTGCTCATCCGCTATCCGGAAGACCTGCCCGGAAACCGGGCCGTTATTATTGACCAGCTTCTGCACTCCGGCTGGATGAGCGACGCCACCCGCAGGCTTCTTCCCACCAATAATTGAAAATCAAAAATCGGTTCCCGCTTTCCATGAGTTCCAAAGCACTAGCGCAAACACAGGACAAAGCCCTCCAACTCAACCTGGCTTCCACCATTTACGGCACCTTTGCGGAAATCGGAGCCGGACAGGAAACGGCCAACTGGTTTTTCCGGGCATCCGGAGCCGCCGGAACAGTGGCCAAAACCATTTCCGCTTATGACATGACCGTCAGCGACACCCTGTACGGGCCGGTCAAGCGCTACGTTTCTGAAGAACGACTGAAAGGCATGCTGGACTACGAATTTACCCAGCTCGTCAACCGCCTGGGCCCCCAGCGTGGCAAAGACACCCGCTTCTTTGCCTTCTGCAATACGGTAAAAGTCAAAGGCTACCGGGACAACGGCCCCTGGCATGGCTGGATAGGGGTGCGCTTCCAGCTGAAACCGGAGGCAAAACCGTCCGACCTGATTATTCACGTTCGCCTGAACGACCCGGACCACGACCGCCAGATGAAGGACCTGGGCATCCTGGGCGTCAACATCCTGCACGCCGTCTTTTTCAAAAGGGACCGTCTGGAGGAATTCATTGAATCCCTGGTGGACAATCTGGATCCCCGGCTGGTGGAAATAGATGTCGTCCGTTTTGAAGGCCACGGTTTTTCCATGGTGGACAACCGTCTTTTCGCGCTCCAGCTCGTCCAGTCCGGCCTGACGCCGGCCACCCTGTTCCTGGCGAACGGCCAGGTGGCCCAGGCGGCGGATGTGCTGTACAAGCGCCCCATCGTGTTGATGAGGGGCAGTTTCAACCCCGTCTGCAATCTGCATCTGGAAGTCATGGCCCAGGTGAAAAAAACCTTCCTCTCCCACATCAATGAGACGCAGGCGGACCGCTGCATGGAAATTTGTGAAATATCCATGAATAACCTGCTCCGCGGCGATGATGTGGACCATCTGGAATTCCTGGACAGGGCGGACAGCCTCAAGGCTCTCGGCAAAAACGTTCTGATTACCAAAATGGCCCGTTTCGACAACCTGTCCGGGCTGCTGGCGCGCTACACGAGAGAACCCATTGCCATCGCCCTCTCCATCGGCCTGCTGAATGAGCTGTTCAAGGAAAAATGGACGGAGGACATTCCCGGAGGCATTCTGGAATCCTTCGGACGCACCTTCCAGAACAAAACGCGCCTGTACGTCTCCCCGTGGCTCAACCGCAAATCCGGGGAATTCGTCACGGCACGCACTTTCCGCGCGCCGGAACAATACGTGCACCTGTACCAGCACTTCCTGGCGAACGGCCTGGTGGTGGACGTGCCCTTTTTCAATGAATTCCTGCTGCGCCACACGCCGCGGGACATCCAGCGCATGATCGCTGCGGATGAAGACATCTGGAAAACGCTGGTTCCGGAGGAAGCGCACCGTTCCGCCCTCCACTTCCGCTGAGTTCCTTTTCAGCAGGCCGCCCCTTCCTCCCCGCGGCACGGCCCTCCCAATGCCGCGGTCTCTCCGTTCCTGAAACCGGATAATCCGGCACGGCCCCTCCCGCCTGCCCTGCCGGGCTTCCCGCCACTGGTCAGGAAAACTTAACAATTCCGTAAGATTGTCTTGCCATAAGGCAGGAATCTCATTAAGGTCTTCGAGTTCCATTTTTATCATGAATACCATTATTATCGGCTCCCAATGGGGCGACGAAGGCAAGGGCAAAATGATCGATTTCCTGACGGAATCCGCCGACGTGGTGGCACGCGGCCAGGGCGGCAACAACGCCGGCCATACTGTAATTGCCAATGGAAAGAAATATATTCTCCACCTGGTTCCCTCCGGCATCCTGTGGCCGGACAAGCTTTGCGTCATCGGTAATGGTGTGGTGCTGGACCCCATCGGCCTGGTGGAGGAAATCAATGAACTCCGCGGCCAGGGCGTGACCATTACAAAAGACAACCTTCTCATCTCCGACCGCGCCCACGTGGTCCTTCCCTTCCACAAGGAAATGGACGCCGCCCAGGAATCCGCCCTCGGCAAAAAAGCCATCGGCACCACCAAGCGCGGCATCGGCCCCACTTACGCGGACAAGGCACGCCGCATCGGCGTGCGCATGGCGGATATGAGGGATCCCGCGATTTTTGACGAAGTGCTGCGCCGCCGCATCAAGATGGCGAATGCGGAAATGGAACGCATGGGCCTTCCCGCTATGGATGAAGAAAAAATGGTGGCGGAAGTAAGCGCCGCCGCGGATGTGCTGCGCCCCCACATCACCAACACCATTCCGGTTATGCACGAAGCCGTGGCCTCCGGAAAAAGCATCCTCTTTGAAGGGGCCCAGGGAGCTTACCTGGATGTGGACTTCGGAACCTATCCGTTCGTCACCTCCTCCAACACCTCTTCCGCCGGCGCCTGCACCGGCACGGGTGTTCCTCCGCACAAAATTGACCGCATCATCGGCGTCTGCAAGGCCTACACCACCCGCGTGGGCGCAGGCCCCTTCGTCACGGAGGATGAAGACATCTCCAACCATCTGCACAGCATGGGCCGCGAATTCGGCGCCACCACGGGCCGCCCCCGCCGTTGCGGTTGGTCTGACGGCGTGCTGCTGCGCTTCTCCGCCATGTTCAACGGTTTTGATGAAATGGCCATGACCAACCTGGACGGCTACGACAAGTGCCCGGAAATTAAAATCTGCACGGGTTACGATCTGGACGGGGAAATCCTGGCTTATCCGCCCGCCACAGTGGATGAATGGGAACGCTGCAAGCCCGTGTATGAAACGGTGCCCGGCTGGATGCAGGACATTTCCTCCTGCCGTTCCTGGGAAGAGATTCCGGAACAGGCCAAGAAATTCGTCAAACGCATGAGCGAGCTCATCGGCTGCCCCGTCACAACCGTGGGCGTAGGCCCCGACCGCGAACAGACGATTGCCGTGCAATAAACCTCGGCAGTTCTCGTTATTATTTCCTTCAAAGCAGTTCCGCATACATGGCGGAACTGCTTTTTTATTGTCAGCTAATAAAGGCCGAACACACGTTTCAACGCTTTCTCCGCCACCGTTTCTCCACGGCAGCGGCATGGGAAAAACTTATTTTCCACCCTGCATCTTTGCATGAAGCGCGGAAATGCCTCCTCTAAAACACATGAAAACGGCAATTTTGCCGCTTCCAGGTCAGGAAAAAACAAATAAATATCATCCAAAACAGCCCAGCGGAACTGGTGAAGCTGCCGTTGGAAAGCCCATGCCTGGGAGTTCCCGGAATGATTTGACGGATACGGATACTTCCCTCCTGATGATAATAAAAGAGGAGGCGGGATCTTTCCCGCCTCCTGTAAAACAGCAATTGGACTCCCCGGCTCAGGCACATCTGCGGCGCATCATGAGGGCAGCCAGACCAATCAGGCTGAGGGATGCCGTGGCCGGTTCGGGAACGGCAGCCGCCTCAATGGCATTAAGATTGGCTTCCTGGGAAGCATTAGCCTGCAACGTGGTATTATCCACGACAAGGTATTTGACGTAATCCGTGCCATAGGTAAATGAAGTCAGGGCTCCGAACCCGCTCGCTTTCAACCCTGAATCCTGACCACCATAAGTGGTGGCGGTTCCTTCGGAATCAACCAGGGTCAGGTAAGTCCAGGTTCCGGTGCTGGTAATCTGATAAGTGATGGCGGCGGATTCATAGCTGTTTTCGGTGAACAATTCCTTCAATCCCGTATTCAAATTGAGTTCAGAACCGTTGACAGAAGTAATCGTGCGGTTGTAGTTCTCTCCTTGCCAGGAACCATAAATGCCCGCCGTGGGAGTTCCTGAAGAAACGTAGTTGAGGCCCAGGCCGATCATATTATTATTGGCGGAAAAAATATTCGCCTTGACGTTACCTGCCAGAATGGCGTTTTGGAAAGCCTGAGCGTCCAGGGCCATGGTCACGGAGAAATTGCCGTAACCGGAGTTTATACCCTCCGTCAGGGTATATGATCCGCCTGCTGCCTGCAATTCACTGGAATCCAAAGTAAGGACGGTTGCCCCCTGAACCATGAGGGAAGAAGCTACTACACAAGAAAGCAAAAATAATGTTTTCTTCATTTGACTGTTCTAGGTTGAAAAGAAAAGAGCGACGCGCTCTCCCAGTGCGGTACATATAGGGGATTTAGAATCCGGGAACAATAACAAATATTGAAAATCAACGTCTAATTCATCTTAATCAGTTGTTTTTTAATATCATATATAATTTCTGGTCTTTTTTTATTTCATCTTATCCGAATACAGGTAAATATGTTATGAGAAGGAGAAAATATTTAAGTGCGCAGCGGATTCTAAATTCGCAATAAAAATTACAGAGAAAATCTGATGCTTTTTTCCCGTTTTACATTCCTTTTGGCTCCCTCACCCGACGTACATTCAGACAGCCCCCTGCAAAAAAACAATAATCTCCCTAAGCTACCATGTTCCAACTGGTTCCACTTCTTTTTCGGAAGGAATACGGCGGTGGGAGCTGCCCCTCCGCTTGCCCTATCATGCCTGTCTTAGGAAAAGGCCCCTGAAGGACAGCCCGCCTTTCCTTTTTCCGGAAAGACGGTGAAAAACGGATATTCGTGTCAGCATTTAAACGGAGTTATGATACTTCCGGGAAAAGCCTTGTCTGACTGTCTGTATGAGACATGCCATTCTTCCCTCCATGTGCGCTGTTGCCGTCGCAGCCTCCTGCAGTCCCACCCTTGCCCAACAGGCGGCTCCCGCTGCGGCGGCTTCCCCTGCTTACCTGAACACGGAACGCGGTCTGCGCGTGAAAACTCTGGAAGGCAGGGAAATAAGCCCCAGCCTGATGAAAGGAATGCGCCCGGAAGAACAAATCACCAAAAGGACGCCCGGCGTTCCCACCAGGCCCAGCGTACTGCTTCAGCATGAAGGCGGAACTTCCGCTCCCGGCCTGGAATGGTTTGCGGCCAGGCCCCTTAAAATGATGCCGTACCTGGACAGTTCCTACGTTTTCGGCAATACCTGTGCGGAACCGAACGCCTGGATACGCGAAGACATGATTTCCACCGGAGCGCAAAAGCTCAAGACCGCTCTCTCCAGATACGGCATTACTTATTCCGCCCAGTTCGGATTCAACTACACGGGGCTGACGGGCGGCGGCCTGAACGGAAAAACGGATTTCCCCTCCTACAATGGTTCCCTGCTGACCAATATCACCATCTTCCGCAATCATTCCACGGGCAGCGGCCTGTACCTGGCCTCCGAGTTCGACTTCGGCAACGGCTTTGACTTCAATGAAGGCAGTAAAGGCCCCAAAACCACGCTGGGCTCCCTCCAGAACCCCACCAGCTCCTTCCAGGGCCCGGACCCCCACCTGAGCAACCTGAGCCTGGCATGGGTGGGAGCGGGAGGAAAGCTTCTGCTGATGGCGGGCCAGCTGGACACCACCAACTACATGGACCACAACGCTTACGCCAATTCCCATAACAATAACCTCACCAACAGCGTTTTCGGCAATAATCCCGTACTCCCCCTGACGGATAATTCCCTGGGATTCCATTTCGCGTGGCAGCCAACCACCTCCTTTTACGTGATGGGAGCCACCGCCGCCAATAACATGGCTCAAAACCACAATCCTTTCCGGAACCTGAATTCCGACAATTGGACGAACGTGCTTGAATTCGGCTACGTGGCGGAAGATTTTTGCAGCATGGGCCCCGGCGTGTACCGCCTCCAGCCCTTTTTCACCACCAGCAACGGTGAAAACGGGGGCGGCGTGGCCGTAAACTTCCAGCAGCAGCTGGGCCGCAGCAGCCACCTGGGGTGGTTCTTCCGCGGCGGCTGGGCAAGCGATGACGCAGCCACGCTGACCGGCGTACGCTGCGCGGCCACCACAGGGCTGGTGCTTCTTTCCCCCTTCCGGGGAAAGGGCGCATCCAATGACGGATACCTGGGCCTCGGTTTCCTCTGGCAGCAGGGGGCTAAAAAGAACGGCCCGTACGTGAACAGGAATGAATACGGCATTGAATTGACGTATGTGGCCCAGGTGACGCCCACCATGACGCTCCAGCCTGATATTCAGCTTGTCAAGAATCCCGTCAACGGCCGCAGGGGCCAGACGGCGGTGGTTTTCCAGATCCAGAACGTCTGGTCCTGGTAAAAGCCCTTCCGGAAAACTGGAAAATATTGATCGCATTTCCCGGAAATCCTGTCTAAATGGAAATGTTCTTATTTGGACCACGCACATGAAGCGCATTCAGCAACCTTCCATGCAGGAGGCGGAGCAGGCCTCCCTGAATCATGAGATTTTAAATACATGGCGTCCCGGGGAAACTCTGGGGGAACACATGGAGCGCCGCGGCGTCAGCCGGCGCGAATTCAACAAGTGGTGCCTGAAAATGATCTCCCTGATGGGCGTTGCCACTGTAACGGGCGGCATTTCCAACGCCCAGGAGATTGCGGACAAGATGGCCGCATTGAAACGTCCCGTAGTCATCTGGCTCCAGCTTCAGGAATGCACCGGATGCCTGGAAAGCACTATCCGCAGCTATAACGAGGAAATCGGGGACATGGTGCTTTCCGCCGTCTCCATGCCTTACGTGGAACTGCTGATGGCCCCTTCAGGAGAGGCCGCCAATCAGGCTCTGGAAGACGCGATCAGGGAGCCCCACATCCTCGTCATCAACGGGTCCGTTCCGGTTAATGACGGTGGGGTGTACTGCACCGTGGCCGGAGATACCGTGGAGAACATGCTGCGCCATTGCGCGGAAAACGCCTCCCATATCCTGGCCGTGGGTTCGTGCGCGTACTTCGGCTCCATCCAGGCCGCCCGTCCCAACCCCACCGGGGCCGTGGGCATCCGGGACATCCTGACAGACCGCACGGTCATCAACGTGCCCGGCTGCCCGCCCATCGGGGACGTGATTACGGCCGTCATCATGTACATCCTTACATTTGACCGCGCCCCGGAATGCGACCTGGAGTCGCGCCCGCTGATGGCATACGGCACCCGCATCCACAATAATTGCCCGCGCCGCGCCCATTTCGACGCCGGACAGTTCGTCAACGTGTTTGACGACGAGAACGCGCGGGAATGCTTCTGCCTGTACAAGGTGGGCTGCAAGGGCCCGGATACGTTCTCTCCCTGCCCCATCGTCAAATGGAATGGCGGCGTCAGCTTCCCCATCCAGTCCGGCCACCCGTGCATCGGCTGTACGGAGCTGTACTTCTTTGACCGCATGACTCCGTTTTACAAGACGCTGCCGAACGTGAACGGCTTCGGCGTGGAAGCCTCCGCCAACATCATCGGGGCTGTGGGCGTAGCCGGCGCCGGAGCGGCAATCGCCGCCCATGCCGTGGGCTCCGCCATTCATTACAGGAAGCAGCACATGAAGGAGGAAGCAAACGTCTCTCTGCCCGCCTTCGGGGACGCTCCCGGCTCGCCCGACAAGGACACTGAAGAATAGCCAGAAGCCCTCACCACCAGATTACCATGAGCAATTACACATCAGCGGACGTTCCGGAATCCAGCCGGGTGGTCATTGACCCGGTAACGCGCATCGAAGGCCACCTGCGGGTGGAAATGGAGGCCGGGGACGGTGTCATCAAAAATGCCTGGACGTCCACCACGCAGTACCGCGGCATTGAGGTGATCGCCTGCAAGCGGGACCCCCGGGACGTTTGGGCTTTTGTGGAACGCATCTGCGGCGTCTGCACGGGTACGCACGCCATCGCGGCCCTGGCTGCGGTGGAAGACGCGCTCCAGTACCCGGTGCCCGTCCAGGCCCGCCTCATGCGAGACCTGGTCAGCGGAGCCCTGGGCATCCAGGACCACGTCATCCATTTTTACCAGCTCCAGGCCATGGACTGGGTGGACGTGATGTCCGCCCTGAAGGCGGACCCCGCGGAAACCGCCGCCATCGCCAAGTCCCTTTCCGACTGGCCCCTGTCCTCCGCCGCGTATTTCGCCGGAGTGCAGAAGAAGCTGAAGGACTCCATCGCCTACGGGCAATATTCCATCTTTACGAACGGCTACTGGGGCCATCCGGCCTACAAGCTGCCGCCGGAGGTGAATCTGCTGGGCGTGGCGCATTATCTCCAGGCCCTGGTCTGGCAGCGGGACATGATCAAAATCCACACCATCCTGGGCGGCAAGAACCCGCACCCGAACTTCCTGGTCGGCGGCATGGCCTGCGCCATCAACATGAACAATGACCAGGCCATCAACCAGTTTTCCCTGAGCTACCTGAAGCAGCTGGTGCAAACCTGCCACGATTTCATTCATAAAGTATATTATCCGGACATTGTAGCCATCGCCGGATTTTATAAGGACTACGCCCACATTGGCGCGTCCAACCCCAACTTTTTCTGCACTGGGGCTCCGTCTGAAATCAACACGGGCGCCCCCGCCGGCAAAGGCATGATCAAGCCCGGCGTGCTTCTGAATGGGGATTACAGGAACGTGCTTCCCTTTGACCAGGACAAGATCAGGGAATTCGTCACCAGCTCCTGGTACAGGTATACGGAAGGCAGGGACGCGGGCCTGGCTCCGTATGACGGGGAGACGAATGCGGACTACAACGGCCCCAGGCCGCCCTACAAGTGGCTTTCCGACCACCCGCAGTACACCTGGGTGAAAGCCCCGCGTTATGACGGCCACGCGATGGCCGTGGGTCCGAACGCCCGCATGATGATTGGCTACGCCCAGGGGGTTCCCGCCATCGTGGAACGGGTGGATGCCGCCTGCGACAAGCTGGGCCTGCCGCGCGACAACGCCTTCATGAACTCCACGCTGGGCCGCGTATACGGCCGTGCGCTGGACGCCCTGATCAACGTGGACATGATGGTGGACCAGCTCCAGGAAATGACGGACCGCATCAGGAACGGGGAAACCTCCACCTTCAACCCGGAAAAATGGGAACCGGAAACCTGGCCCTCCTCCTGCAAGGGCGTGGGCTGGGTGGAAGCGCCCCGCGGCAGCCTGAGCCACTGGGTGCGGATTGAAAACGGCCAGACGGTGAATTACCAGGCCGTAGTCCCCAGTACATGGAACAGTTCCGGACGGGACGCGGCGGGGCAGATGGGGCCATATGAATATTCCCTGGCCCATACCGGGAAACACCCGCTGGTGGACCCCTCCCGCCCGGTGGAACCCCTGCGCACCATTCACAGCTATGACCCGTGCCAATCCTGCGCCGTCCATTTGTTTGACGAAGAAGGGGAGGCCATTCTGACCAGACAGGACCCGTGAAAACGACTCTTATCGATAACGACCTCACCCTGGCGGTGGAGGATGCCATTCCGGCCAGTCCGGTGTACGCTCCGGAAGAAATCCTGGCTCTGGCCGTGTGCGCCTCCCCCAACGGCAGCAGGGACGCGGGAGACCTGGCCCTGCTCCATGCCGCGCGGGAACGCGGCATAACCCTCCCTTACGCCCAGCGGGAAAACTCCTGGGAGGCTCCCTCCCGGGAAAGGCCGTACAGCACGGCTGTTCTGAAAGCCGCAGACAAGGCGGACGCCTCCCCTTTCATGGTAGCCCGCGGCAACCTGAAGGCGCTGGAAAAACTGTGCGAAGTCAGCTCCCTGGAAAAGGAGCGCATGAACAAGGCCTTTGAAGAGCATTCCCCCTCCGGCTTTGAACCCGTGGCCGTGGCCGTCCACCGGTCCGGCGCGCCGTGGCGCCTGTTGGGCGTCGTGCCCATGCACGCCATGAGGGACGTGCGCCGCCTCTCCATGGCCAAGGCCAATTTCCGCTATTTCCACGTCTGGGACTGGCCTCTGCGCGTGCTGCACTGGACGTGGGTGCTCTGCATCATCGGCCTGTCCGCCACAGGCATCTGCATCGCGGAAGGGTGGTTCCTGAAAATGGGGGATCTGCACGGGGCTTTCCAATTCGGAACGCTCCGCTTCGTGCATTACGCGCTGGGGTGGATTCTGGTGGTGGTGATGATGCTGCGTTTTTCCTGCTTCTTCATGGCCTCCAACAAATACCAGAGTTTCCGGGCCCTGTTCCCCGTTTCCAGACAGGAGTGGAAGGATTTGTACGCCACAGCGGTGGACTACCTGTTCGCCCGCAGTTATGACGGCCCCCGCTACATCGGCCACAATCCCCTGCAGCAGTGGACATACACGGGCGTGTACGTCCTGTTCACCACCATGGTGGTGACCGGGCTGGCCCTGTATGCCCTGTATGAGCCGCGCCACTGGTTCTACCGTTGGTTCATGCCGCTGAACGACTTGATAGGCATTCCGTACGTGCGCCTGGTGCATTTGATCGGCATGTGGTGCTTCATCATCTTCGCCATGATCCACGTGTACCTTTCCATCCTTTCCGGGAACGTGGACCGGGACGGCACCATCTCCTCC
This sequence comes from Akkermansia sp. 54_46, assembly GCF_001917295.1. Lineage (NCBI taxonomy): Bacteria > Pseudomonadati > Verrucomicrobiota > Verrucomicrobiia > Verrucomicrobiales > Akkermansiaceae > Akkermansia > Akkermansia sp. 54_46. The sequence goes on from NZ_MNUD01000001.1 coordinate 282,144, forward strand.
ATGTTCAGCGGCGGACGATGGCTGCGCAAGGGCGTCAAATTCCGGGATGAATAACCTCTCCGCCCTCCCCTTGACATGAAATTGGAGCCATACACGGAAGAACTGCGGGGCTGCCCCGTGAAGGGAAATGCCTATCCCGTGCTCGTGCTGGGCATCGGAAACCCGCTCATGGGGGACGACGGAGCAGGCGTGGAGCTGGCCCACCGCCTCCAGGAACGGGACTACGGCCCGCTGGTCCACGTGGAGGAAGGGGGAACGCAGGGCATGACCCTGCTTCCCCTGCTGGAAGATGCGGACACGCTCATCCTGCTGGACGCCGTCAGGACGGGGGCCCTGCCGGGAACCGTCGTCACGCGCAGCCGGGAAGAACTGCCGCGCCACTTTTCCCGCGTTATGTCTCCCCACCAGATAGGCATGAAGGAAGTGCTGGGGGCGGCCCAGCTGTGCGGCACCCTGCCGCGCGCCATCACGCTGGTGGGAGTGGAGGCCCTGCATACGGATTTCTGCCGCCCCATGTCCGCGGAAGTGCAGGAAGCCTTGCCGAAGGCGCTGGACACGGCGGAGGCCCTCATCGCCCGCGCCCTGGCGGAACATCAGGCCCAGAAAAACGCCCATGCATGAAGTAGGCATCATGGAAGGCGCGCTGGACATGGCCCGGCGGCTTATGGAAAAACGCGGAGGGAACAGGCTGAGGCGCGTGTACATGACCATCGGCAGCCTGAGCGGCGTGGTGCCGGAAGCCCTTCAATCCGCCTTCCTGGCCCTGAAAGACTCGTATGCGGCGCAGGATGCAGACCTGGACGTCGCCTGGGTGGAGGCCGTGTGCCGCTGTGACGCATGCCGGGCGGATTTTTCCTTTACGGAACACGGCTACATCTGCCCCGGCTGCGGAGAACCGGCCCTGGCCATCCTGCGCGGGCAGGAACTGGAGCTGACCCGTGTGGAGTGGGAATGAACAGTGCCCCTTCCGGGAAAAATAAGGGAAATTTACGCGAACACTTTCCCCGGATGGATGGTCTAATACCATTGGAGCGCATCCATCGCGCTTCAAACGTCAAACCAACTATGTAACCAGAGCCATGAGCAATATCAACCCATTCATTCTAACAGGGATGATGCCGCTTTCAGCCTCATCCATGAACCGTGTCTCCTACATGTGCCCGGTCACCATCAGCAATGATGTAGTGCAGGGCCAGACGGACATTCAGGATTCCCTTACCGTTGATTCCGGCGGAAATCTTTACATCATCAACGCTCCTGTTTACGTGGGCGGCCCCAACCAGCCGGACCACGGGCACCGCACCGCCCACCTCGTCATCCGGAACGGAGGCGCCATGACGCTCTTGGGCAACCTGCCGGACCATATGACCGTTTTCCTGGGGGACAAGGCCAACGGCAGCCTGGAAATCAACGGCGGTCGCCTTCTGATGGGCCAGGGGCGCATTCAGGGCGCCAGGGAGCATGAAGGCAGAATCGCCATGACGGACGGCTGGCTCTTCGCCTCGGAAGTGGATCTGCCGGCGGAGGGCTCGGAACTCGTCATCAGGCACGGCCTGATGCGTATCAGAAAACTCTCCGGCAATGCATCCACCCGCATTTACGGAGGCGTTCTGCACGTAAAGGAGGAAGCCCGCGCCAGCCGCATCCATCTGATAGACGACGGCGTGCTGCTGCTGGGCAGCGTCACCAGTCAGCCCTCCGCGGATGTCATGGCCGGAGCGGGCATCAACTTCCGCGGGGACGGCGGAGCGCTGGTAATCCGCATCCCCCACCCGGAAAACGCTCTGACGCGCACGCGGGAAGCGGAACATGTCTTTGACGAACTGCTCCGTAGGGGCAAGCTCTTTCATGACAGTGAACCCATGACCAGCTTCCAGGGGTTCCATATGAGGGAGTTCACGGGGCATGACGGACTGGCGTACGCCGCGCTGCGCCCCTCCGCCCAGCTGGACGCGGAACAGAATCAGGTTACCCGCCTGCTCCATACGTTCATGTACGGCGGCAGTGAAAAGGACATGCCCATCTGAACCCCTCCGGCAAATGGAAAGCCCTCATCAAAAAACCGCCGGCATTCCGTACCGGCGGTTTTTTCATCTGTTGATCTGCTGAAAAACGGAAAAACGTTATTTCAGGAATTTAATCGTGAAGGGAGCCACATAATCGTAATTCCCGTTCGCCGCCTTGACGGCAGCAATAATGGAGAAAACGATCCAAGCGATGACTACCACGGGGGCGAGCACGAACCCGATCAGGATCAAACATGAAAGACAGGCCGCAACCGTATAAATCGCCCAGGAAATCTGGGCATTCAGAATATTCTTTCCTACTTTGTCCACCAGAGAGTTGGCATCCTTCCAGACCAGCCAGCAGATCAGGGGCGGAATAATGTTCACGCCGGCGGAGCCTCCGAAAAAGACAGACACCAGCGGAGAAACCGCCGTCAGGATATATCCGATTGTTTCTCAGGGGCGGGCTCCTGAACCGGTTCCTGGATGATTTGTTGTTCTTCGTCCATAAAAATAAAGAGATGGAAAGCGGATGAAGGTGAACGGAAACCTTTTCCGTTTCATTCCGCCTTGATGAGACCTTTTTTACATATTCCTCCCCGTAGTCAAGCTTCCAGACCGTCCGTCCCCTGAATAAAAAACGCTCTCCGGCAATCATCCTTGCCGCCACGCAGGCCGGAATCCATACTGCCGGGCATGGCCCATGCCCTGACGCTGCTCGTCTTCTCCGCCTGCCTGGGGGCCTGTGCTCCGGGAATACCGGAGATTCCGCCTCCCGCTTCTTCCGTCACCCGCCGTGAAGCCCTGGCAGCCAGCCGGGCCTATACCTCCATGATTTGGCGGGGCTCTCTCCGGAATGTCCGCCACGGAACGGACGGGGACGGCATCCGGACAGACACGCCGGACGCCTCCGCAGCCGGAGATGATGCCGGAGCATGGTGGAAGCCGGGCATGCGTTCCATCGGCATGCCGTATAAATGGGGCGGCTTCGACACCCCGCGGCAGTTCTCCGAACGCCTGAAGGCGGACGCAGCCAACGGAGGGGCCCCCGCCGCGGCCGGAGACATGGGCACCCCGGAAAAGCAGGCCGCGGGAGACGCCGCCGTCAGCCGCTTTGCCGCCGGAGTGGACTGCTCCGTCTTCGTCTCCCGCTGCTGGCGGCTGGACAGGCCCTTTTCCACACGGGAACTCCCCGCCCTCTGTAAAAAGAAACCCGGCATCCCCATGCGGCAGGGATGCCGGGCCGGCCAAGTACGCCCCGCCAAAGGCGGCGGACGTTCACATGCCGGGAATTACAACGGCTGTACGTTCATATGGAACACCTTCCCCTGGAAGGAGGAGCCAAGTTCCTTCAGAGGCAGAATGAACGTGGAACGGTGCACTTTGGGACGATGCTTGAAGTTGTCCGGAAAATCCTTGGACTTGTCGGAAAAATTCTTCAGCACGGCAGTTCCGGCAGGCTCCCCGTCAAGCAACAGGCTTGTTTTTTCCGGTTCTCCCACAATTTCCACCTTGACCTTCTTGCCTACGGGCAGCTTGGCGCCGAAGGAAAATTCCAGAGAATCGTCACGGCGGAATCCGACGGTGCCGTCCTTCATGACCGCAAGCAATTCGCCTTCAGGAGCGGAAAGAAGCACCTGCTCTTTCCCTTCCGGAGCGGCAGTCAATTCCAGTTCCATCGTCAGGCGGTAATTCGGCCCCAGGGCAGGTTTGTCCAGCTTCTGGGGGAGGGAGGAAGGCTTCACCGTAAAGGGCTGGGCATCCTTCCATTTGTGCAGGGGATTGGTGCGCGGAGCGTTGCCGATGGAGGAAACCAGCTCGCGATGCTGCTCAAACGTATCCGGAGCCTTGGCGGTTCCCCACAGTTTCTGGCTGAGCACGTCCATGGAACCGGAAATGATCCCCCAAATGTCATAAGGGGCGTACCCCGTATGCATAATGTCCGTTTCATCATTCCAGACGGCGAAGGTGCCCCCGAGGAGCTGGGGATGCCCGGAAGGCAGCGTTTCATTGCCGATGCGGTTGGGAATCCAGTTATTGTACAGCCCCTTATGGTTTCTGTCCATCCGGTAGTAACCGGCAAAGGGAACGATATAAAGGGCCCCGTCGTTCGTATTGATCACATCATAGCCCTGGTTGACGGCCTCCCACGCTCTCATCCAGCCGGTATTCCAAAGGTTCATCTGGACGCCCTTGCTGACTACCGGGGTCTTGCCCGGCTTGGTGCTCAGGCTTCCCCAGATGCGGGGCGTATAACCGCGCTTGAGGGCATGGCTGAGCACGGCGTTCGCAAAGTGGCGGTAATCTTCCTTGTCCCCATAGAATTCATCCGCCCCCACATGCACCACGCCGCAGTCCGCGAACACGGGACGGCCCAGCTTGGGGTCCTTCAGCAGGTATTCGTCAAAAACCTTGCTCACCAGGTCAATCGTTTCCGGGTTGGCGGCGTCCAGCATCTCGCAGCGGCGCTTCTCATGATTCATGGGCCCTTTGTAAATGAGATCGGGCCGCAGGCGGGTGAAGGAAAGGGCATGCCCCGGAGTGTCGAATTCCGGAACAATATTGACGCCGTACTTCTTGGCATAGCTGACCAGGTCGGCGAATTCCTTCTTGGTATAAAAAAGGTCCTTGGCCGTCAGGGGCGTGCCGTCCTTCCCCTTCATGTTGGATTCCAGGCGGAAGGCCGCGTAGCTTTCCTTGAACGGATCATGGCCGTTGTCCACATAGTGCTCGTGGAAAATATAGTTGTTGTTGATGACCAGGTGCAGGTCATTCATCTTGTACCAGGCCATGGTGCGGATCACGTCCTTCAGGTAACTGAGGGGGTAAGGCGTGCGCGCGACATCAAGCATGAAACCGCGGAGCTGGTAGCGCGGGAAATCCACGGCCGTGCCGCAGGGCACGCTGCCGGGCGTCTGGCGGAGCATCTGCAGCAGGGTGCGCGTACCCCAGAACAGGCCGGTGGGAGCCGCCGCGCCAAGGCGAACGCCATCCCTGGCAATCTGGAGCCGGTATCCTTCCCTGCCCAGATTGCCGCCCTTCAACAGGGAAAGGGAAATATCCGCCTTCGCCCCGGGGGCGACAAGCTTGACCTTCTTTCCCAGCACGTCTTCCATATCCGCCGCAAATAATTTGCCCAGCTCCTTGTCCGGGCATGCTATGGTGACCGTATTCCCCAGCTTATATTCTCCCTGTCCCCCCTTCCATTGCAGGATTTCCGGGATGATCCGCGGCTTGGGGTTGCCCTGGGCGGCATGAGGAGCCTGCAGCATGATTTCATAATCCTTGCTGACGGCTTCCTTGCCGTCCTTGGTCACCTTGAAGCTGACGTTGACGGGGGTATCTGAAATAACAGGGGCTATCTTGCCTTTGCTGTTGACGAGCTGCTCATAGTCGGCCCCCAGCAATTTAATCTGGGCTCCGGAAACGCTCGGCATGGGCAGCTGCTTCGCTCCGGCTTTCACCGGAGGGATGGAAAGGGAATCCGCAATCTGCTTGGCGTCCTGCCCCATCACGGGAGACGCGGCAAGAACGGCGATCATCAGGAATAGGTTTTTCTTCATGTTTTAGTCTTGTTTAGGAAAAGGAAATGTCTGATTTGCTCCAAAAACTACGCGCCCGCCGCCCCTTTCTTGCAGAGAAAGGGAGAAAAGCGGAAGAATTCTCCCTCTCTCAACCGGGCGGGACGGACATTCCGCCCAAACGGATTGCCGCGCGCCGGGCTTCATGAAGGAAAACCGCCGGCCAAGAGAGGCTTTCCCTCCTGTTCCAATAAATTATTATCCCAAAGAACCCGTTGTTGGCAAGATAAAAAACGTGGAGCCCCGGGCTGCAGGGAAAAAAGATGCCGCACGACGGCAAAACGCCCCCCCCACGGCAAAAAACGGGAACCGGCCGTCCCTATTAGGGCGGCCCGTTCCGGACAAAAAATAAAATCAGGCGCGGATATCAATCACCTCTCCGGCGGGAAAGCGCACCTTGGCCTCGCGGGCATAAGCGTCATCCTTGGCGCGGTAGCCCAGAGCCACCCCCACCACAGAGCGGTACGGCGTACCGTCCAGGCCCAGGATTTCATCATACTTGGCGCGGTCCATGCCGCCGATCGTGCAGGAATCCACCCGCAGGGCGGCGGCGGCGCTGAGCAGGAACCCCACGGCAATGTACACCTGGCAATCCAGCCAGGCATGCATCTTTTCCGGAGCCAGAGCCTCCACGTAGCTGGTATAAAAATCGGCGGAGGAAGCCAGTTTTTCAGCGGAGGGTCGGCGCGTGAATTCAATCTGGGCCAGGTAACGGTCCACATCCCGCCTGGTGGCGTCGCGCCGGGAGCACAGCACCACGTAATGGGAACAGTCCTCCACCTGGGACTGGTTCCAGGAAACCTCCCGCAGGCGAGCCTTCAGTTCCCTGTTGGTCACGACGACAAACTTCCAGAGCTGAAGCCCCAGGGAGGAGGGACTGAGACGCAGGCTTTCCGCCAGCGCATGCCAGGTGGGCTGTTCAAGACGGGCTTCAGGATCAAATTTTTTGCAGGCGTAACGCCATTCCAGACCGTCAATATACTGTTCCGGGGAGATCATCATGCAGGGTGAGACACGAAAAACGGAAAAACTGTTTAAAGAACCTCTTTCAATACCTCAATGCAGCGGGCGTTCTCCGCAGGAGTGCCCACGCTGATGCGTATCCATTCCGGCAGGCCGTAACCGTCCTGCGCGCGGACGATGACTCCCCTGGCAAGCATATCCTGGAACACCTGCTTGCCCCGGCCCACTTTCACCAGGATAAAGTTGCCCTGGCTGGGAATCCATTCCAGGCCCATTTCCCGGAAAGCCTGCTCATAAAAACGCATGCCTTCCTTATTATTCTCCACAGTGCGGCGCACATGCTCCCGGTCCTCCAGGGCGGCCAGGGCGGCCTCCTGGGCCAGAACATGCAGGTTGAACGGAGCACGCGCCTTGTGCAGCATGCTGCAAACCGGTTCCGGCGCAATGCCGTAGCCCACGCGCAGCCCCGCCAGGCCGTAAGCCTTGGAGAAGGTGCGCAGAACAACCACGTTGCGGCCTTCTCGCACAAATTTGAGGGTATCCGGAGGATTGTCGGAAAACTCCCGGTACGCCTCGTCAAAGACCACCAGCACATGTTCCGGGACCTTCGCCATGAAATCGTCTATTTCCTGCTGTCCCACTACGGTGCCTACGGGATTGGTGGGATTCGTAATGAACACGACGCGCGTATTCTCCGTAATAGCGGCCAGGAAGCCGTCCAGGTCATGCGTCCAGTCCTCCTTGTTGGGCACTTCCACGTACGCGGCGCCAAACAGCTTGGACATGATAGGGTACATGGAAAAGGCGTGTTTGGCGGCCACCACCTCCGCACGGGGATTCAGCAGGGCATGGCAGATCAGTTCAATCACTTCGCTGCTGCCCGTGCCCACTACCGTCTGGCCGAACTCCACGCCGCAGAACTCCGCAATAGCGGAACGCAGGCGGAAAGCCGCTCCGTCCGGATAAATGTTCACGCCGGCAGCCGCACGGGCAATCGCCTCCACCGCCTTCGGGGACGGCCCCAGAGGATTTTCATTAGACGCCAGTTTCACAATATCATGGGGATTCAGGCCCAGTTCCCGGGCCGTCTCCTCAATCGGCTTGCCCGGCTGATAAGCCACCAACTCCAGCACATGCTGATTTGCGAAACTCTCAATACTCATAGCGGCGGAATGTTACCGCCATTCCCCGTTTCTGGCAATACGGATTTCCATCCGGCCGGCCCCTGGGAAGATGACAGCCGTTTAGAGAATCTGCGCTGGCGGAAAAGTGGAAACCTTTTCCGGAATTTTTCCATTCTTCCTGCAACGCCCTTCTACCGGAGAAAGGCAGCCGTCCACTTTCTCCGGCAGATTTCCGCCTGCTTTTCATGACGGACCGCCCAAATATGAAGGAGCACAGCCCCGGAATTCTTCAATGCCCCATAAGGTCAAAAACATTTCCCTTAAAAAGCGAGACGGCATTCCGTGACGGACGGTAAACCGGCCCCCTGCCCTCCTATTTTTTACGGCTGCGGCCCCTGCGCGGGCGGCTGCGCAGGGTCTGGTACCCGGCCACGACAAAGGCGAACGCAGTCACCGCCAGAAAGGAACGGAACAGCCAGGCCAGAAGTTCCCAGTAAATCTCCTGAGTCATGCGGAAGGTTTTTTACCGGAATCGGGAACGTTCCCCAAATCTTCCCGGAGGCGTTTGACGGCACAGGCAATCAGGGTGGCTTTATCCAGCTGGCAGCGTTCCATGTTCAGCGCGTCCGCTTCCGCATCCCGGAAAAAATGGACCGATAACGGCATTTTCCCCTTGATTTGAATTTTTTTCTGACTCTTTTTTTTATTTTCCGTCTTCATAAAAATCCTTTTTTTGGTGCAATAACGGCCTTAACAGCCCTTTTGCGCCCCTACAATGCACCTGATGTCGTCATGCTGAGTTCCGAGGATTACAAACTCATCGAAGAAGCCGCCAGAAGGGACAACATGACGGTGGAGGAATGGGCGGAAGCCACCCTGATCAAGGATGCCCAGAAGAGGATGAAAAATTATTACGACGACAGCAGCCTTCCGGAAGATGTATCCCTGGCGGCGGAAGTACCGGAGGAATACGGAGCTCCCAGACGTTCCGGCCCTTCATCATCTCCGCCCTCTTCTGCCCGCCGCAAGCCGCGGCAATAAATCCTGGAGGGCATGGCATCCCGCTGATGTCCCGCCTGCCTGCCGGCTTCCGCCAGCGTGCTGTTCCGCGGAGGGCTTCCCCAGGCGCCGGGAACACCTCTCCTTTGTTGTGCGCCGAATCAACTTTTCTCTTGCTTGCCGTTCTCCAAAAGTTCTATTTCCGTTGACTGTGAGTCAATTATTTTATCTACTGCTTTTTCCCGCCTTTTGTTTCCCGCTTTCGGCCCGCGCGAAAGCGGTTCCGCCGTCTGTTCCCGCCGTCTCCGTCAGGATGGTGCATCCGGACAGCCAGGAGCTGGACCGGGAAAGGAGCCCTGTTCCGGAAGGATACACGCCTTATACATACGAATTCCGCGGCCGCCATGGAAAAATGCAGCGGGAACGGCTGTTCCTGAAAAATACCCCCATCATCACGGAATCGGAAGTGGAACAGGCAAGAATTGAGCCGGAGAGAAGAGAATGCCTCCACATCACCCTGAATACACAGGGCGGAAAAACCATGAAAGCGGCAACCTCCGCCATGAATCTGGGCCGCGACAGGCTGGCCCTCGTCGTTCAGGGAAAAATCAAGTCGGCCCCCGTGGTACAGGCCGTCATATCCCGTACTTTTGAAATCTCCGGACTGGACGGAAAAAATGAAGCCTCCGGACTGGCGGAACTGCTCAACCGGCAGGCACCCACAGAAAAAAACCCACCCTTCATTTCACAGGATCTGGCCCTGTACGCCGTCCATCCGGAAAGCCGCCGTCTGGTGGAAGAAGGAGTCCTCCGCGTACCGGGCTTCAGGCTCTGGAAGCTCCCGGCGCACCGGCAGGAAAAAACGGGAGAGGAAGAATATCTGTTCCTGGGGAATTCTCCCATCATTTCCGGAGACTGCGCCAGGCATGCGGAGCCAGATATGGAACATCCGGGAAGCCTGGACATCACCTGGAACGAAGAAGCATTCCGTAAACTGGAGCGGGCATCGGCCGGACTACGCCCCGGCAAGGACAGGATTGCTGTCGTTCTGCGCGGAACCATTCTGTCCACCCCCTTATTCCAGGGAATGCCTTCCCGCACTACTCTTATTCCCGGTCTGGGGGATGACAGCCGGCTGGATGCCCTGTGCCGGGCCATCAACAACACCCTTCTGCCGCTGACGGAACAGCAAAAACGGCATGTGAGGGAAAACGTGGCTCTTTATCCCATCCATCCGCGCAGCCGGGAATTGGAACAGCATTTTCTTCCGGAACTTCTGCAGGGAAAATCCATCCGCCTGAAAAGCGGATTCCGTTCCATCCCCTATACCTGCCCCGATTTCCCGAACCCCGTCCGGACCTATGTCTTCATCCGCCCGGAATCCCTCATTGGGCCGGAGGACATTCAGGAGGTGGAACGCGACCAGGATGGAACAATCTCCTGCCAACTGCTGCCCGGGGCATGGGAAAAAGCGTTAGCTTTCATGAAGGCAAACCCTGCGGGCCAAGTGGAGGCGGCAGTTGTTTTCCGGGGGAACATGCGCCTCCGGTTTGAAATCAAAAGATTCTCCCTTCAACTGTGGGGGATGCCTGTGCTGGATTCCATCCAGCCAAATTCTTTCATTTACCTTCTTGAGCCGGAAGAAGAGCAACGGATGTACCGGGAGTCCTTTCACCTGGCAATCTACGGCTTCCTGGAACCCGTTTGCCCGTGGTTCTTTAAAAGCTCTCCCGTGTTCCGGGCATGGGGTTCCCGGCGTCCCTTTCTGATGATTGACTCATCCCTGAAAGGCCCCTGATTAAAGGAATCGTTTCGTCGCACGCGCCATGCTGCGCTTGCCGTCGGCCGGTATTTTTCACATGGGCCAGATACGGCAGAAGGAACGGGGCAAAACGTTTCAGGGCAAAATAAAACAGGACGATGGCCGCAAACACCAGCAACGGCGTGAAGAAGGCGAACAGGCTGGATTTCATGGCGGGAGGCAGGAAACCGTAAATGGGCCAGTGCAGCATGAACGTCAGAAAGCAGGCGGGAGCCAGCAAAGCTATTTTCGCAGACAGGCCGGGCAGGTGCTTTTCCATCCAGATGCCTGCGTACATGATCATCATGACACCCAGAAGCATGCCAATGGCCGTCTCTTTCCACAGGGGGATCACTCCGGCGGAATACAGCGCTATCAGTACAACGGGCATAAAAATGCTTACCCAGAAAAAAATGCCGAATTTTTTATTCATCAACAGATGAATGTCGTCAATCCGCCGGGAACTGAGCGCAACGCCCAGCAGGTAAAAAGCACAGGTTCCAATGGAAATCGTCTCCGTGTGGTCCGGGGCCGTGTTGAAGAAACAGAAAAAGAGGAGCACCGCAGGAAACAGCAGGATTTTGACGCGGACCAGAAGAGGCGTCAGCAGCGTGAGAATGATAATGTCCCTCAGGAACCAGGAAGGGCCGATGGGGGGAACGGCATGGGAGTCATCCGCGGAGAAAAGGTTCATGCCCGGAAGAAAGACGTCCCGGATACCAATTAAATTCTCAAGGCGGAAGGAAGCGCCGTCATGAGGCAGGACAAGGAACACGTACAATATATTCCAGAACATGAACGGAATGAACAGCCATAAAGCCCGGTTAAAAGCCTTGTTCCAGGTAATGTTCCTGCCCAGGAAGTACCCTGCCAGCACCAGGAAAAACGGAACCCTCCCCAGGTAAAAGAGATGGAGGCTCACCGCCTGGAGAAAGGGGGAGGACAGGTGGACGTACATGATCAGAAGGGCTGCAATAACCCTTGATACGTCAATCCATAAGACACGTTTTGATGGGGGGGGGGGGGGGGGGGGGGAGGGTGAAAAAAAGGGGGGGGGGGGTGGGGGGGGGGGGGGGGGGGGGGGGGTAAGCGTGTCAAGAATCGGAGGCTGGTTTGGGGAGTTATACACTTAAGCGGGGAAAAAGTAATGCAGGCGGGCGTCAAAGTCAAGTATCCGGAACCTTTTCGGGCATGGGCTCCGCATGGGGGCATCCCTGATTTTTTTGCTCGAACCGGATTCGGAGCTTCGCTATATTGGCTCCCGTTATGGCAACACCGGATTTTCATTATCAGGATCCTTTTCCCATGGAAAAGGACGACACCCAATACCGTCTCATCACGTCAGACTATGTGAGCGTAGGCGACTTTGAAGGACATCCCATGCTGAAAGTGGAACCGGAGGGACTGCGCCTGCTGGCAGCGGAAGCCTTCCATGACGTGGCCTTTTTCCTGCGCCCCGCCCACCTGAAGCAGGTGGCCGCCATTCTGGACGATCCGGAAGCCAGCGACAATGATAAAAGCGTGGCCCTGACGATGCTCCGCAACGCGGAAGTGGCGTCCGCCGGCATCCTGCCCTTCTGCCAGGACACGGGCACCGCCACCATCGTAGGCAAGAAGGGCCAGCAGGTATGGACCGGCTGTGACGACTGCGAACAGCTTTCCCACGGCGTTTACGACGCCTATACCCAGAACAACCTGCGCTATTCCCAGACGGTGGCGCTGGATATGTACACGGAGAAAAACACCGGCACCAACCTTCCCGCCCAAATTGACCTGGAAGCGGTGGAGGGCATGAAATACTCCTTCCTGTTCGTCGCCAAGGGCGGCGGCTCCGCCAACAAAACTTACCTTTACCAGGAAACGAAGGCCCTGCTCAACCCGGCCACGCTGAAAAAGTTCCTGGTGGAAAAGATGAGTACTCTGGGCACGGCGGCCTGCCCTCCCTATCACATCGCTTTCGTCATTGGCGGAACCTCTGCGGAAAAATGCCTGAAGACCGTGAAGATGGCTTCCACGAAGTACTACGACAATCTGCCGACTACGGGGAACGAACACGGCCGCGCCTTCCGTGACCTGGAACTGGAAAAGGAACTGCATGAAGAAGCGTGCAAACTGGGCCTGGGCGCCCAGTTCGGCGGCAAGTGGTACGCTCTGGACGTGCGCGTTATCCGGCTGCCCCGCCACGGCGCCTCCTGTCCGGTTGGCCTGGGAGTCTCCTGCTCTGCGGACCGCAACGCGAAAGCCAAGATCACGCCGGAGGGCATCTTTATTGAACAGCTGGAAACCAACCCCGGCCAGTATATTCCGGAAGCCCTGCGCATGACCTCCAGCGAAGCTGTCTCCATTGACCTGAACCGCCCGATGAAGGAAGTTCTGAAAGAACTGGGCAAGTACCCCGTCACCACGCGCCTGAGCCTGAACGGCACCATCATTGTGGCGCGCGACATCGCCCACGCCAAGCTGAAGGAACGCCTGGAAAAGGGCGAAGGGCTGCCTCAGTATATGAAGGATCACCCCGTGTACTACGCCGGCCCGGCCAAAACTCCTGAAGGCTACCCCTCCGGTTCCTTCGGCCCCACGACCGCAGGCCGCATGGATTCCTACGTAGACCTGTTCCAGGAAAACGGAGGCTCCATGATCATGATTGCCAAGGGCAACCGCAGCCAGCAGGTAACGGATGCCTGCCGGAAGCACGGCGGCTTTTACCTGGGCTCCATCGGCGGCCCGGCCGCCATTCTGGCCAAAAACAACATCAAAAAAGTGGAACTGCTGGAATACCCGGAACTGGGCATGGAAGCCATCTGGAAAATTGAAGTGGAAGATTTCCCCGCCTTCATTCTGGTAGATGACAAGGGCAACGATTTCTTCGCGAAAATCCGCGAAGGATGGGCCTGCGCCGGTTGCGGGCATTAAGCCTGACCCGGAAACAAAATGATTCGCGGCCGGAGTCCTTCGGGGCTCCGGCTTTTTAATGCTCCGGTCTCGCTCCTTCCTCCCGGTTCGGACGGCGTGAATATCCGGTGTGACCAACCATAAATGACGGTAAGGGTGAATCCTTAAATCATCGTAAGGGTCAGGAGGTGGGGAAAGAGAAAGGGTCAAGTGTCCCACATGGGACACTATTTTTTTTCAGGTTCGCGGGTGGAGAAGCGCATGAGTTCCGCCTCAAAGCGGAGCGGAATGTCCCCGGTGGGGCCGTTGCGGTTCTTGGCGAGGTGCAGGTTGGCCTGTCCGGCCAACTGCTGCCGCTGGTCCTCGTCGTCGGCGTAGTAGTCGGAGCGGTAAAGCAGGCCGATCATGTCCGCGTCCTGCTCGATAGAGCCGGATTCCCGCAAATCGGACATGCGGGGAATCCCGGCTTCTTTCCCGGCGCGCGTCTCCGGTCCGCGGTTCAGCTGGGCCAGCACGACGACGGGAACCTTGAGTTCCTTGGCCAGGGCTTTCAGGCCAGAGGATATTTCCGCGACTTCGCGTTCCCGGCTGTTGGCCGCCTGTTTGGAGTGGGAACGCATCAGTTGGAGATAGTCCACGCCGATGACGGCCAACTGAAATTCTTTCTATGGGAATTCAGCGCATGCTGGAATCTCCTGTTGACTTCCAGCGTCAGGGCCCCGAATTCTACAACTTCATCAAAGCTCAGTTATCATGATTTTAACCCGCTCAGAACTTGCCAAAATGGCTGAACTTTTTGACGCGCAGGAATTGCCTGACACGTTCCCGGACGAACTGGAATTTTCCTTCCTGGAAGTCCTGGCCCCGACAATGACCTTGAAGGACTATCTCGCCATGCCGGAGCAGGAGCGGCGCAAATGGTGGATTAGCAGCCAAATCATGGAGCCAATCCCCCTGACCGGGCCGGACCCGGAAACGGGGGAAGATCTCTTTGTTACCGGATTTTATTTCGAGCCTGTAGCCCCTAACATCCCTGACCGCATCTATTAACCATGACCAAAGCAAAGCAACTCATCCTTCCTATTTCCTACCCGGATAGCGGACGCTGGGATGCTCCCGTCCGGAAAATCAAAATCGACGAACGGACGTACGCCCTAAGGATGGGGGAACCTGTCCAGCTGGGTACCGTCAAAGAGATTGAAAAAGAAT
>NZ_MNUD01000027.1:0-30133 GCF_001917295.1 Akkermansia sp. 54_46
CTCCCCCTATGGGGCCGTGACCGGTACGGGCAGCCTCGTCCAGCCCGTCCAGTGGTCCGGCGAGATGCACGACGAAGAACTCGCCCTGGTCTATTACAATTACCGCTATTACAATCCCGCAGACGGAAGGTGGATCAACCGCGATCCCATCGCTGAACAGGCAGGATGGAATTTATATAGTTTTAATAAAAATATAATATATACAACAGATTATTTGGGATTATTATCATTGGGGCGATTTATAACTAAAAGATTGATAGGAAAAATAAAAAAATCTCTTATAACTGATCTTAATGGACCCTATATTCCAGGATATTGGGAAGAAGATGCAGAGAATTCTGGAATAATAGCAATTTGTTTGAAGTGTAAAGGAACGAATAAACCTTTTAAAATTAATTTAGGTAACAACCCTAATCGTATTGGCAATACAACTACTTTATGTAATGGATGGGAAAAAATTGCAACATTTGATGGTTATGATTTATCTTGCAAGTGGAAGGAAGTCGGAGGAAGGAATTCCGATGAAGCACCCCGATATACAGGGAGAGTTCAAAGTAAAACCTATGAGTGTGTAAAATTGTCAGGAACAGGTAGTCTGTGTGGTACTAATTTCCCAGAAGATTGGAGAGCATAGCAATGAAAATCAAAAGAAAGAAATTCTATATTGTCGCAGGAATCGCAGTCTTATGTGCTGCTTTAATATATTGGTTATTGACCATATTTTTACGAGTATACGTAATGAAGTCGCCAGTTATGGAACCATTAGTTCCAACGGGATCAATCGTTATCATGAAACGCATTCACAATATAGATGAATTAAAACGGGGAGATATAGTTCATTGGAATTTTCCTTCTTACACATCCATTCCTAGCAATACAAGTACATTAGGAATAGTAGTTGGTTTTCCCAATGAACATCTAGAGTTAAAACATGGTGATATATGGATTAATGATCAAATAGCTCATATTAGACCTTTCCAATATGTTTATACGAAATCAGAACCAAATGTGTTGGAAGGATATAAAATGAAGCAGAAATATATGAATATGATTATTCCGAAAAAAACATTCTACATCCTCTGTTTAGACAGAAATGCCATGGACAGCAGGGTAGTAGGCCCTATTCCATGGACTAATATAAAGAGTAAAGTAATTGAGCATATAAATCCTTAAATAATTATAAATCATCTATTCTATTTTTCATTTTAGGAATTATCATTTTATTCATTATATCGTCATTATTATTTTAATTAATAAACAAATTTGTGGAATCCTCTGAAACCAGTGGCAACAAGGTCATTGGTTTTGGTTCAAGATAATGCTATCTACTTTTACAGCCATGACTTCATCAAGAATGTGACGGAAGTCTTCGACGCACAGGGAACGATCGCGGCGGCTTACGATTACTCCCCCTATGGAACAGCCACCCGCACCGGAAGACTCGTCCAGCCCGTCCAGTGGTCCGCCTATTACAATTACCGCTTTTACAACCCCAAAGACGGCAGGTGGATCAATCGCGATCCCATTGCTGAACAGGGAGGATGGAATCTTTATGCGTTCGTTAGAAATAATGCAATAGATAAGAGGGATAGGAATGGCTTGGGATTTGACTTGCCTATTCCCCATCCAGAATTTCCTACTTCAACAAGTAATAGCGGTATTGTATGGCCCAATGGTGAATACACTCCACCCGGAATACCTCCTTCTGCACCGCTCACCCCAGATGATTTAGCATCAGAATTTTGCAGATATTCCATACCTGCACCAAAATGCACATGTCAAAATTCATCAAAAGTCCTTGATCCTTATCCAGACAAGGCAAGATCCATATGTATTGATTTTTTAAAGAAATACCAGTTTTCAATAGCAGTCATTTCGACAGCTCTTTGCCTGGTAAATGCTGAAGAACAGTGTCAAGAAATCTCGTGTTGTTCAGAAAGAAACAACTGTAGGTTGAAAGCCCATGTGACTTGTTATGCTAGTCGAGCCTTTATCCCTTTTTTAGGATTTCCGGAAGGAGGCGCTGATATTGGTTGGAATATGTTACTTAATGATTCTCAATGCGATTAATATACAACATAATCCATATCATGTTAATTTGCGGGTTGGCTCCTTGGCTTATTGGAATTGGATATTCCATATGTGTATCTAATTTTCACCATGCTCTCATGTCTGGATTTTCGATGATTATATTTTCATTTCCGGTAACATTTATATTGACTATAACCAGCTGGATAATTTGGCGTGTTTTTTGTGATAAAATAAGTAAATTCTTATCTTGTTTTTCAGGGATGATTATCGGACTTATAATAGGAGCCATGTTAAGCTATATCTTATGCGATGAACATTATTATTTTTTGATATTGTCAGGAATGGTAGGGTTAATGATAGGACATATTGAATTTTATTTATTTAATTATATAATGGATGAATAGTGAAAATATATTAATATAATTATTTAAATTAAGTTTGTTGTGCGAATAAACAAAATATTCTCTTCATTATTTAAAAATAAAAAGAAGAGTTCTTGTTGCTGAAGGATGTAGTTATTAATTACGGCAGAAACGAAATTACTGTAACCGCCCAGTGAACTTCACCAGCAAAGATGGAAACACAGCAATAGAATGCAGCTACGACTACATGGGCAGAAGGCACATGAAAAAAGTGCCCCAAAACGGCACGGTCGCCAGCCACGAACGCTACCTGTACCGGGGCTATTTGCAGATAGCCGCCTTGAACATGCTGGACAACCGTAACGTGCTCCGGACACTGTTGTGGGATCCTCTGGAACCGGTGGCCACCCGCCCCCTGGCCCTCGTGCAGGACGCTTCCCTTTACTGCTACGGCGTGGACTTCAACAAGAATGTGTCGGAGGTCTTCGACGCACAGGGAACGATCGCGGCAGCTTACGATTACTCCCCCTATGGACAGGCGGCTTCCACGGGCAGCCTCGTACAACCCGTCCACCTGTGGGATATCAAAAGCAGCAATGTCGCAGAACTCATGCACACAACGGCTGGAATCCTCATTATCATATTTTTACAGTTAATCAGTCTCCTAGAGTAGCTGGTTGCCGGTGTTTCGATAAACGTACTACAACTACAATTTCGAACAATCCCTATTATCCTGAATATACAGGTGACCTACCAAGGAGGAATTGAAACCATCAAGTAACAAAAATTATGGCAAATTATTTTTCAGGAGAAGAAATCAAAGTTGGAGATCTCATTACTACAGATAACGGACATGACAAAAATAAAGTAATGAAATTAATAGATAACACATATTTAATGCAATCTTATGGTTTAGATTGTTTTGGCGCATTATTATCTAGCAGCAGCGCTAAAGGAATGATCTTTGTATCGTTTAAAGAACTTTCATCTCCAGATACAAAATTTATAAGAAGGAAAACAATTTAAATAAAATTATGAAAACATGAATAATCATTTTAACAGATCTTTCTTTTCTATCAGGAAGCAATTTGTCATTTGCAGAAAAGGAGCAAAAGAACACACGTCAAGAATTTTCTTTTGGAGATGATCATTGTGTGACTAGATTTAATTTTTTTGAAAACTATTCAACTGATTAATACGGAAAAATATACACATTCAGTATTCAATTTCTCAAGACTGGATATGGTTAAATGGAATATTTGATAGCAGAAAGTATAATAACCGAAAATATAAATTATCCTTCTTTCCCGCATGAGTATGAACTCATCATAAATAATTGGGAAAATGTAAAAAATAGTGTGAGGAAATAAAAAATAATGATTATTATAAATCTTCTGCTTTTAAAAATTGTCATGAATGACATGATTGCAATATGCAATGGATTTTTTAAGATATGGGAAAAATAGTTTTAGTCAAAAAATATAATATATTCTACGGATTTTTATTTTCTAATTGATGCAATAGCAAGTCTTTCTTATTCTGTATTAAGAGCTATGATGCCCTGGGACACGCGACCATACGCACGCAGTGGCGGGGAACGGAATCCGTCCACAGCGACAGTTTCAGTTACAAGGCAGAAACAAACTCACCGGAGTTACCCTGAACACCACCCCTACAGTACAGCTACGATAACATCGGCAACCGCAAGACAAACGCAGGAGACAGAGAAAAAATTTATAAATGCCTATTCAATTTTATACATCTTCACGAAATTGTTATGAATTAAGATTTATTGCAACAATATATCGCCATCCGGTATACGACGAAACTTTCGAAATCTAAAAAATCATATTATGTCAAAATATATAATAATTCCTATTATTTTCACATCAACAATAGTTTATGGAGATAATCAAAAATTTAATGAATATGCAATTTTTTGCGAAAAAATGATTGTCACATTGCAGAGCTGCACGGATGAAAAATCCACTTTTTCACACTCTTCCGAATTTCCTATTATTTTATATACTGTTTTAAATGAAAATCCTTTGAAAGATTTTTTTAAATCTCAAAAGGGAGCTTTATATCATATTATGCTATTGGCGGAGATAGAAAGATTGAACCATCACAAATGGTTCAATCTTTCCTCTATGAAAAATCATGTTAATCAAATAAAATCAAAAAATACCTTATGCAACGGCATAGAGGATCCAAGTTCTGCTGTTTCCGCCAAGGAAAAAATTATTAATTACGTAAATAATTTAAATGATAATAAATCAGATATACTCTATTTAATTTCATATTTATTGGATATATACAAAATTAATGATTTGGAATTGTTTATGAAAATCATGTCGATATCAGATTGCGAATTGCTCAAAAAAATAGATATGATAGAAAAAAAGATTGGTTCTTTACAAATTAATCATCTGGAACGGACGACAATCAAACATTTGATAAAAGAAATTCAAAACAAATATAAAATACATGAAAATATTTATAATGAATTAAGAAAAAAATTAAACAGTAACATAGATTGATTCGTATCAAGAAGAATTTGTATATGATAAAATTGCTTCTCCGAGAGAAATCATGCTTGTCTCCAGCAGCCTGAGCTATGATGGCCTGGATGCCGTCCCCTCCTACGGTTACAGCTGCGACAACATCGGTAACCGCAAGACGGCACAGGAATTGGCCTAAGAACTCTCCTACGCAGCCAACCGCACGGCGAGCTTCACCAGCCGAGACGGAGCGACCATCTTGGAATGCGGCTACGACCGCCAGGAACGAAGGTACATGAAGAAAATCACCGTCAACGGGACAGTCGCCAGCCATGGACGAAACTGTACCAGGACTATTTACAGATAGCCGCCTCTTGACTGCCGGATGCCGAACAAATAAAATGAATAAAGAGAACCCTATATTTGTTTTCCCGGTTTATCATAACAAATACCATGCTTGATTTTCTCGTTTTCCTGCTGGATATCCCGTCCCTTCTTGCTGATTTTTCTCCTCGCGCCAAGCATAAGGGAGAATCACCGTACTGGCGTTTCATGGGGCTTTTTTTACTGACTGCAGAACTGGTTATTCTATTTTTATGGGATATTACGGAAAGCCCGCCAGCTCTTGTAGCCTGTATTACTTTGGGCCTCTGGCTGATCGCGCACCTCTCCATCCGCGCCTTCAGGAACGGGAAAAACGTAAACGGCCTCTCCGTCCGTTCCGCTCCGCCATTTTCCTCACAGGCGCCACAAAGAAATGAAGCCCCTACCCCGTATCTCCCTGAAAGGGAATAGCTATATAATTTATTTATTATCAATCATTTTAAAATATATACCCGGATTTTTGTCATACAAATTTCTTCTTTTTGAACGGATGCTCCTGTCCGGGACTCTAACCTGCATCAGCAACAAACCGGGCGGCGGGAGGTAGAGAGACCGCCGCCCATTATGGGGAGTTCTGAGTTTCATAGGTAATATAGTTGGATAAAAAACCCGCACGGGGGAAACCCTGTGCGGGTTTATTCATCCCCCCTCCCGGAATGCCGGAAAACAGGGCCGGAACAGGCCGCAGAAAATCATGGCTGAACCAAATTAAGGCTTGAGAGTTGAAGGCATCTCGCTAATCTGGCTTCAGCAAGAATCATCTGTTATCATGGTCACCACGAACGAACCGAATATTTACGAAACGGGAGTACTGGACTCCAATGCGGAAGGCAATTTTGTCTATACCACCCTGGACGCCGCCATCAACTGGATTCGTAAAAATTCCCTTTGGCCCATGCCGATGGGTCTTTCCTGCTGCGCCATTGAGTTCATGGCCGTGGCCTGTTCCCGGTATGACCTTTCCCGCTTCGGCTCGGAAGTGACACGTTTTTCCCCCCGCCAGGCGGACGTGATGATTGTAGCCGGCACCGTCACTTATAAAATGGCCCTGGCCGTCCGCCGCATCTGGGACCAGATGCCGGAACCCAAGTGGTGCATCGCCATGGGCGCGTGCGCTTCCACCGGCGGCATGTTCCGCTCCTATTCCGTACTCCAAGGCGTGGACAAGATTCTTCCCGTGGACGTTTACATTTCCGGTTGCCCGCCCCGTCCGGAGGCTATTCTGGAAGCCCTGCTCACCCTGCGCAAGAAGCTGGATACCCAGCAGCCCGCACGCACTTTCTTCAAGAAGGAAGAACCTCGCGAAGCCAACGCTCCCGTCCCGGTCAACACGGAAATGCCCCTTGAATAAGTTTTTTCAAACGTTTCTTCCGTTCACTTTTACCATTTTTTCTCCATGCTTTCTCTAGAATCACAGATTAAAACCGCCGCAGACAACGCCCAAAACCGCTTTGGGAAAGACATCATCACGGACCGCTACGAATTCCGCGGAGATATTACGCTGACCGTCGCGCGCCAAGCCGTGGCGGATGTTGTCCGCTGGCTGCGGGATTCCGCCGGGTTTGATATGCTGGTTAACCTTTCTTCCGTGGACAATATGGGGGAAAGCCCCCGCTTTGAAGTCAACTACACGCTGACACAGTCGGAAACGGGAGCGAACCTGAGCCTCAAGACGAAGGTGGACGATGGCGAAGAAGTGCCCAGCGTCACAGAAATTTTCCAGTCCGCCAACTGGCACGAACGTGAAGCATGGGACCTGATGGGCATCAAGTTCTCAGGTCATCCTGATTTGCGCCGCATTTTGATGTGGGAAGGTTATCCTTATTTCCCTCTGCGAAAGGATTTCCCTGTTCAAGGCGTACCTACTGAACTGCCGGGCGTCGCCTTTACGGAGGCGGCTCCCACCCAGGGAGCGCCGTTCGCTACGGAACAAGGCCGCTGCCCCAGTGCCTGCCGCGAACCCCGGTCCCATAAATTCTAGCCCATTTTCCAGCCCCGCAAGGCGGGGTCCCACCCATGACCCGACTCATCCTGCCCATATGCATCATCAGCCTGCTCAGCGGCTGCCAGGACGCCAACCCGGCAGAGCGGGAATGGAAGGAGCAGTTATATAAAAACCTGGCAATCGTGGGGGCCAGGAACTGGATTGTCATCGCGGAATCCTCCTTTCCCGCCTACACGGGAACCGGCATCAGAACCATGGTTTCCGACAAGACGTCGGACGAAGTACTCCTGGATGTGCTGAATATGCTGGAAGAGGAAGCCCACGTGGTGCCCCGCATCATGATCAGCTCGGAGCTGCGCAGCGTTACGGAGGACTATGCTCCCGGCATTAAGCGCTACCGCAACAATATCAATAAAATGCTTCCTGGGCGCCAGCATTTTGAACTGATGAGCCGTACGATCAATTCCCTGATCGAAGACGCGGCCAGGCAATTCAACGTTCTGGTCATTAAAACCAAGACATCCCTGCCTTACTCCAATATTTATATTGAACTGGATTCCGGGTACTGGAATTCGGAATCGGAAACGGTACTCCGCAAGTCTCTGGAAGCCAAGGACGCCGCCAACCGCCGCGCGGCCCAGGACAGAGTGCTGGACGTGCCCCTGGTTCCGGGAGCCACGCCTGCGCCACAGGGCAACAAGGAAAATCCGCCAATGCCGGGAGCTCCCGCCTCCCCCGCAGACAACCTGCCGGAGCTCCCGCGGGAAAACCGCCAACCGGCTTCCCCCTCTGGAGACAAGGCCCCCGGCGTGCCTCCGCCTCCCATCAGGGATCCTCTGGGAAGGAAAACCGCCATTGCCAGATTTTCATGAACCATCATATGGACAAGGCTACAGAAGAACGCCTCCGCGCGGAGGCATGGGTAGGGGACGCCATTCTGGCGTTGTACGTCAGGGAATGGATTCTGGCGGAGGAAGGAGCGATCAACGGCAAGCTTTTCGTAGAATTCACCAGCAATGATTTTCTGCGCCGCACCGGCAACGCCACAGGCGTAGAAGCGGAGATAGGCCGCACGTTCAAAGCGGGCGGCCTGGAAGCAGCTTATGCATGGATTGAACACCATTTGAGGCCCCGCATGGAGGAACGCTGGCACACCCTGCGCAGAAAGGTCCTCCGGTAAACTGCCGCCGCCATGCCCGCCGCCGGAACACCCCTGCCCTGGGACCGTGGCAACGGCCCTTGCGTGATGGCCCCGCCCCATTTGAGGGGCTGGGCGGAAGAGGCCGCCGCCTTTCTTTCCCGCCGGGGCATGGATGGAATCACGGCTTTCGCTACCTCCGGCTCTTCCGGTTCGCCTCCCAAAGCCATTTTATTCACCCGCCGCGCCCTGGACATATGCGCGCGCGGGGCATTGGAACATCTGCATGCGGAAAGCGGGGACTGGTGCTGCCCGCTTCCTCTCTGGCATGTGGGGGGCGCCATGATTTATCTGCGCGCGGCCCTGGCCGGAACCGCCGTCCATACGCTCCGCGGTAAGTGGTGCCCGCAGGCCTATGCCGACCTGATGAGAAGCTCAGGAGCCAGATGGTCCTCCCTGGTTCCCACGCAGGTAGTGGATCTGGTCCGCCTCGGCCTCCGCGCGCCTTCCACCGCCGGGTGCATTATCGTAGGCGGCGGCGCGCTGGACGCGGAGACGGGACGGAAAGCACGCACCCTTGGCTGGCCCATAGTGCAGAGCTACGGCATGACGGAAGCCGGCTCCCAATTAGCCACAGCCTTTCCCGGAGATTCCTTTCATACGGACCGCCTTTCCCTTCTGCCCCATTGGGAAGTTCAGACGGACAAAGGCGGCCTCCTGCGCTTCCAGGGGGAAGGCAAATTGTCCGGCCGCCTGCTGACGCAGACGCATGGAGGATTCCTTCTGGAAAGAGTCGCTCCGCAGGAGTGGTGGGGCACCCGCGACCTGGTGCGCCTGGAAGGGCGTCTGCTGACCTTTCTGCGCCGGGCGGACAGACTTGTCAAAGTCTTGGGGGAACTGGTGGATCCGGATGCCGTCCAGGACGTTTTGCGCCGCAGCGTCCCGGAGGCTGTCGTGGAGGCAGTTCCACATCCGCGCGCCGGAATGGAACTGGTCGCCTGCGGTCCTTCCGCTTCCCCTCTGGAGCAAGCCTGCCGCGAGTGGAATGCGTCGGCCCCAGGCCCCCAGCGCATCCGCGCCGTCATGGAAACGCCCATCCCCCTCACGGTCATGGGAAAGCTGGACAGAAACCGGCTGCGCTCCCAGTTGAGCGATCATCCGGAAAAGTTGAAGGGAATTTACTAAAAGGTAATCTTCCGGGGATATTCATCAAAAGAATCCGGACCTGATGGAATGAAGAAATACGGCGGGGTTGAAATCCCCAATCCCTTGCCCACTTCATTCATCCCGTCTCCCAGGAAGCCATTTTCCTCTGCCTTGCGGGCTTCCGCACGCGTCTTCGGAACCACCCGGTCCCACTCCATTTTTTTTCTTTAAAAAAAGAACGTGACATGACCAATAATTAAACATTCAGACACGTGAAAAACGCTTGTAGGGCAGAGGTTTTTCTTGCTAGAAAAGAGTTGACCCATGCGAGCCCGTCTTTTGCTTATTCCCTTTATTTTTTCCGTTCCGGCTTATGGCCAGGACATTTCGTCCGACGCAGCGGCAAATCCTCCCGGGCAGGTGAAATACGCTCCGGTCCGGGATCTCTCCCAACTGCCTATGGACGGCGGCTGGACGTACGGGGAAGTGCTGGACAAAGCCGCGGCTGGAGACTTCCGGGCCAATATGCTGGCCGGGGAATACTGGATGGGGCTTTATTACCTGAACCGTGGAGACCTGCCGCTGGCCTGCCTGGAACATATGCAGCATTTTTTCCGTGATGCGGCCACGGCATCCGGCCATCCGGCACCCAAGCTCATGATGACGGATCCTTACGGGATTTTCGGGATTTTCAAGGCGCAACCCATGCAACCGGAACATGCGGAATGGCTGGCTGCCTGCCGCAAGCTTGCGGAAAAGGGAGACATGGATGCCGTTACGGCCCTGTACACCGTCACGGATCTTCCGGAAGCCGAGTTGAGACGCTACCTGGCCCCCCTGGAAAAGAAGGCCGCTTCCGGCGACCAGGATGCGCTGGCCCAGCTCGCTTTCATCAAAGTGGATTGGCTGAAGGAAAATCCCGCCAACGTTATCGAGACCCTGAAGCAATACCGGAAAAACGCCAAACCGGTTCTTCTGGCGCGGATAGGGGAACTGGCCCTTGCCTTGGACGGCAAGGACGGCAGGGGATGGAGGGATACGGCCATTCAATCCCTTTCCCGGGCTGCGGAAAAGGGGCACGCGGGGGCCATGCGGCTTCTGGCGGAATTGACGAAGGGGGCCGCACCGGCACAGGCCGGAAAGCTTTTGGCGGAACTGCGCTCCAGAGGGGATCTGGAAACTCTGCTGGCGGACCTCTCCGCCGGCATGAAGGAAAAAACAGGGGGAGGGAAAAGCTCCCTCCTCCAGCCTTTGTTCGAGCAGGCCAGGAAACTGGGCAGCAATAACGCCTGTGCCTGGTACGCCCAGTTAATTTCCGAAGCGCAGCCCCCGCAGGAACAGGAGCTGCGCAAGGCGGCCCTTGATCTGCTGTCCCTTCATGACGAACGGGGCATGCCATACCTGAAGGAACCTCTTTCCTTCCCCCAGAAAAAACTCAACCAGCTTCCCCCCTACGCCAAGACACATAAGGAGCTTGAGCTGGCCTCTCAGCTTGGGGACACAGATTCCAGCGTACAGTTGGGCGAGCTGTGGAAGGAGGAACTGGCCAATACACTGGATTCCGTAGGGAAGGCCCATGAAGCGCGGGAAAATATGCGCGTATGGTACAGGCAGGCGGCGGAGGAAGGCCACCCCCTGGCCAGGCTGCGCCTGGCCCAAATGGAAAACCCGGACTTAATGGACAAACCGTCCGCAGAACCTGCCAGAACGCTGCTGAACGATTGCCTGGCAAAAGCCGCCGCAGGAGATTTCATCACGCTGAAAGGCATTTCCGAATACGTCACGCCGGAACAATGGGAACAGCTGACCGCCACCCTCCGTAAAAAAGCTCAGGGGGGGAACGCCCGCAGCCAGGCGGATCTGGCATACCTGATGTTATTCAGTTACAGGAGCGAAGAATCCGGCTACCCGGAAGCCCTGGCCTGGGCTCGGCTTTCCGCCGGACAGGGAGATCCCTGCGGCATGTACGTGCTCGGCCGCGCCCTCATTTATGAATTCGGCCTGGAAAAACGCATGGCCGAGGGGGATTCCTGGATGTTCCGGGGAGCCTTGAAAGGACATGTGGACGCGGCGGACATGTGGAGTTCCAACAATGAGAACCTGCAGCCTTACAGCGCCATGATGCACGGTCTGGCGGCACGGGGACATATCCCCTCCCTGCTTTTCCTGGCCAACCAGGCGGCCTATCCCCAGAATACGGGGGAAGCAGCGGCCCTGGACAACGGATTCACTTCCGCCTGCCAGCAGGTCAAGCTAACCCTGAACGGAGAGGACGCCAACACTCCGCCGTGGCTCCGGAAACCGGAACAGAAGGGTAAGGGGGAAGATATTCCGGCGGATGCCGGAACCGTTCCTCCCTGGATGACCCCGTCCGGCAGGGAACGCCAGGCCCCGGCCCCGAAAACCATCAATCCGGAAGCCGTGAAGTTCTGGGAACAGGCTGTGGAACTCGGCAGCCTGACGGCACTGGACGAGCTGGCCAATTATTATGAAACCGTGGCAGGGAATGTGCAGGAGCCTGCGGAACGGCAGCAGCTTCTGGCCTCTGCCATGACGGCAGCCACCGCCCTGGTGAAAAAGGAGGACGTACGCGGTTTCAAGAGGCTGGCCCGCTATTACGAGCAGGGCATCGGCGTGCAGCCGAACAGGGAACTGTACAAGGATTATGTACTGAAAGCCGCGGAAACCAGGGATCCGGAAGCTCTGGTGGAGAAGGCGCGCCTGCTCATCAAGGGAGAGGATCTGGAGCCGGACCCGAAAATGGCGCTGGATATTCTGACCGATCTGGAAGAGAACCAGACGCATGCGGTACCCGGCATGCATTTCCTGCTCGGCTACTTGCATGAAGAAGGCCTCGGCACCCCACAGGATATGGCCCTGGCCTATCAGTTTTACATCAAGGGGGCGGAACAGGACGACGCCAAGTGCATGAACAACCTGGGTTCCATGTATGAACGCGGAACTGGCGTAGCCAAGAACCTGGCCGAAGCCCAAAAGTGGTATGAACGGGCGGCGGAGCTGGGGAATGAAGACGCTCTTGCCAATGTGGAACGGGTAAGGGAAAAACTCAACACGAAGAAGAAATAGGCTCCTTTCCCGTTCCGGAAATGCCACGGAATGGCGGTGGAACACAAATTTTAGCGCAGGTTTCTGCAGACGGCAGAAAATAATGCGTGCGAAGCGGACGCGATTTTTTAAAGCGCCCCTGCCTGTTTCAAAGGAAGCAATGCTTTTGTAATTCGAGTATCTTGTACAAACAGCCGCCCGTCCGGTTGCGGTATGGGCACGCGGCGCTCCCCAGCCGGTCATGCCCCGCCGGATCGTATAGATTTCTCAAAAAACGGAAGCAGGAACGGAATTTTTTTCAGAAAGGACGTACCTAAGTTATTCCCGAGTCACTTTCAACCGCAGAAACCGGCGTTCCATCCCGCTTTCCCGTACGGGTTCCGCATCCCAAAATTCGGCAGCCGTCTTTCCGGCGGTTTCCACTTCTCCCAGGGAAATCCAGTCGACCAGGTCCGTGGAGGCTTCCACTTCATGCTTCACATCCGTTGCCTGCGGATTTACAGGCCAGCGCAGCACCAGATGCATGCATCCGTCCTCCCCCTCTTCCAGCGTTACTTTCGTAACGCTCCCGCAGGGTTTCAACGGATCCTGTCCTGTGGCGTATTTCATCAGGTTGGGGATACCGTCCCCGGCAGGAACGGCATCCGCAGCCGTCCGGTCCGCGGCAGCATCCGGAGGGAAGGAGTCCTGCACCCACTTGTCGTAGCCCGTCAATTCGGCGCCATCCTGCGTTATGATGACAGAGCATTCCTGTTTGTCGGAAGAACGGAAGATTACCGTCCCGAACCGTCCGTCAGCGGATTTGTTTTCCGCCGCCGTCAAAATGACTGTAGTCCGGCCGATTCCCGAAACGGCGGAGGCGGAAATCCAGTCCGGACAATCTGCGACCACCCAGCCCAGAGCCTTCTCTTCCGACTGCACTTCCACCGCCACGGCACCGCCCCCGGCCGGGACGGTTTCCCCCGCAGAAGAAAGGGCAAAGGGGGCCGGAGTATCCGGATAAGCGGTGGAGGAAACATAACGGTTGGCGGCCCGAAGCAGGCAGCATTCGTCAAAGTAGTTGTTCTTCCCAGAGGAATCCGCCACATCCATTCCCAAATCCCAGTACATGAACCCAGCCACTTTCTGTTCACTGATGTAGCGGGCCTTTTTCCTGACCGTATCCACACCATTGAAGTGCAGCGTCTTAACCTTGCCTCCGCCATAATTGAAGCTGGCGGAATCCAGAGAAGGATCCTCCCGAACTCCGGCGCAGGCTGAGACAATGTCCCGGTAAGCCCGAATATCGGCGCCCTGCCCCGCGCCCGGAGTCCCCTGGAACGGAGCGCTGAGCATGATCTTGGAGTCCGGATAGCCCCATGAACGGTATGTTCTGCATGCGGAAACCATGCTGCTATATCCGTTTACATCAATCTGGGGGCCATAATTCTGGAACGTGAAATAATCCACATAACGCATGCAGGCCGCCGGGAATTTGTAATAGTAGGTATGCAGGGAAATGGTAAAAAACATATCCGGGGAAGCCGCCCGGATTGCCCTGGCCAATTCTCCGTAATTATTCCAGGCGGCCGTATCGTTCTGGTCAATCCATTCGAAGTCCAGATCCAGTCCGTCCAATTGATGCTTGCGTACCACTTCCGCCACATTTTCGGCAAAAGCCTCACGGGCATTTGCATCAGACAGCATGGCGGACCAGTTCCCGCCGGAGACACCCAGCCGTATCCGCATTCCGGAAACGCCTTCAGTCAGCCTGCGGAGGATACGGACATGTTCCACCCAGGAAGCTGTATCATGGCCAAATTGGTCACTTGTCCCCCAGCGGCCCACCAACAACCTGTCTCCCCAGCTGTGCTGGACAGCCGCCCCCAGGCGGGCCGCCGCA
The DNA here is from genome assembly GCF_001917295.1 of Akkermansia sp. 54_46. NCBI lineage: Bacteria > Pseudomonadati > Verrucomicrobiota > Verrucomicrobiia > Verrucomicrobiales > Akkermansiaceae > Akkermansia > Akkermansia sp. 54_46. The sequence continues at coordinate 14,456 of NZ_MNUD01000027.1, forward strand.
CGGGCCTCATGCCACACGCGCATTTCCTCAATTCTGCCATCCAAATTCCTTCCTATGACGGCATTGGCAGTTCCCTCCATTTCCCCCGCATCCGCGGCGGCCGTGCTTACGGCCTCCCCGTCCACATAAAAGGACGCCGTATCCGCAGAAGAATTCCTGACGAAGGCCAGCCAGAAATACCTGCCGGCTTCCACAGGCGGCAAATCCGCCTCCCAGGCTTTATCCGGGCCTGCCTGGGTACGGACCCTGTAATGGTCTTCCTTCCATTCCAGCCTCATGGAAACGTTATCATTTTCAAACAGCACCGCCTCCTGTCCGTCTCCGTCCAAAGCCATGCGGACTTCCACGGTAAACGCTCCGGAACTGCCGCCGCCCAGCAAACCTCCGCCCACGTTCATGTAAGCCCCTTCCCCGGAGAAGTCCAGGACATTGGAACATTCCCCGTCAGACGGCAGCAGAACCACACCGGAGCTTTCCGTCACGTCATTGTCCGGATATTGAAAATTGAGAGAACCGTCCGCGGCCGGCGTAACGGAATTGATGTAGATCAAATCGGAATTATTGATGAGATGGGCGCGCGCCGGCCAGTCATAAATAACATGCACATTCCTCACATACGCCGTCACCAGCATGTAACGGAACGTTTCATTATCCGTGACAATGGAAAATTCAGTCCCTTCAGGGGCAACCGCCTGGTAAGGGCGCACAAAGGCGCTCCCTGTCTTTTCCGCAAATTCCGTCCACTTGGCATCACGGAAATCCCCATCCAGACGCCAGCAGCCCACCAGCCTCCCATACCTGGGATGGGACAGGGGCAACGGTCCGTTCAAGAAAAAGTCGTCTTCCTCCCCGCCCAGAGCCGCATTCCAGAAACGCAGTTCATCCAGAGCACCCTTGAACCCCGCCTCCAGCACAATCCCTTTCCAGCCTGATTTCATGGCCTGCAGGTAAGGCGACCGCGGCGAGGAAACGGCCAGGCCTCCGTCCACATACAGACTGATAACCTCCTCCCCGACGGAGACGGCTACATGGTGCCATTCCCCCGCAGCCAATTCCTTCCCGGCAGCTTTCACGGAAGCGACGGAATCCCCATCCGGAACAGACAGAGCCAGACAACCGTGTTCCAGGGAAACAGACGCATTTCCCAAAGAAATGATTTTTCCCGTGACGGCATCATCATTGGGCCTGACCCAGAATTCACAGGTTAACTGGCCTTCAGCCGCCCATGTGGAAGAAGGAACGGGGAGCGCAAGAGAAGAAGGAAGAAAAATGAGCGCCTTATTGTGCAAGACGCTGACAGGCCGGGGATCCGGAACTTCCGGAGCCGGGGAATCGTCCGTACTGACGGTAACGGCATTCAGTTCCATGCGGCCGGAAGCGCTGCTGTCCGCCTCCTTGGTCACATCAAACACCAGCCTGCCCTGTTCATCCGCACAGGCCCTCCACTCCACAGCCAGATAAGCGTCCTGTTCCGATGAATTGGAAAGACCGGAAAATTGATTCCCGGAAAGGCTCCCCATGGAACTTTGAAGCCCCCGCACATCCACCAGAGTTCCGCTGACCAGCGTCATGGATTCATAAGCAGGCGCATTGTGCCCGCAAAAGAAAGATACCGTATATTCCTTGCCCGCCTGGAATCCGGAGAAGGAAAGCCTGGCCGCGGCGGAGGCGGACGGCATCCCGTTGGCGCTCAGACGCATGCTGGTATTGAAAGCTTCGCAGCCATTGGGGAATTCAAAAGAAGAAGGCGCGTCAGCGTTCGTACCGTTGTGCCTGTGCTTCCCCCCTTCATACCAGGTATACCGGGTATTGGGTTCCGCCAGCGTATAAGAACCTCCAGAACTGCATCTGGCGGAGACGGTCAGGGAAACCAGCCTTCCGAACAGGCTTCCCACTGCCACGGACGACGAAGAAGAAGCCGTACCATTCCTGATTAACGGAACGGCAACAAATGTATTGGCGCCTCCCGATGCCGTTGCTGGCATGGTTACATTGGTCCATCCCTCCTGCGCCGTTCCGGAACCATTACCCAGGTCTATGCCGAAGCCGGACGTCTCCGTCGCCTGCAGGACACAGACGCCTCCCGCAAAAAACGCTGTCAGCAAATGGGCTGCCCTCTTGAAAAACACCTTAACCATAAATACCGTCCGCCATTTTATCCGTCCCTGTCCATCAAACCAGAAAAAACTGCGTGGAAAACGGATAAAAAAGAGGGGATGAACCATCCCCTCTTCGCACAAAACCGGCTTGGACACAGCCTGTCCGGTCAATCACCTGTATGACCGTCATCAGTTTCTGCGGCGGCGCAGAAGAAGGGCGCCCAGGCCAAGAAGTCCCAGAGAGGCCGTAGCCGGTTCCGGTACTGCTTCCCCGGAAATAAGAATGTTGCTGATCTCACACCCCATGCCGCCGGCATTGGCCACACGGGTATTATTGAATATCAAGCCAAAAGAAGAATAATCCGTATCAGGGTCCAACTGCAGGTCGAAAGAGACATCAACAGGCTCATTCTGGGTAAGAGAAGCTTTGGCATTTTGCAAAGACCATGTTCCTATGACCGTGGATGTTCCCTCGGCCGTGAATCCATACACATTGCAGGTATAATCGCAGTTGAAATTGGCGGCTCCCCAAGCAGAGGTGTAAGTAATCGTAAAAGACATCTTGGCAGACTCCACTCCTGAAGGCATGTCAAATTTGAGACCGGCAAAATTTCCCTTGCCGACATCGGCTACTCCGCCGAGTTGAAGACCAAGGGAACCATCGTTTAACGACACCTGGCCCGACAAAGCGCTTTTCGTTATAGTTCCATGCCAGACATCGGTTTCATAACCAAAGATATCCTGGGGTGTTATTCCGTCAAGGGATACGGTGTTCTGAGCCCCGCCCCCGGTTGGAGAAAGCTCCAAAGAAAATGAGGCAGCATTTGATAGAGAAGACAATGCCAAGGCGGCTAAAAGACAAAGTGTTTTTCTCATGACAAAAAAATCCGTACCGGATTTAGAATCCGGTGTCAACATAAAAGAATCAAAAATGCAGATAAATGAATCTGTTACCATGTTTTTTCCTCCAGTTCCGAACGGGAAAGAAAACGAATTGTCCCCTTCGCCCATTATGGAAACACAGAATGGAAGAAAAACGGCTCTTCTCTCCATAAAAATAATTTTTAGATTAATTATTAACGCATTACATACATGATGAACTGAAATGCCAATGACCGGATTATTTTTTGTACCGAAAATTTTTCATCCTTTGCATTCGCAATGCGGATTCTAAATCCGCCTAAAAAAAGGATAGTATTTTATATACAAAAAGGCGCAGGCATTTTGGACGCCTGCGCCTTTTCCTTTCCCTCAAGGAGGAAAACCGCATCAATAATTCAGGATGCCTTCCGCGACCTTGCGTTCGAAGTCAGCAACATCCACCACCTGCCCGCTCAGCCGGGCGTGTTCCGTGGCAAAGGCCATCACATGGGAATGGGCGGATTCCTCAATGGAAGTGGTCATATCCTCCGGAGAGGGCACCGTCAGCATGTCATCATACAGAGCCTCAATCAATCCCCAGTCGCCGCCGCCGTGCCCCTGGTAGCCTCCGGCCAGTTCCTCCAGCTCCACCACACGGGTTTTTCCGCCAAAGTGGGGCGTCACGGTTATTTCACCGGGGCCGTTTTCCTTGTAGAAGACTCCGGCGCGGATTTTGCCTTTGGTGCCATACACTTCAATGTGGCGCCCCTGTTCGAAAGCCGTCATCGTGAACGTGCCCGTCAAGCCTCCCTCAAAGCGCATGATGGAAACCTGATGGTCCGGCTGGTCATTGTCGCACTGGAGGTAGTCCCTGCCCCACGGGGAGGTTTTCAGCCATTCGCAGATTTCCTCCGCGGTAGCTTCCTGCGCCCGGTCATACACCATGCCCAGCCAGCGTTTGCATTCGTCGTCCGTGGTGTATTTGCGGGCGTCCCAGGGGTCTTCCCCCACCGGGGTGGTCCACTCCGTGCAGCGTTCCGGCCGGGGTGAGGAGAGCGTCTTTTTCGTAAAGAAGGTAAGCTCCCCGAAACTGGCGACGGAGAGGCATTTACGCCGGCCCATGAGCCAGTAAAGGATGTCCATGTCATGGCAGCATTTGGCTACGATCATGGGAGTGGAGGTCTTGCTGTTGCCCCAGTGTCCGCGCACGAAGGAGTGGGCGAAGTGCCACGCCCCCACGCCTTCATTGGCGTTGAAGGTGATGACGTCCCCGATTTCCCCACTGTCGATGATTTTTTTCAGGGTCCGGTAAAACTGGGTGTAGCGCAGCACGTGGCACACGGCCACGCGGCGCTTCAGCGCACGGGCCATATCCCTAAGTTCCAGCGCTTCTTTCAGCGTCTTGGCAATGGGTTTTTCCAGCAGGACATGATAGCCCAGCTCCATGGCCTTCCTGCATGGAGCGTAATGGTAGTCGTCCTGTGTGCCGATGATGGCCACGTCCGCCAGGCGCGGCTCCGCCAGCAGGGAGGCGGCATCCTTGAACAGGCGGACGGAATCCCGTTCCTCCTCCGGGGCAAAGTCGCGAACGGCTTCCGTGCGCTGTTTGACGGGATCCGCCGCGGCGGCAATGCGGTAGCGGTTTTTTTGTTCCATGGCCAGCTTCATGTAAGTGCGCGTACGGGAACCGCAACCGACGCCGGCGAGAGAGAGTCTCTTTTGTTCAGACATAAGGATTGTTCAGATAATGTGGGTAAAGAGGTTAAAGAACGCCGGATTTGACCAGCAGCGCTTCCGCGTCCGGATCACGGCCCATGAAGTCGCGGTAGAGTTCCGCGGCGGGCTTGCTGTTGCCCTTGCTGAGGATGCAGCGGCGGAAATCGCGCCCGGTTTGCGGGTTCAGCACTCCTTCCTTCAGGAAGCGGCTGAAAGCGTCCGCTTCCAGCACCTCCGCCCATTTGTAGGAGTAGTAGCCGGAGGCATAGCCCGTGGGATCCGCGAAGATGTGCGTCAGGCGGCGCGCCACGGAAGGGCCGCGGTCCGTCATCGGCACCCGGTAGTCCGCCAGGATGCGTTCATCCGTTTCTTCCAGCGGAACGCCCTTGTACTGCGGCCAGTTGACGTGAAGCTCCAAATCCAGCTTGCCGAAGCAGAGCTGGCGCATGAAATCCGTGCCGCTCATATAATTGCGGGCGGAGCGCATTTTGGAGAACAGTTCGTCCGGTATTTTTTCACCCGTTTCATAGTGGGCGGCGAAGAGGTCCACGGATTCCCTCTCCCAACACCAGTTTTCATTAATCTGGGAGGGAAGTTCCACAAAATCCCAGGCCACGTTGGTTCCCGCCAGGGACTTCACTTCCACGTCGGAAAGGAGCTGGTGCAGCAGATGGCCGAATTCATGGAAAATGGTCTCCACCTCCCGGTGGGACAGCAGCGCGGGCTTGTCCCCCACGGGCTTGGTCATGTTTCCGACCATGAGACCCAGATGGGGCGCGCGGGGTTTGCCGCCGTGCGGCGGTTCCCCTACGCTCAGGCAGTTCATCCATGCCCCGGCGCGCTTGGAGTCCCGCGGATGCCAGTCCGCGTAAAAGGAACCCAGGTGCTCCCCGCTTTCCGCATCATGCAATTCATAGAACAGGACGTCCGGATGCCATACCTCCACCGCGCCTTCCGGCGCTTCCCCGGATTCACCGGGTTTGAACGCCACCGTAGGGCGCGGCGTCACCGTAATGCCGTACAGGCCGGAGTAGATGGAAAAGAGTCCTTCCATGACTTTTTCCACGGAGTAATACGGGCGCAGGTCTTCCTCGTCAAAAGCGTACAGTTCGCGGCGGCGTTTTTCAGACCAGTAGCCGGTTTCCCACGGGGAAAGTTTTTCCACGGGTTTTCCGGTTTTTTCCTCCTTGTATCTGCGGACGGCTTCCATGTCCTTCAGGAAAGAGGGCTTTACCTTGTCATGCAGGTCATTGATGAATTTCAGGGCGTTGGCCCCGCTCCCGGCCATGCGGCGGGAGGTGGCGTAATCCGCAAAGCAGCCGTACCCCAGCAAATGGGCTTTCCTGTCCCTCAGTTCCAGGATTTCAGCGATGAGGGCTTCATTATCGTATTCCCCCCCTTTTCCGATGGAACAGGAGCCCTCCCACATGCGGCGGCGCAGACTGTCCGAGTCCGCAAACTGCATGACAGGCTGGAGGGAGGTGAATTTCTGGGTGAAGCGCCAGCGGGGCTCTTCTTCCGTGCCGTAGCCGTTGGCCAGGGCGTCCAGGCGGGCGGCCTCCTTCACGGAATCCGGCAGCCCGGAGAGTTCCGCCTCATCTTCCACAATGAGTTCCCAGGCGTTGGTGGAGTCCAGCACGTTTTCCGCGAATTTCTTGGTCTTCAGGGAGAGCTGGGCTTCTATTTCCGCGTATTCCGGCTTCACGTCGTCCGGCAGGTCCGCCCCGCTCTCACGGAAGTCTGCCAGCGTTTCCTGGATGAAACGCTGCCTGACGGGGGAAAGGTCTTCCACCCAGTCACAGGAGGCCGCGGCTTTCAGCACCGTCCACAGGCGCGGGTTCAGAGGCACGGAGGAGGAGAAGGTCACCACTTCCGGCAGCATTTCCCCGATGGCCTCCCGCTGGGCGGGTTCGTCATTGACGGAGTCCAGGTGCATGATGCGGCCCCAGCCCAGGTGCAGGTCCTCGGAAGCCTTTTCCAGAGCGCCGAAGGTGCTTTCATAAGTCAGGGAATCCAGCGGCTGGTCGCAGATGGCCCGGATATTCTCTTTGGCTCGGGAGATGGCTTCCGTGATGTCCGGCTTGATGGCCTCCGGCGTAAGCCGGGACCAGGAAACCAGAAAAGCGGGGTCTAGATAGGGATGGTTCATATTGCTTGATGTATGATGTTATTGAAAATGAAAACGGCCGCGTTCCGGCATTTGCCGCAACAGCCATGAAAAAATAAAACTTACCATGTTTCAGAGACATCCGGCGGAACGGCCGCGGCCTGCTGGGCATCTTGATGAATGCGGCGGGGACGGAATCCGCCCTTCCGGGCACGGCTTCACGCCCCTTTTTTATCACCGCAGGCTTATTTTTCAAGATGAACAAGCTTCCTGCCCCGGGATTGGACGTCATGTTCCAGCGCGATGCGGGGAAATGCCGTTTCCAGTCCAAAACCGGGCGCCAGAACCGCTTCCACCGCTTCCACCGCTTCCACCGCTTCCACCGCTTCCACCGCTTATTCCGAATTATTTTCCGGAAGAACGGGCCTTGTCCAGGGTCTCCAGCACTCCGGCATGGTTCGGGAAGCGTTTCAGCGCCTGTTCGCACATATCCGCGCATTCCCGGAATTTCCCGGCTTTCAGGTAGGCGCGGGCCAGAACCCATTCCGCGGGGTATGGCATTACGGGAGGCAGGAGCAGGGAGGAAAAACGCTGGCTCCGTATGGCCTCGGACATCCAGACATTGGCGGAATCCGGAAACATGAGGGAGCGGATTTCAGAAGAATACAGGCTGCCCGTCTGGAGGCAGCGCGCCCAGTAGGAAACGCTCATCTGCCTCCGGGCGGCGTCCGCGCCGTCCATCAGCAGCCGCAGAATGCCGGACATCTTGTCAAAGGCGGACGCCACGGCATCCGTTCTGCCCTGCCTTGCGGCGTAACATGCGCCCATGTATTGGGTGGCCACGGCGGTCATGCCGTTGCTCAAATCCGGAAATCCCTTGGGAAGAGGCCCCGGAAAAGCCTTGAGCACAAGGGCCTGCCGGGGAATGACAGGCCGGGCCAGCATCAGGCGCGCAGGCAGCGTCCTGGCCTCCCATAGCTGAAGCAGGGTTCCGGGAGCCAGCGGATGCTTTTTGTCCAAGGGAACGGAAGCGGCTCTGGAGGCAATGGCCTCCGCCTTTTTGTAATGGCCGGCGCAGAATTCGGAAACGGCACGGTAAAGGATGGAGCGGAAGTAGGCGTCATCCAGCGCGGGAGGCACGTTTTCCGCCTTTTCCCAGGCCAGGCACAGATTTTCAGACTCCTTGAAAGCGGCGGAAGCCCCTTCATAATCACCTGTGCGGAACAGGCAATGGCCCAGCAAATGATGAGCGGACGCGGAAAAGGGGTTGGCGGCCACGGCCCTGCGGGCGATTTCCACCGTTTCCGGAGAAATGGATGGAGCCACTTCCTCCAGCAGGGCGCGCATGAACAGGGCGGCCTGGGAACCGGGGCGTTCCTTCAGGACGGCTTCCACCACGCGGACGGCTTCCTTCTGCCCTTCTCCGGGGTTGCCCTGCCCGTCAAAGCCGTCCCGCAGGAGCATGGCGTAAAAGAGGGGGGCGTACGGGTCGCGCTTCCAGGTGGAACAGATGGTTTCCCACGCTTCCTGCGCCTTCACGGGGCCATCCATCAGCAGCACGGCCAGGGCATCCGCATAAGCGCGTTCCTGTTCCGGGCAGTCCGGACGGAGCGCCAGCTCTTTCATGCGCTTCATGGAATGGACGCGCTGTTCCTGGAAAGCGGGTCCCGCGCCCATCAGGCTCATGCACCTGCCCCAATGGGCCATGAGGCAGTCCGGGTCCAGACGGAGAGCGGCGTCAAATTTAAGGAAAGCCCGCATGTCCCCGAACGTGAGCAGATGCGTCATTCCCTCCAGCACCAGCATTTGCGCGGCGGGAGATGAGGAACCCACCATCATCGGCTCCACTCCGGGCGGCAGCACGGCAGGCTGAGCCGGAACGCCGGCGCGGAAGACGGCTTCCCGCCAGCCGTTCAGGGACGGGCTGTTCATCCAGTACCCGTGTGCCCCGTCCGCGGCGGCGGAAGAACACCCCGCCACGGCGGCGGCCAGCAGGACATGGAAGAAAGAGGCGGCCATACGGAAGAAACGGTTACATCCTGTCCGGGAGCTGGATGCCCAGCAGGCCCAGCCCGTGCTTCAGCGTGCGTGCGGTCAGCTCGCACAGGGCCAGGCGGGAGTGCCGCACCGTCCCTTCCGACTTCAGGACCGGACACGCCTCATAGAAGGAATGGAAAGCCCTGGCCAGGTCAAACAGGTAGGCGGCCAGCATGTTCGGACGGCAGTCGTCCAGCACCTGCGGCACCACTTCCCCGTAGCGGGCCAGAAGCCGGGCCAGATGGATTTCCGCGTCTTCCGAAAGCTGAATGGGGGCGGACCAGTCCAAAGGCCCGCCGTCCAGCTTGCGGAAGATGGAGCGGACGCGCACGTAGGAGTTCTGGAGGTACGGGGCCGTATCTCCCTGAAGGGCCAGCATCTTGTCCCAGTTGAAAACGTAATCCGTCATGCGGTTCTGGGAAAGCTCCGCAAACTTCACGGCGCCTATGCCCACCACTTCCGCCACGCGCTTCTTTTCCTCCTCCGGCATGTCCGGGCTCTTCTCCTCCACCACGCGGGCCGCGCGTTCAATGGCTTCATCCAGCACATCCTGAAGGGAAACCGTATCCCCGGAGCGCGTCTTAAACGGCTTGCGGTCATCCCCCAGAATGGAGCCGAACGCGATGTGCCGGTAGTCCCCGTCCATGCCGCGGCGGCGCTGCGTGGAGAAAATCTGCCTGAAATGCAGAGCCTGCGGGGCGCCCACCACGTACCAGATGGAATCCGCGCCCCACGTCTTGATGCGGTGGTCCAGCGTCGCGAGGTCCGTGGTGGCGTACAGGAAGCCTCCGTCCGCTTTCCGGATAATGCAGGGGTTGGCGCGCCATTCCCCCTTGTCCTGCACAAGGAAGGGGTCTTCATTGGGAGGCACGGAACCGTCGGAAAACACGCAGATGGCGCCGTCGCTCTCCCGGGCCATTCCGGCGGCGATCATGCCGTCCACCAGCGGGGCCAGGGCATCATTGTAAAAGCTTTCCCCCAGCCAGTAATCAAAATGGATGTCAAGCTGGTCGTAAATCTTGGAAAGGCCGGATTTGGAAACTTCCACGCAGCGTTTCCAGATGGCCAGGTTTTCCCCGTCCCCGGCCTGGAGCTTCACCAGTTCCGCCTTGCAGGTATCCAGCAGTTCCGGCTTTTCCTTGCACATCAGGTTCACATCCTTGTACACCCGCAGCAACTCGTCAATGGGGTTGGCGGCCAGCGCCTGTTCATCCAGAATATTCTTCCAGCCCCACAGAATCATGCCGAACTGGGTACCCCAGTCCCCGATGTGGTTGTCCGTAATCACATGGTGCCCCACAAAACGGGCCACGCGGGAAAGGGCGTCACCAATAATGGTGGAGCGGATGTGGCCCACATGCATCGGCTTGGCGACGTTGGGAGCGGAAAAGTCAATGACAATGGTTTTGGGGGCCTGCACTTTTTCCACCCCCAGCCGGTCATCCGCCAGCATGGCCAGCAGGCGCGCTGCGTAAAATTCCGGCCTGATGCGGAAATTGATGAATCCGGGCCCGGCAATCTCCAGGGAGCACACGGCATCCTGCCCTATCCGGTCCGCCACCTGCTGGGCGAGCGCGCGGGGATTCGTGCGGCACCGCTTGGCAAGCACCATGGCGGCGTTGCTCTGGTAATCCCCGAACCGCAAATCCGCGGAGGGCGTCACCGAGGCGCGAAAATCAGCGGGAAGCTCCTCCCCCAACACCGCCTTTAATGCGGAGGACAACTTTTCTTCAAGAATTCCGGGTATGGTCATGTCTGCCCAGATGAACGGACATTCCGCCGCCGTAGTCAAGGCGCAACTGTCATCAAGACATACCTTTTCCGGTAAAAACAACAGGACGGAGATAACATCCCCGTCCCAGCCGGCGAACCGGACGCCGGCGCCCGAATCCGCCCTTCCCTTCAACGGGCGCTTCCTTAAAAGGAGCGCATTCTGGAAGCCTTCAGCCACGCTTCCAGTTTTTTGGAGGCCCTGGCCTCCCTTTCCCGTTTCTTTTCCGGCACGGACTTTCCGGAGAAAGCCTTCGCCAGAACCGATGCCAGTTTTCTTTTCATTTTCATTTTATTTATATTACAGTTTTTGTTCCTCCGCATGCGGGGGTTTGGGAATCATCCCGCCCCCCTCCGGGGAACACTTCCTACATACTGTACCAGGTAAGTTTAGTCCATAAGAAAAAAACAATTCCTTGTCATACTTGATACAGTAAGACGTAAAACGTTCATTAAAAACATCTCTCCATCAACTCAGCATCCCCTGCTGCGCGTCAATCAAGGAGCCGGCCATCCTTTATCCCCATTTCCTGCCTCCGGCGCGGCGGCACGCTTTTCATGGCTGATCCGGCGCACGCTTCACTGCGGATCTGCCGCCGCGCGCCATAAAGCGGGCTGCCGGAAACGATACGCTGCCCGGAAGCCCCAACAGCCCCGCACCCCATGATTTTCCGCGCAGGCGCCGGACAGGCATTACCGGAAGAGGGTCTCCTGCTTCATTCCCCCCTGAAATCATATTTCTCCGCCTTCCACAGGAACATGCGCCGGTACAGGTGGTATTCCGTCACGCAAAGGACGGGCATGCCGATGATGCCGATGAACGGCAGCAGGCGAAACAAATGACGGCACAGAAAAAGAACCACCATCAGGAAGCTTTCCCGGTACACGGTCATGTACAGGGAATACGGGTTGATGAGCGTTCTCCTGTACAGGGAGGAAGCCAGCAGCGGCCCCAAAATGGGAACCACCCCCAGCACGACCACGGCAGCGAAGGTCCACCCCCTGCGGCGGCCAATATACGCATCATACCGGTCCACGGACTGCTCACCCTGGAGCACCGCCTTGCCGCAGGCGGGGCAACGCTGGTCAAGAGAGGGCTCACGGAGAGGCTGCCCGCAGTAAAAACACCGCCGGTAACTGCGGAGAACTTCCTCATGCCTTTTCCATCCGGAGGGAGGAACCACGGTGCGCAGCCTGGAATATCCTATCCAGTTCAGGGCACGGGGGGACGGATTGGGCGTGCCGCACTCCGGGCAGTGCAGCCCGCACGGGTACATCATGGAGCCGCATTTGGAACAGAAAATACGGTGGGAATATTCCCGGCGGCGGCAAAAAATGAAGAAAGCCCCAAGCCCCAGCCCCCCCAGCAGGGCCAGGATGACGACTACCCCCGGGTACAGGAGGGAATAGGCTACCAGGTATTCCGACCAGGAATGGTCCGACTGGTGCATGAGGGATTCCGGACCGATGGGATTTTGCGCCACGTCCGGAAGCTGGCTTACGTATTTTTCACCCATGTCCCTCAGAGGCCCCGCGGGAAGCCATTGTTGTATGGGAATGGGTTCTTTCATGACTGGACATGCAGGGTTCGCCATAAAAACAGCATTTCCCGGAAGGCTGTCAGAAAAACGGCGGCATTCAGCATAGGATGTCTCCGCCGGAATAGGTAGGGGAAAATAGGCCATGCCGGAAAATTCCGCCGGAAATGGGGAAGAGGCCCTTTTCATCCGGCGCTTTTCCGTGTAATATTTCTGCCATGCCGACTCTCCGCCAAGCCGCCAAGGACGACATCACGCTGATCCATGAACTGGCCTGCCAGGCTTTTCCGGCCACATACCGGGACCTCCTTTCCAGAGAGCAAATAGATTTCATGATGGACTGGATGTATTCCCCCGCCAACCTGGAAAAACAGATGGAGGAGGGGCATGTGTACTTCATTGCCTCCCATGAGGGAAAGGACTGCGGCTACCTGTCCGTCCAGCCGGAAGGCCCCGGCGTCTTCCATTTGCAGAAAATCTACGTTCTGCCCGGCTTCCAGGGCCTGCATATAGGAAGCTTTCTGTTCCGCCACGCCATCAGCTACATCAGAAGCATCCACCCGGAACCGTGCCTGATGCGCCTGAACGTGAACCGCGATAACACCCGGGCGGTGGAATTCTACCAGCGCATGGGCATGCGGACCCTGGAACGCGGGGATTTCCACATCGGCCACGGTTACTACATGACGGACTACATCATGGGACTGGATATAGCCTGAAACGCCTCTCCCTCAGGGAAAAAACAGCCAAATCTTCCCAGGGCAGGGAGTGCCCCGCCCCCCATCCCCGGCGCATGCGGGCCGTTGAACCCTTAGGAAACTCCAGTTGAAAATTCCGCTTCCTCCTTGACACTCAATGTTGAATTCTTCATCATCCGTTCCATGAACGCCTTTCCTGCCTTTATTTTATCCGGTATCATCGCCGCCATGGCGGTTCCCGCCTCCGCCCAGGCGGCGGAAAGCAAAGTCACCTATCCAGCCTTCAACGACGGCAGCCATATCCACGGGCCGAAACTCAAAGCTTCCGACCTGAAAGGGAAAGTGGTGTTTTTTGAATACTGGGGCATCAACTGCCCGCCCTGCATCGCCAGCATGCCGCATCTGCAGGAATTGCAGGAAAAATTCCAGTCCAAGGGCTTTACTGTCATAGGCAGCCACAGCCAGCTCCCGTCCCCCAGGGTCAAACAGTTTCTGGAAGAAAAGAAGATCACTTTCCCCATCTATCAGAGTCTGAGCATTCCGGAGGCTCCCTGCCCGGGCGGATTGCCTCATGCCGTTCTGATTGGAGCCAACGGAAAAGTCGTGGCCAAGGGCTATCCTCCCCAGCTCTATGACCTGGTGAAAAAGGAAGTGATGAAGATGGAACGCGGCCTTCCTATTCTGGAAGGAGTGGAACTGAACAAATACAAATCGCTGGCCAAAACGGTCGTTTCCACCGGCAGCAACATCGAATCCAAAATCACACCTCTGAGGAAAAAAACGAATGACGAGGAAGCGCAGGCCGTATGTGAAGCTTTTGACGCATGGTTGGAAAATACCAAGGAAATCGTGCAGGCCCGGATCCAGTCCGACCCTCTGGAAGCGGTAACGGCCATCATGCGCCTCAAAACGGCGGTTCCCTCCGTCAAGGAATTTGACGAACCTCTGGCGGCCCTGAAAGCGAACAGGGATTTATCAAAACTGGCCGACCTCAATAAAAAAATCTCCGCTCTGGAACAGCGCAAGGCAAAAGGGCGCAAAATATCGGAATCCGACCTTAAATCCCTGACGCAGGCCGTGGACAAATTCACGGAGTCCGACAACGAAGCCACGCAAACCGCCGCCGCCAGCCTGAAGAAGAACCTCTCCTCTCTGGCCGCTCCGGAAACTCCCGGGAAATAACCTTCCCCTCCAGCAGCCATTTCCTGCCGGCAGGCGTCTAAGGGTGCCTGCTTCTTTTTTCACCGGACGCCTTTTTCTTTTTCCCCTCCAGAACAGACGGAACAGCCAGAATGGAGCATGTCTCCCTGACAAGGGAGGAAAGGGTCCGGTCATCGTCCAGATCCGTCACCAGGAAATGCGGCCTGGCGCCGGGATAGGGGCAGCCCTGCTCCTGTTGCGGAAACATCTTCAAACCCGACTCCGTTATCTTGACATACAACTGGTTGTCACACACCAAACCGAAGAATGTCCGGCCGCAGTACAATCCGTAGTCCCCAAACATTTTTCTGAAGGAAATATCCCCGGCATGCCGGAGCTGGAAACAAATATATTCTACTACATCCGGGGAAGAGGCCATGACGAACTCTCTCATGCCTCCCCCGTCCGCTGCAAGAAGCAAATGACGGCCGGGAAGGCTTCCGGCAGGAATGAGGCATCCCCGTTATTGACGGGAAAAGGCGCAGCATGCCCCACGGAGTCATGACGGACGGCATCCATGCCGCCGCGGCCGCTCCGTAAGAAGATCCTCTCCCGCCCCTGCCCGGCAAGCCACGAACAGCGGCGATTCCGTCCGCACGGAGCCATTCTTATGATTGCCCTGACGAATCTTTTTATTCATGATGCCCATGAACCTTCCATGACCGCCGCGTCCGACATCCTCAGGAAACCAGCCTGCATCTCCCGTCAGGAAGCCCCCACCCTTACGGAAGGGGCCGGAACCTGCCGGACGGAAGACGGCGATCAAAACACCTCCGCGAACCGTCCGGAAAGCCATAAGGCCATGGGGAAGAAAGGCCTTGCGGAGAAACGGAAAACACCTCGACCGCGGAGCGGGCGCGTCATCCTGCTCAACGGAGCCTCCAGCGCGGGAAAAAGCACATTGGCCCGGAACTTGCGGCTTCTGCTGAAAGAGGAAGCCATGATTTTCTCCATGGACGATTATCTGGCCATGAGCCAGGGAAAGCATGAAACCGCCCTGGATGCCGTCAGGGAATCCGGCCTGCCCTTCATTGAATCTTTCCACGCCGCCATTGCAGAGGCGGCCCGGAAAGGCGCCCTGGTCATCGTGGACCACGTCATCGGCGAATCCCCCCACTGGATTCAGGACCTCCTGAACCGCCTGGACGGCATCCCCCGCATCCTGGTCAGGGTGGAATGCCGTCAGGATGTTCTGCTGGAGCGCGAGCGGCGCCGCACTGACCGGACCCCAGCCCCGGCCCATGCCCAGCGCCAGCACGCGGGCATCCACCGCCATTTCCCGCATGATTTCTCCATAGACACTTCCGAAGACGCTCCCCGAAAATGCGCCATGCGGCTCATCAGCCTCCTGCCGGGAGAATTCCTGCCCTGATGCCGCGGGAACAGGCGGCAGTCTCCCATTTGGGAAAACGGGCTGTTCCCGCAAACATGCCGGAAAGACATGAATAGGACTTTACAGAACCGCCTTCGTTACGGTAGCCTGTGCTCGCGCTTGTTGCATGGAGAGATGGCAGAGCGGTTTAATGCAGCGGTCTTGAAAACCGCCGTGGGGCAACCCACCGTGGGTTCGAATCCCACTCTCTCCGCCAAAAGTTTCTGTAAGAAAACCTACGTAAACCTTGATAACGTAGGGGATTATGAATAAGGTTCGC